>DATBIK010000053.1:0-7884 GCA_036556985.1 Candidatus Limnocylindria bacterium | reverse complement strand
GCCGTTCAGCGGCCTTGACCCGGTGAATGTCGGCCTCCTGAAAGAGGCGTTCCTCGAGATGCGCGACCGCGGCAAGACGCTCGTCTTCAGCACGCACCAGATGGAGACGGTCGAGGAGCTGTGCGAGGCGATCTGCATCGTGGATCGCGGCAAGGTGGTGGTGAGCGGGGCGCTGCGCGACGTGAAGCGGGCGATGGGCCGGCAGGTCGTACGGCTGGCCACGGACGGTGACGGGCACGGCGTCGAGTGGCTGGACGGCCTCGACGGGATCAGCATCACCGCCCGCCGCGAGGACTTCGTCGAGCTTCGCGTCCCCCACGGCACCGATCCGGGACGGATCCTCACCACCGCCCTCGACCGCGGGGAGCGGGTTACTCGCTTCGAGATCGGCGAGCCGTCGCTCGAGGAGATTTTCATCGAGCACGTCGGGCGGCGTGCCGACGAGGACGAGCGGCACCTCGCGGAGGCGCCGCGATGATGGGCCTCTTCCCGAACGCCTGGCATGTCGCTCGGCGGGAGTACCGCCAGCGCGTCGGCAGCCGCGCCTTCCTCATCGTCACCGCGCTCCTCGCCGTTGCCGGGCTGACGATCGGCATGCTGCCGGTCATCGGCCGCCTCATCGAGGGCGACGCGACGACCGAGATCGGCGTCTACGCCGCCGAGGCGGAGCTGCGTACCACCTCGGCCGGCGCGATCGGCGCGATCCTCACCGCGCGCGACGACGACGCCGACGCCTACCGGATCGAAGCGGTCAGCGACGTCGACGCGGCGCGCCAGCAGGTGCGTGACGGCGAGGTCGACGCGCTCCTCAGCGTCGAGCGTGAGGAGGACGGCGACCTGGCCTGGGACGCCTTCACCGATGCCTCCTTCACCGATCCCCGGCTGGTCGCCCTGCGCCAGGCGGCAACGCAGGTGACGATCGCCGACCGCCTCGAGCGGGCTGGCATCGATCCCGCGCAGGCGGGCGACATCTTCGCGCCCACCGCCTTCGACGTCTCGCCTCTCGATCCCGCTGCCGACGGCCCGGACGAGGACTTCGGCCCCGACTACCTGCTCGCCAACGCGCTCGTCATCCTCACCTTCATGGCGGTGATCACCTACGGCTCGTGGGTGGCGACGAGCGTCGCCGAGGAGAAGAGCAGTCGCGTCATGGAGCTGCTCATCACCGCCGCCTCGCCCCGCCAGCTGCTCGCCGGGAAGGTGCTCGGCACGGGGGCGGCGGGGCTGACCCAGTACGTCGTCGTCCTTGCCGCCGTGCTCGTGGCCGTGCTGCTGCAGGGCGTGGTCGCGGAGCGCCTCATCGGCGCCGGCGCCGCGACCGACCTCGCCGAGGTGGACCTCGGCGTGCTCGTGCCGTTCGCCGTCCTCTTCGTCCCCGGCTTCCTCCTGTACTGCACGCTCTACGCGGGGCTCGGCTCGCTCGCGAGCCGACAGGAGGACGTGACCCAGGTGACGGGTCCGATGCTGTTCATCGGCATGGGTGGATATTTCGTCGCCTTCGTGGCCATGGCCACCCCGGACGTGGCATGGATCCAGCTCCTGTCGCTCATCCCCTTCTTCAGCCCCTACCTGCTGCCGACGCGCTACCTTCTCGGCGCCCCGCCGGCGGCCTGGGAGTGGCTGGTGGCCGGGGGGCTGATGCTCGTCTTCCTGCTCGCCGCCCTCTGGATCGCGGCGCGGATCTACTCCGCCGGCGTGCTCCTCTACGGCCAGCGTCTCGGCCTGCGGAACGCGTGGAAGGCCGTCCGCGTGAACCGGTGACTCCCGTCCGTCACCGCATCGGCGAACGAGTCCTCGAGCTCGTCGTCGGGGACATCACCACCGAGCAGGTGGACGCCATCGGCAACGCGGCGAACGCCGCGCTGCGGGGCGGCGGCGGCGTCGACGGGGCGATCCATCGCGCCGCCGGTCCGGGCCTGCTCGAGGAGCTGCGCCGCACGTACCCAGAGGGCACGCCGACCGGCACCGCCGTGGCGACCGGCGGCCACGCTCTCCCGGCCCGCTGGGTGCTCCACGCGGTCGGCCCGGTCTGGCACGGCGGATCGCGCGACGAGGAGCGGCTGCTGGCCGGGGCGTATCGGTCCTGCCTGCGCCTCGCGGACGAGCACGGCGCGCGGACCCTGGCGCTGCCGGCGATCAGCATGGGGATCTACGGGTACCCACCCGACGACGGGGCGCGCATCGCGGTGCGCACCGTGGCCGACCACCTTGCCGGGGGGACGACGCTCGAGCTCGTGCGCTTCGTCCTGCGCGACGCGACGTTCGCGCCGTTTTCGGCTGCGCTCGGCGCGCTCATCGGGCAGGATTGAGCGGCCCCATGGAGACGACGACGAACGCGGCCATCGAGACGCGCGCGCTCACGAAGCGCTACGGGTCGATCGAGGCGCTCACCGACCTCGACCTCGAGGTCCGGCCGGGCGAGATCTTCGGCTTCCTCGGCCCGAACGGTGCCGGCAAGTCGACGACGATCCGCATCCTGCTCGGCTTCCTGCACCCGACCGCCGGCGGCGCGCGGGTGCTCGGCCTGGACGCGGTCACCCAGTCGGTCGAGATCCGTCGCCGGATCGGATACCTTCCCGGCGGCATCGCCATCTACGACTCCCTGTCCGGGGCCGATGCCCTCGACTACCTCGGCGACCTGCAGGGCAGCGCGCCGGTCCGCCGCAACGAGCTGTGCGAGCGCCTCGAGATGCCGGCATCGGTCCTGCGCCGCCGGGTGCGCGACTACTCGCGCGGCATGCGCCAGAAGATGGGCGTCATCCAGGCCCTCCAGCACGACCCCGAGCTGGCGGTTCTCGACGAGCCGACCGAGGGGCTCGACCCGCTCATGCAGCAGGCCTTCTACGGCATCCTCGACGACCTGCGCGCGGCGGGACGCACGGTCTTCATGTCCAGCCACGTCCTCTCCGAGGTGGAGCGGGTCTGCGACCGGGTGGCGATCATCCGGCGCGGCCGGCTGATGGCCCTCCACGGCGTCGAGGAGCTGCTTGCCCGCCGCAAGCGGCGCGTGCAGGTGCGCTGGCGCGGCGTGGCGCCGGACCTCTCCGACGTGCCCGGCCTGAGCGACCTGGTGGTTGACGACGACCGCCTGACCGGCATGCTGCTCGGCGACGTCGCGCCCTTCGTGCGGGCGGTGGCGTCGCCCTCGCTGGTGGACCTCATCATCGAGCCGGCCCGGCTGGAGGAGGCGTTTCTCGAGTACTACGCCGACGAGCCGTCGGAGGTCGCGGACGCATGACGCTGCGGCTGTTCTGGCAGACCCTGGCCTGGAACCGCGCGCGCCTCGCGCTGCTCCTGCTCGCCTGCCTCGGCTGGGGCGTACTGATCCCGATCATCTACACCGGCTTCTCCGATGCCATCCGCGAGATGGTGAACTCCGGGATGATCCCGGAGAACCTGATGAGCTTCGGCTCGGGCAACTTCTTCACGCTGCCGGGCGCGCTGACGTTGGGGCTCCAGCATCCGCTCGCGATCGCCTTCGTGGGGGTCTTCGCCCTCGGCTCGCCGGTGACCGCGGTCGCCGGCGAGCGGGAGCGCGGCACGCTCGAGGTGCTCCTTTCGCGTCCGCTCTCGCGTCAGCGACACTACACCGTGGTGGCGCTGGCAGTCCTGCTCATGCTCGCCCTGGCCGTGGCGGCGCTGCTCATCGGCCAGGTGTCGGGCGCGGTGGCCGTTGGCATCGCCGACGAGCTCGATCTCGGCCTCCTGCCGCTCGTCTTCCTCAACGGCGTCCTCATGTGGGGCGCCTTCGCGTCGGTGGCGCTCGCGGCGTCGGTGAGCTTCGATCGCGCCGGTCCGGCGATGGGCGTGGCGCTCGGCTTCCTGCTGACCAACTACTTCTTCGAGATCCTCGGCTCGCTGTGGGACGCGGCGGAGTTCCTGCAGCCGTACTCCCTCTTCCACCACTTCGACCCGGGGCAGATCCTGCAGGGCGACGGAGACCCGCTCGACTTCGCGGTCTGCGCCGTGGCGCTCGTGATCCCGGCCGTCTGGGCGCTCATGGTCTACCCGAGGCGCGACCTCGCCGCCCCCGCCTGAGCTTGGGGCTCAGCCCTCCAGGGCGAGCGCGACGGCTTCTTCGAGCGACAGCTGCTGGCCCTCGGCGTAGGCCTCCGCCAGCGGCGCCTCCTCCAGGAGGTCGGCCGGGAAGAACTGCGCGTAATCCCTGTTCCGCTGCGCCAGCCCGACCCCCGAGACGTCCTGGATCGCAGCGGCGGCGCCGGCGATGCGCATCGCGCGGTCCCGATTGCCGGCCAGCCACTCGATCGAGGCGAATCCGTCCAGCACGAGCGCGTAGCCGGACAGATCGTGCGTCTCCTGGAAGATGCCGAGCGCCTCGGTCAGCGATGCGCGCGCCGCTTCCACGTCGTTCGCCTGGGTGAGCATCAGGGCCTGGGTGTACAGCGCCCAGGCCAGCATGAAGCGATCGTTCACCTCGCGGAAGATGGCCACCGTGTCCTCGGCCAGCGGCCGGCCCTCCGCGGCATCCTGCCGATAGGCGAGCGCGTTCAGCACCGCCCATTGCGCCCGCCCGATCCCGTGCCGATCGCCGAGCGCCTCGAACTTCGCGCGCGCCAGCTTGGCCAACCGCTCCGCCTCGCGCGCCTCGGACTCGAGGGCGAAGGTCATGCTCTCGTTGTAGAGCGCCTCCGCGTGCGCGGCGTCGTCGGCGAGCTGCAGGGCGACCTGCCCCTGCTGCTGGTAGAGGTCGCGTGACCCGGGCATGTCGCCCTGCCAGTACGCGATACCGCCGGCCGCGTCGAGCGCCTTCAGCAGGGTCTCGGGGTGGGCGGCCGCGTCCGGCAGCGCCAGGATCCGCTCCGCCCGATCCCGGCCCTCCGCCAGGTAGCCGCGCATCTGCCAGAAGCGCCACATGGCCGCGAGCAGCCGCATGGCGAGCTCCGCCCGGCCCTGCTCGATCGCGAACCCGATCGCCGCGCGCAGGTTGTCGTGCTCGCGCTCGAGCGTGTCCAGGCAGCCGCGCTGGTCCTCGCCGAACATGCGGGCCGCCACGCCCTCGGCCAGGGCAAGGTAGTACTCGGCGTGGCGCAACCGCGTCTCGGCGTCCGGCTCCGCCTCGGCCAGCCGCTCGGCGGCGTACTCCCGGATCGTCTCCAGCATCCGGTAGCGGGGCGCGCCATCCGGCCCCATCTCCTGCCGAATCAGGCTCTTGTCGAGCAGGGAGGTGAGCTCGTCCAGGGCGTCGGGCATGGGGCCGGCGTCAGCCGGCCAATCGGCCAGGACGACCCGGTTGAAGGCCTCCTCATCGGCCCCGCCGGAGAAGGCGCTGAAGCGTGCGAAGGCGGCGCGGTCGCCGGGCTCGAGCAGGTCGTGGCTCCAGTCGATGGCGCCGCGCAGCGTCTGCTGGCGCTCGGGCAGGTCGCGCGAGCCGCCGGCCAGCAGGCTGAGCCGATGGTCGAGCCGGGCCATGATCGCCTGCGGAGTGAGGACCCGTACGCGGGCCGCGGCGAGCTCGATCGCCAGCGGCAGCCCGTCGAGGCGGGCGCAGATCTCGGCGATGGCCGGCGCGTTCGAAACGTCGACCGCGAAGCCGGGCCGGACGGCGACCGCCCGCTCCACGAACAGGGCGACCGACGAGAACTGCGAGAGCGTCTCGAGGTCGGGCAGGTGCCGCGGATCGGGCACGGAGAGGGGCGGCACGGGGAACTCGCGCTCGCCGTAGATGCGGAGCGGCGATCGGCTCGTGGCGAGGATGGTCATGCCCGCGGCGGCCTGGAGCAGCTCCCCGACCTCCGGGCCGGCATCGATCACCTGCTCGAAGTTGTCGAGCACGAACAGGACGCGTTTGTCGGCAAGGTGCTCCGCGATGCGGGCCACGGCGTGGCCCCGCGGGTCGGGCAGGCCCAGCACCTGGGCCATGGTGGCCAGCACCAGCGACGACTCACTGATCGGGCCGAGCGGCACGAAGTAGACGCCGTCCGGGTACGCGTCCGTGGCATCCGCGGCGAGCTGGAGCGACAGGCGCGTCTTCCCCGTCCCGCCCGGGCCGGTGAGCGTGAGGAGTCGCGACTCCCGGAGCAGGGCCCCGGCCTCGGCCAGCTCGGCGTCGCGGCCCAGGAAGGTGGTGAGCTGGGTGGGCAGGTTGTTCGGGACGATGTCGAGCGTGCGCAGCGGCGGGAACGAGGACGGAAGCCCGGCGATGACGAGCGCCGACAGCTGCTCGGGACGCGACAGGTCCTTGAGGCGGTGCTCGCCCATGTCGCGCAGCTCCACGCCCTCGGGCAGGCTCGCCTCCACGAGCATCCGGGTCGTGCCGGAGACGAGCACCTGTCCGCCGTGGCCGGCACTCATGATGCGCGCCGCCCGATGGACGTCGAGGCCCACGTACGATTCCCCCGCCACCTGTCCCTCGCCGGTGTGGATGCCCATCCGCACCCGCACCGCTGCGTCGGCCGGCCACGCTTCGGCTGCGAGCCCGCGCTGCGCCTCGACCGCCGCCGCGACCCCCCGCGGCGCCGAGTCGAAGGCCGCGAACACGCTGTCACCCTCCGTCCCCACCACCGCGCCGCCCTGCGCGGCGACCGCGTCACGCAGGATCGCGTGGTGCCGCTCGAGCAGCGGCGGCCAGGCGTCGCCGAGGAATTGGGTCAGCCGCGTCGAGCCCTCAATGTCGGTGAACAGGAACGTGACCGTCCCGGTCGGCAGCTCGCGCACGGGGCCAAGTGTGCGTTCCCAATGCAAGCGCTCGCAACGGATCGGCGCATGCCGCGCTAGGCTCCGCCATCGTGCACGATGCCCGTCCCGCCCTCGATCGCCCACCGACCGGACGCCCGTTCGCCACCCGGGCGTACCTGGCGCTCCGCCACCGCCCGGTGCTGGCCGCGGTGCTCGGCGCGCTGAGCATCGCCTTCAGCGGCATCCTCGTCCGCCTCGCCGAGCAGCCGCCGGCGACGGTCGCCTTCTTCCGCTGCGCCTACGCGTTGCCGTTCCTCGTGGTGCTGGCGGTCATGGAGCGACGCGCCTTCGGGCCGCGCCCGGCGTCCCAGGTCGCGCTGGCCTGGGTGGCCGGCGTCTTCTTCGCGATCGACCTCGAGCTGTACCACCACACGGTCGGGCTCGTGGGCGCCGGCCTGGCGACGGTGCTCGGCAACACGCAGGTCGTTTTCGTGGCCGTCCTCGCCTGGCTCCTGCTGCGCGAACGGATGGCGCCGCGCACCGCCCTCGCCATCCCCATCGTCCTCGCCGGCGTGGTCCTCATCTCCGGGATCGTCGGCGGAGAGGCATACGGACGCGACCCTGGCCTCGGAGTGGTCGTCGGCCTCGGGACGGGACTGTCCTACGCCGGCTTCCTGCTCGTCCTTCGGCGCGGGAACGCCGACCTGCGCCGGCCGGCTGGGCCACTGCTGGATGCCACCCTCTCGGCAGCGATCGTCGCGCTGCTCATCGGGCTGCCGCTCGGCGAGGTCAACCTGGCGCCGTCCTGGCCGTCGCACGGCTGGCTGCTGGCGCTGGCCGTGAGCTCGCAGGTCGTGGGCTGGCTGCTCATCAGCATCTCGCTGCCGCGGCTGCCCGCCGCGCTGACGAGCGTGGTGCTCACGCTCCAACCGGTGGGGGCGGTGCTGCTCGGGATCGTGCTGCTCGCCGAGGCCCCCACATCGGTCCAGCTCCTGGGCGCCGGCACCATCGTGGTCGGGCTCGTGCTGGCGACCGTCCGGCGCAGGGCTGGACGGGGGTCGGAGGATGGTCTGGACCGATGACTCCCACCGCCCGCCTCTTCACCGGACGCGGCCGGCTCCTCACCCCGGAGCCGTACGGCGGCGCGCTGCCGTGGGCGATTTTCGTGGAAGGCGGTCGCGTGGGCCGGGTCGGCCCGGCCGCCGATGCGCCGCCGGTCGAGGATCGCGTGGACCTCGGCGCGGCGCT
>DATBIK010000052.1:0-7234 GCA_036556985.1 Candidatus Limnocylindria bacterium | reverse complement strand
TGGCCCTCGAGCTGCTTGCGGACGGTGATGTCGTCGACGAGCGCGTTGAACTGCACTGTGCCGCCGGTGCGCACCGGCCAGATCGTGAGCTCCACCGGGAATTCGCGGCCGTCACGGTGCAGGGCGGTCACCTCGACTCGTTTGGAGAGAATCGGTCCCTCGCCGGTGGCGAGGTAGTGCGCCAGGCCACGCCGGTGGGCGGCACGGGACTCGGGTGGGATGATGAGCTCGGCCAGCGAGCGGCCCATCGCGTCCTCGCGCGACCAACCGAAGGTGGTCGTTGCACGCTGGTTCCAGGCCGCCACGCGGCCCTCGGCGTCCATGCCGACGAAGGCGAGGCTCGCGGTCTCGATGATGCGCCGAGTCTGCTCCTCGCTGGTGCGCAGCGCCTCCTCCACCCGCTTGCGCTCGGTGATGTCGAGCAGGACGCCCTGCACCAGGGTCGGCAGGCCGGCTGCCCCGACCTCGGTGACGGCCTCGTCGTCGAGGATCCAGATCTCGCGACCGTCGCGCGCCAGCATGCGGTACTCCCACGCCCGCGAGCCGCTGCGCGGCGTCGTTGCCGACCTGGCCTCGTCGCGGAGGATGCGGTCGCGGTCGTCGGGGTGGATCCGCTCAGCCCAGAGCGTCGGGTCGGCGAGCCACTCCTCCTGCGTGTAGCCGAGCAGCGATTCCACCTGCGGGCTGACGTAGTGCCAGCGCCCGTGCTCGCCCGGCTCGGCGAGGTAGACGATGCCCGGCTGGCGCTCGACGAGCGCCCGGTAGCGCGCCTCCGCCATGGCGAGGTTTCGGCTCAGCGTGACCTCGCGCTGCACCGCCGACTCCCGGTCGCGCAGGAGCACGCTCTGTCGCAGGGCCACGGTGGCGAGCATGAGCCCGATGCCGGCGCGGTTGAGGAGCTTCATCGACTCCGGGCCGTCCATTGCCACGGTGGCGATGACGAGGAACGGGGTCGCGGCCACCGCGACGAGCGGGAGAGCGGACCGGATGCGCTCGGCGATCATCGCGTAGCGCGGGCTGTCGTCGCGCACATCGGTCCAGGTCGCGGTGCCCAGGCCCGCCAGGACGAGCCCGAGCGCCACGAGGTGCGCTGTCAGGCCGGCCTCCGGGACGGCGCTTTCCTGCGGCGCAGCGAGCCGCACGAAGTAGCCGATGCCGATGACCACGATGGCCGGCAGGAGCAGGTACGCGCCGCGCAGGCGCAGCTCTGCGCGGAGCGTGACGTAGAGGAGCAGCATGGCGCCGGTCATCGCGAGGAAGAAGACGGCGTAGGCGAGGACGGCGATGAGGTGCGGGTCGCCCATGGCGCCGGGGCCGAACAAGGTGAGGAGAAGCCCGGCGACGGCGAGGAAGACGAGCATCCCGTCGAGGTAGAACGAGACCTCCTCGCGTGGCTCCAGGCGCCCGTGGATGACCCGGTAGAAGAGGTAGCCGGCGACGGGCACCACGGCCGCGAGGACGACAGCCGATGGCGCAGGGGCCGCTGCGAGCCCGGCCACGAGCTCCACGTTGCGCACCACCTCGGAAAGGAGCCAGATGCCCACTCCGACGGTCGTCCAGCTTCGGACGGACCGGACCCGACCCGACGTGCCCGGGATCGAGGCCAGCGCCGTCACGAAGGCGACGAACGCGGCGGCCGTGAGCTCGACACGGGCCCATGCCGCGGAGCCCGGCGCCACATCCAGCAGCGACAGCGCAGCGGAGGCGAGGAGCACAGCTGCGCTGCCCAGCGCGACAGCTCCCGCCGGCGTGGCGAACACGCCGGGCGGGCGCCGCGCATCGGGTGATGTCAGCGTGCGAGCGGCGTCCCTGATCAAGGATGGGAGCGTAGGGTCACCCAGCCGGCGCGGGCCATGGTCCTTTTGGGGCACCGCGAGCGTGGACCGAAGGCGCCCTACAATCGGGCCATGTCCATCGCGACCCGCTACGAGACGGTCATCGGCATCGAGGTGCACGCCCAGCTGAAGACCGCATCGAAGATGTTCTGCGGCTGTCCCACCGCGCCGCCGCCGGGGCAGGCCGACGAGCCGAACACCCGCGTCTGCCCGGTCTGCCTGGGGATGCCGGGCACGCTGCCGGTCATCAACCGCCGCGCGGTCGAGCTCGTCATGCTCACCGGCTTGGCGCTCGACTGCGAGGTGCAGACCGAGGCGGTTCGTTTCGAGCGCAAGAACTACTTCTACCCCGACCTGCCGAAGGGCTACCAGATCAGCCAGTACGCCCTGCCGCTGTGCGCGAATGGCCGCCTGTCGGTGCCGGTCGCCGCAGAGGGGACCGATGTCGCCATCGGCATCACCCGCGTCCATCTCGAGGAGGACACCGCGCGCCTCCTCCACGGCGGCCGGGGTCACACGCTGGTCGATTTCAACCGGGCGGGCGTGCCGCTCATGGAGATCGTCACCGAGCCCGATGTCCGCTCGCCGGCCCAGGCCCGCGCGTACGGCGAGACGCTGCGCGACATCCTGCGCTACATCGGCGCCTCGGACGGCGACATGGAGACCGGTTCGATGCGGATCGAGGGCAACGTCTCGTTGCGGCCGATGGGCTCGACCGAGTTCGGCACCAAGGTCGAAGTCAAGAACCTGAACAGCTTCCGCTCGCTGGAGCGGGCGATGGAGTTCGAGGTCGCCCGGCACGCCGAGGCGCTTGAGCGCGGGGAGCGGCTCGTCCAGGAGACGCGCGGCTGGGACGAGACCGCCGGGCGCACGCTGTCGCAGCGCTCGAAGGAGGAGGCGAACGACTACCGCTACTTTCCGGAGCCCGACCTGCCGCCGCTCCGCCCGTCGGCGGCCTGGGTGGCGGAGCTGCGGGCCGGGCTGCCGGAGCTGCCTGCCGCGCGTCGTGCGCGCTACGTCGAGTCGCTGGGCCTCTCCGACTACGACGCCGGCGTGCTCAGCGCCGACGTCCAGCTGGCCGACTACTTCGACGGGGTAGCGGCCGCCGGAGTCGCGCCCAAGGCTGCCGCGAACTGGGTGACCGGCGAATTCAGCCGGCTGCTGAACCAGCACGCCGCCGACGGTCTGCGGGCCGGGGCGGTGGCGCTGCGGCCGGAGGGGTTGGCGGAGCTGGTCGTCGAGGTCGAGTCCGGACGCGTCTCCGGCACGAACGCGAAGGCCGTGCTGGCTCGCTGCTTTGCCAGCGGGGAGTCACCACGGGCGGTCATCGAGGAAGAGGGCCTCGGCCAGCTGAGCGACAGCTCCCTCATCGCCGAGGAGGTGGCCGCGGTCCTCGCGGAGTCCCCCGAACAGGTGGCCGAGTACCGCGCCGGGAAGCAGCAGATCGCCGGCTTCCTGGTGGGCCAGGTCATGAAGCGCACGGCCGGCCGCGCCGACGCCAGGCTCGTGAACGAGGAGCTCCGCCGCCAGCTGGACAGCTGACGTGTGCCCCGTGGCCCGATGCATCGGGCCATAACGGGCTTGAGCCCGCGTTCAGGTGCGTTCCTCTTGGCCCACAGGTCCGGCTCCAGCGGGCCGAAGGTGGACCGCGGCTCGTATCCTTCCGGTCGTGCCCACCCTTGGGATCCGCGCGATCCATGGCGGCTGATCGTCGCAGCGATATCGTCATCGCCGCCGTGCCGGTGCTGCTCACCGCGCTCACCGTCGTGCTGTGGGTGGACCCACGGCTCGTGCCGGCCTTCGTCAATGGTCCGCTCGACCTCGTCCTCAACGCGGCGGCAAGCCTCGTCGCGGTGGCGGTGGCGATCCTGGCCTGGGTCCACTATCGCGAAGGCGGGGAACGCGCCGGCCTCGTACGGGCGGCAGCATTCCTCGTGCTCGCGACGCAGAACCTGGTCTTCATCGGCATCGCGGTGGCCGGCGCCAGCCGCGAGCTCGGCCTCGATCTCGCCGAGCCGGGCCAGCTGCCGCTGTGGTCGGTGATCATCGGTCGCGGCATCGCCGTGATCCTCTTCGTGATCGCCGGCCTCGCCGCGCTCAGGCCCACGATGCAGCGCGCGGTTCCACCCTTCGCCGTGCTGCTGGTGCCGGCTGCCGTCATGGCCGGCATCAGCGTTCTCATGATCCCGATGCGCGACAGCCTGCCGGTCCTCCTCGACGCCAGCGCGCTCGCCCACCTGGAGTCCGATCCAACCCAACCGCTCCTGCAGTCGAGCGGCGTGGTCCTCATCCTGCTGCAGGCGGGTATCGGCCTCGGCTTCCTGGCGGCGGCGCTCATCTCGTACCGCCTCTACCGCCGTGACGGGCGCACCGCAGAGGCCTTCCTCGCCATCGGCTTCATCCTCGCCGCCTTCAGCCAGGTCCATTCGGCCATCCATCCGGGCTCGTATCAGTCGCTGGTCACCACCGGAGATCTGCTGCGAATGGCCTTCTACGCCGTACTGCTCGTGGTCGTGGGTGCGGAGGCACGGTCGGACGTCCGGGCGCTGCGGTTCGCCAACGAGGAGCTCGTCCGGCTGCGCGAGGCGGAGGTCGAGCGGGCGACCGCCGAGGAGCGCGCGCGCCTGGCCCGCGAGATCCACGATGGGATGAGCCAGGAGCTGTGGTATGCGAAGCTGAAGCAGTCGCGCCTCGCCGCCCTGGAGGACCTGGCGCCACCCGCAAGGGAGCTGGCGGACGAGGTGGCGGGCGCCATCGAATCGGCCCTGTCGGAGGCGCGCCAGGCCATCTTGGCGCTCAGGCCGGCGGAGGGCGCCTCGTTCGCCCAGGTCGTCGCCCGATCCGTGGAGGACTTCGCCGATCGGTTCGGCATCCCTGCCGAGTGCGAGGTCGACGGGACGGGTGAGCGCCTGCCCACCCGCGCCCAGGCAGAGCTGTTGCGCGTCCTGCAGGAGGCGCTCACGAACGTACGCCGCCACGCGGATGCGACGCGTGTGTGGGTCCGCCTGCGGGCCGTTCCTTCGGGCCTGCGCTTCGAGGTGACCGACAACGGGCGCGGCTTCGACCCTGGCCAGACGGCATCGAGCCGGTATGGTCTGCGTGGCATGCGCGAGCGGGCCGGGATCATCGGCGCCGAGCTGCACATCGAGAGCGCGCCGCAGGACGGGACCCGCATCGTCCTGGACGTGCCGTTGGAGGGAGCCGGTTGAGCAAGGAGCACGAGGATCGGCTGCTGCGGGTCATGCTCGTCGACGACCATGCCCTCGTGCGCTCCGCGGTGCGCCAGGCGCTCACCGCGCCGGACGTCGAGATCGTTGGCGAGGCGGGCAGCGCCGACGAGGCGCTCCTGCTCGCCCCGAAGCTGCGGCCGGACATCCTGCTGCTCGACATCAACCTGGCCGGCAGCGACGGCATCCACGTCCTGCGCGAGCTGCGGCCGCGCCTGCCCGACACGAAGATCGTGATGCTGACCGTGTCGTCGGAGCGCCGCGACCTGCTCGACGCGGTCCGCGAGGGCGCGGCCGGCTTCTTGACCAAGGATCTCAACCCCGATGCGCTCCTTCGCGCAGTGCGCGGCATCCGCCGCGGCGACTTGCCGATGTCGCGTGGCATGGCAGCCGAGGTGGTCCGCGTCCTGGCCGGCCGCGCCAGCTCCGGCCCGGCGCAGGCACGTGGCGCCGAGGACGACGTGCTCGGCCTGCTCAGCGCGCGGGAGGGTGAGGTGCTGCGGCACCTCGCCGCGGGCCGTACCGACCGGGAGATCGGCGAGCAGCTCGGCATCTCACCCCGAACGGTGGAGACGCACGTGGGCAGCATCCTCCACAAGCTGGGGGTGCGGAACCGGGCGGAGGCCGCCCGGCGCTACCGCGAGGTGCGGGGGGAGTAGCTCGCCTGCGGGTCAGCCCGCAGGATGCGCTCGATCTCGGCCCGATACCGGAGCCCCGACGAATGGCGCGACAGCCAGCGCAGGTACTCGGTGTCCTGCGCCGCGATCTCGCGCAGCGTCATCCCGGCAAAGCGCCCGAAGTTCAGCCGCGTCTCGTTCGCGGCAGGGTCGGGCCGGACCGATGTCTCCGTTCCGGCGTCGCCATGCCAGCGTGCGGCCAGGCCGCCGCGCCGCGGCGGCCCCTCGGTCCCGGGTCCCATCGGCTGCATGAGCGCGCGCTCGGCGTCGTACTGCTGCCGTTTCGCCGGATCGCGGAGGATCGCGTAAGCGCGGTTCAGCTCGGACATGCGGAACTCCTGGACGCCGGTGATGTCCCGGTCGGGATGGAGCCGGCGGGCGAGGACCCGGAACGCGGCGGTGATGATCTCGGCATCGGCCTCGGGGTCGACCTGCAGGATCCGGTAGTAGTCGGGCAGCTGGCTCATGGGGTGCGCTCCCGAAGCACGGCGCGAGCCGTCGCCACCTGGACACGGAGAAGGCGCGGGCCGTCCACCTCAATGGCGAGGTCGGAACCATCGGTCAGCTCGATCAGCAGCAGGCGCTCGAGCGCGACCGCCATGTCGGTGATGCGTTCCAGGCCGATCTCCACGACCGCTTCGCGACCGACATGGACGAGGCGGCGCGACGTGAGGTAGAGCGTCCCGCCGGAGAGTGGCGTGTCCTGGCCTCGCTCGATCATGGCCGCATGGCGCTCGGCGTGGATGATCTCGTCGGGCCAGGCCTGGAAGACCTGCTCGGCCCGTGCCGCCATCACGGGAAGCGGCTCGCGCGCCAGGCGCTCGCGCTCCTCGTCGGCAGCGCGCTCGTCGGCAGCGACGCGCGCGGCGATCGCCTCCGCATCACGAAGAGCGGCGGCAGCGGAATCGGCGGCGCCTGCCTGGTCGGCCGTGGAGGGGACAGCCCCCCTCGCGCGGTCCGACCGGCGCGGCTCGGGCGCGTCGGCTTCGGACATCGCGCTCAGTCTACGTTCCGGCTCGGCTCGGTGATCGACATCGGCGTCTTCGTCCGGTCCGAACGGCTCCGCCGCCTCGTGGATCACGCGCACCTCGCTGGGGTTCGCCTGCAGTCCGCGACGGGTCTGAACGACGCGGACTCGGGACTGTGCTGCCCCTCCTGGCCGCACTCGACTCTATGGACCGATGCCGTGGCTGTCGTCCGGGACGCTACCGATCCGTCTACGGATTGCCCGGCTCCGTACCCGGATTCGCGTCTCCGTATGCGCTCCGGCGCTCCGTGACGGGGAGCGGCGTCTCGAACGTGGTTGCCGCCCGAACATCACTCAGGGCGAGTAGGCCGATGGCCGGGCGGAAGACCCGGCCATCGGTCCAGATCACCGGAGCGTGAATGAGCGGAGGCGTCAGGCCTCCGCGGCGAGCGTGACGTAGTCGGTCGCCGACAGCACGCCCACCGGCCGTCCCGAGGCGTCCACCGCCACGAGACGATGGACGCGGTT
>DATBIK010000051.1:0-37950 GCA_036556985.1 Candidatus Limnocylindria bacterium | reverse complement strand
CAATGGTTCAAGCGCCAGCAGCGCGACGAGAACATCGAGCAGGGCAAGGACCTGCTCGACCGCGAGCTGCGGCGCCTGGCCCACGAGACGCTGGCCACGGTCGACCAGGCGCGGCTGCTGAAGATCGCGGAGCAGGCGCACTACCGCGAGCTCGACGACTTCTTCGCGGCGATCGGCTACGGGGCGGTGTCGCCGTCATCGGTGGTGGGCAAGCTCGAGATCCACGACGACGCCGCCATCACGCTCCCCGACGTGGCCCCGCCTGCCGCGGCGGTATCGGCCACCGGCGTGCGGGTCAAGGGCGTGGGCGACCTGCTCGTGCGCTTCGCGAACTGCTGCTCACCGATACCCGGCGACCCGATCACGGGCTACGTGACCCGCGGCAAGGGCGTCACCGTGCACCGCGCGAACTGCCCATCGGTCCTGAGCGAGCGCGACATCGAGCGACTCATCGACGTCGAGTGGGAGTCGGTCGACCAGCAGACCTACCCGATCACGATCCGGATCGAGGCGCT
Source organism: Candidatus Limnocylindria bacterium (assembly GCA_036556985.1). Taxonomy (GTDB): domain Bacteria; phylum Chloroflexota; class Limnocylindria; order QHBO01; family QHBO01; genus JAPSGM01. The sequence continues at coordinate 37,435 of DATBIK010000051.1, read as the reverse complement.
CGACCGGCCCGGGCTGCTGAACGAGATCACGAACGTCGTGGCCGAGCACAAGGTGAACATCGTGGCCGCCTCGATCGGGACACACCCGGACGGGACGGCCGCCATCAGCGCCACCCTCAAAGTCACGTCCCTTCAGCAGCTCTCCAAGGTGCTGGCCCGGATCGAGCGCATCCGCGACATCACGTCCGTCACCCGCGAGGCCCGCTAGCCAGGCGGCGGCCGGCGCCGGTTGAGAGCTGCACCACGAGCGTGAGCGCGGCCAGGATCATGACGACGGACAACGCGATCACCATCTCCGGCGTGATGAGCACCTCCTCCCAATCCTGCGGCAGGCTGAACGGCGTCGTATCGGCCAGGGCGTAGAGGAGCGAGAGCGCGAACGCGGCCGTCAGGGCGAGGTAGCCGGCCAGCACCGACCACGACACCGCGGCGAGCGGCGCCAGGACGGCCATGGCCGGGAACAGGTAGCGCTCGTGGACCCGGGTCGGCAGGAAGTAGAAGGCGAAGCACACGAAGGCACCCACCACCAGCAGCGTCCGCAGGTCCCGTCCCCAGCGCAGCGGCAGCTGCGCGGCGACCAGTCCGACCACCAGCAGCGCCAGCCCGATCCCCCCGAACCCGGTGTCCATCCGCTCGTAGCCGAACAGGAGGGCCCACATGTTCGGCGCATGGACCGATGCCTCCTGCCGGATCTCGGTCACGCCCGCGATGTTGCCGGCGTGCTCGATGGGACTGAGCAGCAGCGGCCCGGCCACGACCAGGTAGCCGATCACGATCCCGGTCAGCGCCCGGGCCGGTGGCCAGAGGCTGCGCTCTCGCCGCGCGGCGATACCGGCGAGCACGAGCACCGGCAGGAGGACGAGGCCGAACTGCGGCTTCACGAGGCCCGCCACCACCGCCAGGCCCGCCGCGAGGCCGAGCCGCCGATGCGCGGCGGCGAGCATTGCGGCGAGCATGGGGAGCGTGCCGGCGGCATCGATCTGGCCCCACACCGGCCCGGCCAGGATGACGGCCGGGTTGAGGAGGTAGAGGCCGGCGGCGCCGACGCCGGCCCATCGGCCCGCACGCGAAGCCGTCATCCAGAACAGGAGCAGGCCGACGGCCACGTCGAAGGGGACGGCCAGCGCCTTGATGGCGAGGTCGAGCGCGTCGCCGTCGAACAGCACACCGAGCGGCCAGTACAGGTAGAGGAGCGCGGGGTAGATCGAGCCGCCGCCGTCGTAGAAGCCCAGCGGCCCCACGTCGGCCATGCGCTCCGCCCAGCGCGAGACGACGAGGACGTCGCCGAGGTGCCCGGTCGCGCCGAGGGCGGGGATGCGGATCGCGACCCCCGCCACGACCACGGCGGCGAGCGCCAGCCAGGCGCGCGAGTCGCGAAGCCCGGTTCCGGCAGCGGTCACGGCGGGAGGCTACCGCATCGGGGTCGGTACACTCTCGCCCATGCCCGCCCGCATCACGGCACCCCGGGGAACCCGCGACCTCCTCCCGGAGGAGGGCCGCGCCTGGGGCCGGCTCGAGGCACTGGCCCGCGACCTCTCCGAGCGCTACGCGCTGGAGCGCATCGACACACCGCTGTTCGAGCGGGTCGAGCTCTTCGCCCGCGGCCTGGGGGAGTCGTCGGACGCGGTCGAGAAGGAGATGTTTCGTGTCGCCGGTGCGGCCGGGTCGGAGGAGGAACGCGCCGAGTGGGCGCTGCGCCCGGAGCCGACCGCGGGCATCGTGCGGGCCTTCGTCGAGCATGGCCTCCACGTCCGTCCCGGCCCGCTGCGCCTCTGGATGCTCGGCCCCATGTTCCGCTACGACCGCCCGCAGGCCGGCCGCTACCGCCAGTTCACGCAGTGGGACGTCGAGGTCATCGGCGATCCAGGACCGATGGTCGACGCCGAGGTCATCGAGCTCGCCCACCGCTACCTCGCCGAGGCCGGCGTGCGCGGCGCGGTGGCCCACCTGAACTCGATCGGCGACGCCGCCTGCCGCCCGGCGTACCGCCGGGCCCTGGTCGACTACTTCGGTGCCAATGAATCCCGCCTGACCGATGACTCCCGCCGGCGCCTGCGCGTGAACCCGCTCCGCGTGCTCGACGACCGCCTTCTCGACCCCGAGCTCGCCGCGGGCGCGCCACGCAGTGTCGACCACCTCTGCGCGGAGTGCGCCGAGCATTTCGCCGCGGTCCGCGGCCTCCTCGACGAGCTGGGAGTGGCGTACCGGCTCGATCATCGGCTGGTTCGGGGCCTGGACTACTACACGCGCACCACGTTCGAGTTTTTCATCGCCGGCCGCGAGGGACAGCAGCAGGCGCTCGCAGGCGGCGGCCGCTACGACGGCCTGGCCGAGCTGCTCGGCGGCCGACCCACGCCGGGGATCGGCTTCGGGCTGGGAATCGACCGGGTCCTGCTGGCCGCCGAGGAGCAGGGGATGGCCGCACCGGCGGAGGCACCGCTGGTCGCCGTCGTGTCGGCCGATCTTGTGGCGTTCGGGGAGCGGCTGCGGGTCGCATCGGTCCTGCGCGAGGCAGGCCTGCGGGTGCGCCCCGACGGGTCGAGCCGGAAGCTCGGAAGGCAGCTCGAGTCGGCGGCCAAGGCGGGCGCCGGCTGGGCAGTGATCGTGGGCGAGGCGGCTGACGGCCAGGTCATCCTCCGAGACCTCCGCGCCGGGGAGCAGTCAGAGGTGCCGCTGGAGTCAGTCGCGGCCGAGGTCAACCGCTGATCCGATTCACCACCGGGTGGTGATAGCGATCAAGAATCGCCCGATTTCGTCGCCGACTCACCAGCCAGTGGCGAGCTCGGGAGCAGATATCGGCCGAATGCGCGCCCGTTGACCCCTATCTGCGACGATGTCACCACGCACTGGTGAATTCGGCGGAAACGCGCCGCCCTGGAAGTGCGCCGACAGGATCGTGGCAGGCACGGTGGCGAGCGACCACCAGCAGGCCCACCCTGACCGGGGATCCCGTCCTCCCGAGCAGCCCGGCAAGACGGTACGGCGCTACCATTCGCGTCCCATGGGCCAGAGCCTCCGTACGCACACCTGCGGCGAGCTGCGCGCGACCGACGTCGGCGCGCGGGTGACGCTGGCCGGCTGGGTCCACCGCCGACGCGACCACGGGCAGCTCACCTTCATCGACCTGCGCGACCGCTACGGCATCACCCAGGTCGTGACGAGCGCGGCCGACGCGCCCCAGGCGCACGCCGCCGCCGATCCCGCGCGCAACGAGTGGGTGGTGCAGGTCGAGGGCACGGTCCGCCACCGTCCGGAGGGAACCGCGAACGCCGAGCTGGCCACCGGCGAGATCGAGGTGGCGGTGGACCGCTTCGCCGTGCTCAACGAGAGCAAGGTGCCGCCCTTCTATATCAACGAGGAACAGCCCGGGCTCGACGAGAGCCTGCGGCTGAAGCATCGGTACCTGGACCTGCGCCGCCCACCGGTGCAGGAGCGGATGCTGCTGCGCTCGCGCCTGGCGGCCGCCATCCGGCGAGCGCTCGAGGACGACGGCTTCGTGGAGATCGAGACGCCGACGCTCATCCGCTCCACGCCGGAGGGGGCGCGCGACTTCGTGGTGCCCAGCCGCCTGCGGCCGGGCGAGTTCTACGCGCTGCCGCAGAGCCCGCAGGTGCTCAAGCAGCTGCTCATGGTGGCCGGTTATGACCGCTACTACCAGCTGGCTCGGGCGTGGCGTGACGAGGACCTGCGCGGCGATCGCCAGCCCGAGCACACCCAGGTCGACATCGAGATGAGCTTCGTCACCGAGGAGGACGTGCTCGCGACCGTGGAGCGCATGGTCACGCGGGTGGCGAAGGAGGTGCTGCCCGACCGCCCCATCCTGCACGAGCCCTTCCCGCGGCTGACCTACGAGGAGGCCCTGGACCGATACGGGTCGGACAAGCCGGACATCCGCTTCGGGATGGAGCTCGTGGACCTGACCGATGCCGTGGCGGGCGTCGATTTCCGCGTCTTCGCCGAGCCGATCGCCGCCGGCGGCCGTGTGCGCGGGATCGTGGCATCGGGCTGCGGCGGCTACTCACGCAAGCAGCTCGACGAGCTCACCGACCTGGCCCGGCGGCACGGGGCCGGCGGGCTCGTGCACCTGTCGGTGGGGGAGGACGGGACGCTTTCCGGCCCGGCGGCGAAGTTCCTGGACGCGTCCGTACAGGCGCGGTTGCGCGACCTGACCGGCGCCGCTTTCGGCGACCTGCTCCTCATCGTGGCCGACGCCGACCGGGTGAAGGGCGCAGGGGCGCTCGGCCAGGTGCGGCTCGCCATGGGCGAACGCCTCGGCCTGCGCACGCCGGGCGTGCTGGCCTACGTCTGGGTTCGCCACTTCCCGATGTTCACCTGGGACGACGAGGGGCAACGCTGGGACGCCACCCACAACCCGTTCAGCGCCCCCGTGTGGGAGGAGGCGGATCGGATGGAGCAGGATCCGGGCTCGATCCACGCCCAGCAGTACGACCTGGCCCTCAACGGCTGGGAGGCGGGCGGCGGCTCGATCCGCATCCACCGCCGTGACCTGCTGGAGCGCGCCTTCAGGCTGATGGGCCACACCCTGGAGAGCGCCCGCGACCAGTTCGGCGCCCTGCTCGACGCGCTGGAGTACGGCGCACCGCCGCACGGCGGCATCGCCATCGGCCTGGACCGATGGGCCGCCCAGTTCGCCGAGGTCGACAACATCCGCGAGGTGATGGCCTTCCCGAAGACGCAGTCCGGGACCGATCTCATGCTCGATGCGCCCTCCCCGATCGCCGGGGCGCAGCTCGAGGAGCTTCGGCTGCGCGTCGTGGCCGAGGAGGACTGAAGCGACCGTCCGCGGCTCTCGGGGCAGGACCCGTGCACTTGGGTATTGGCAGGGGTTCTTAGGGGGCGTACGCTGCAGTCAGCCGCGCCCGCGGTGGCTGTGAGATGTGGGGAGGCCCTGACCATGGTTCGCGTCCTACCGCGCGTGTTCGCTGCTGCGTTGATGCTCGCCATGGTTCCAGGCACCGCCCTTGGTGCCCCGGACTACTCCCCGGGCGCGCCGGGAGCGGGCGACCCGTACTTTCCGCTTGACGGCAACGGGGGCTATGACGTCTCCGACTACCGCCTGCGGGTGAGCTATCACCCGGACACCGATCAGCTCGTGGGACGGGCGGCGATCACTGCAACGGCTCGACGTAACCTGTCGAGCTTCAACCTCGACCTGGACGATCTTGCCGTGCATCGGGTGAGAGTCGATGAGCGTCGCGCGGAATGGCGGCACGAGAATGGAGAGCTGACGATCGTCCCCGCGCGCGGTATCCGCCGCGGCGAGCGGTTCGAGGTGGTCGTCGCGTATTCGGGAGTCCCCCGGACCATCGAAGACCTCTTCGGCGTGTCCGGGTTCATCCACACCGATGACGGCGCGCTCGTCGTCGGGGAGCCGCACGTCGCCTCGACGTGGTTCCCGGCCAACGACCATCCATCGGACCGGGCCTCGTTCACGTTCGTCATCACCGTGCCCGAGGGGCTGCAGGCCGTGGCCAACGGCGTGCTGCGCGACGTGGACACCGAGCGCGGCTGGACGACCTGGCGGTGGCGGGCGGCCGCACCGATGGCGACCTACCTGGCCGGCATGTCCATCGGTCACCTGGAGATCGATGCCTACCGCGCTGATGGCGTCCGCTATTGGGATGCCATCGATACGTCGTTCTTTGCTCCGGTGGCCTCACCGCGAACCGGCTCGCACTTCGCGTTGTCGCAGCAGGCCGATTCGGCGTACAAGCGTCTCGTCCACCGGATCGACGTGCCCTCGAGCGGAGCGGAGATGACATTCTGGGTGCAGCGCGATACCGAAGACGCGTTTGACTTCTTCTTCGTGGAGGCGAGGACAGCCGGCGCCGACGATTGGACGACGCTCCGCGATCGCAACGGGCACACCAGCCAGTGGACGGGCTTCATCTGCCCGTTCTGGCTCGAGCTGCACCCTCACCTGCGGCATTACCAGTCCGGAGAGATTCCCGAGGGCGATGAGGAGCCGACCTGCGAACCGACCGGTACGACCGGCCGATGGTGGGCCGCGAGCGGCGTGAGCGACGGTTGGGAACAGTGGTCGGTCGATCTCTCCCGGTGGAGCGGACAGCAGGTGATCGTTGCTCTCGCGTACGCGACCGACGAGTCGGTCCAGCAACCCGGCGTCTTCGTCGATGACATCGTGGTGAGCACCGGGCAGGGCACCACCTCGTTCGAAGCCGACGCCGATCCGCTTGACGGCTGGCTCGTGAAAGGCCCGCCGCTCGGCAGCCCACCGAATCTGAACAACTGGATTGTCGGCACGGTGGACGACGCTCCACCTCCGCTCGGCGACTCCATGCGCTCCACGTTGCGCCGGCAGCCGGAAATCCTCCACTTCCTGGAGGGTATTGCCGGGGACTACCCGTTCGACGTGGCCGGGGGAATCATCGACAACTATCCCCTCGGGTTCGCGTTGGAGAACCAGACCCGGCCGATCTATTCGCCGTTCTTCTTCATCTTTGATCCGCTGTCCGGTGAGTTCGTCATCGTCCACGAACTCGCCCACCAGTGGTACGGCGACAGCCTCACGGTGAAGCAATGGCAGCACATCTGGCTGAACGAGGGCTTCGCCACGTACACCGAGTGGCTATGGGGCGAGGCGCAGGGCTTCGGAACGGCGCAGGAGACGTTCGACTTCCTGTACGCGGAGATCCCGCCGGACGATCCGTTTTGGGAGCTGACCATCGGCGACCCAGGCCCCGAGCACCTCTTCGACGGAGAGGTCTATACCCGGGGAGCCATGACGCTCCATGCGCTGCGGATGGAGGTTGGGGATGAGGACTTCTTCCGCATCCTGCGACGTTGGGCGCAGGGTCACGAGGGCGAGCTCGTGACAACGGCCGGGTTGGTCCGGCTCGCGGAGCGCATCAGCGGCGAACAGCTGGACGAGCTCTTCAACGCGTGGCTTTTCACCTCGGAGAAGCCCGAGCTGGCGATCGCAGCCATGCGCGACCTCTCGCGAAGCAGCGGACCGACGGCCGCTGCGCGGCACCTGGTCGCCCGGCTCAAGATGGAGGGCGAGGCGCCGGCGGCACTCCGATGAGGCTGCCGGCGCGGGGCGGCGGGAGTCGCTGACGTCGCGTCGGAGGCTCTCGCCCACCCGGTTGGACCGCTGAAATCGGGCCGGATGGACCTATGGGCGCTCGAGGTTGGAGCGCAGGCTGAGGGCAGCCCCGGGGCCTGGCGCGCGACCGGCTCGGGCTGAGCAGGAGATCGGTCACATGAAGGTTCGCGACGTCATGACGAGCCGGGTCGTCTCGGTCGGCCCGGACACGCCGTTGAAGGAGGTCGCCCGGGCGCTGGCCGACCACGGCATCAGCGGGGTTCCGGTCGTCGGGAAGGATGGCGCGGTGCTCGGCGTCGTGTCGGAGGCCGACTTTCTCCTCAAGGAGCAGGACGAGCCGGCGCGGCGCCCCTCGCTGCTCGCCTGGCTCTTCGACGCGTCCGACGGACAGCGGGTGCGGGAAGCCAAGCTGCACGCCACCACCGCCGGCGAGGCGATGACCGCGCCGGCCATCGTCATCGGCCCGGAGCACGGCATCCGCGAGGCGGCCGCCCTCATGACCCGCAACCGGATCAACCGGCTGCCGGTGGTCGAGGATGGAAGCCTGGTGGGCATCGTCACCCGCGCCGACCTGGTGGAGACGTTCCTCGTGGCCGACGAGACGCTCGAGCGGCTCGTCGCGGAGGAGATCCTGCGCGACACGATGTGGATGCGGCCCGACGAAGTGCAGGTGCGCGTCCGGGAGGGGGTCGCCACCCTGGAGGGGACGGTCGACCGGCGATCGACGGCCACCATCATCGAGCGGCTGGTGGGCCATCTCGACGGGATCGTGGGCATTCGGTCGGAGCTGCGCTGGGAGCTCGACGACCGCGACCTGGAGCCGGTGGGCGTCCTCGAACACGAACCGACGGCGGCATCGGTCACCGCCCGGGAGCGTCCGCGCTAGTCCGTGGGCTCGTAGCCGCCGCTGACGTGGCGCTCCGTGCCAGCCAGTGCGGGGTTGAACACGCATACCAGGCGCATCTCGGCGAGCACCTCCAGCCGATGCCGGTCGTGCCGGTCGAGCGCGTACGCCGAGCCCGGGCGCAGGCGATGGCGTACCCCGGTGGCGTGGTCGGTGAGCTCGGCCTCACCCTCGACGACGTAGCAGGCCTCGAGGTGGTGCCGGTACTCGAGCTCGAGCGTCTCGCCGGCGGCCACGGTCGTGTCGTGCAGCGAGAAGCCCATCCCGTCGGCCGCGAGCAGGAGGCGGCGGCTGCGCCAGCCCTCGCCCGCCACGTCGCGGTCGGTGCCCCGGATCTCGTCGAGGGTGCGTACGATCATCGGCTCCTCCATCGGTCCATGCGTCGGCCTGGCGCCGCGAGCATAATCGAGGTCCCATGGCCATCTACCTCGACCACGCCGCCACCACGCCGCTGCACCCGGAGGTGCTCGACGCCATGCTGCCGTACCTGCGCGAGCACCACGGCAACCCGTCCAGCATCCACGGCGCGGGCCGACGCGCGCGGCTGGGCCTCGACGAGGCGCGCGAGACGGTGGCGCGCATCCTCGGCGCGAAGCCGCGCGAGATCGTCTTCACCGCGGGCGGCACCGAGGCCGACAACCTTGCCGTGAAGGGCGCCGCCTGGGCGGCGAGCGCGCGTGGGCGGCGGGTCGTCACGAGCAGCATCGAGCACAAGGCGGTGCTTCACGCCTGCGCGGTCCTGGAGCGCTTCGGCTTCCAGGTGACCTACCTTCCTGTGGACCGATACGGCCGGGTGGACCCGGCCGACGTGGCATCGGCCATCACCGAGCACACGACCCTGGTCAGCGTGATGTACGCGAACAACGAGGTGGGCAGCATCCAGCCCATCCGGGAGATCGGCGCGATCTGCCGCGAACGCAAGGTCCTGCTCCACGTCGACGCCGTGCAGGCGGCGGGCTTCCTGCCGCTCCACGTCGACGAGCTCCAGGCCGACCTGCTCAGCCTGGGCGCGCACAAGATCTACGGCCCCAAGGGCGTCGGCGCCCTGTACGTGCGGCAGGGGACGGCGCTCCTGCCGCAGCTATCTGGCGGGTCGCAGGAGCGGCAGCGTCGGGCCGGCACGGAGAACGTTGCCGGCATCGTCGGCTTCGCCCGGGCCCTCGAGCTGGCCCAGGCCGATGCCGCGGTGCGTGAGGCGGAGAACGCCCGGCTCGCCGGGCTGCGCGACGCGCTCGTGACGGGGATTGCCCCGATCCCCGGCTCACGGCTCACCGGGCACCCGGACGAGCGTCTGCCGAACAACGCCAGCTTCGTGTTCGAGGGGATCGAGGGAGGGGACCTCGTCGCCGCGCTCGACCTCGAGGGCATCGAGGCCTCGACCGGCAGCGCCTGCACCACAGGCTCGGCCGAGCCGAGCCACGTCCTGTTGGCGATGGGTCTCGAGCCGGAGCTGGCCCATGGCTCCCTGCGGCTGACGGCCGGGCGCGACACGACCGCCGCCGAGGTCGAGCACGCCATCGAGGTCGTGCGCGCGGTGGTGGACCGGCTGCGTGTCGCCCGGCCGAGCGAGGCCGCGCCGGCGGTGGCATCGGCCTCATGAGCCGGATCGTGGCCGCCATGAGCGGTGGGGTGGATTCGAGCGTGGCGGCCGCGCTGCTCGCACGCGAGGCGGCTGCTGCCGACGAGGTGGTGGGCGTCTGGATGCGGCTGCACCCGGACGGCGGCGAGGGCTGGGAGCGGAGCCGCTCGTGCTGCTCGCCGGACGCGGCGGACGACGCGCGCCGGGTGGCGCAGATCGTGGGCATCCCCTTCTTCGTGCTCAATCTGGAGCGCGAGTTCGGCGCCCGCGTGATCGATGCCTTCACCGATGCCTACCTGGACGGTGCCACGCCCAACCCGTGCCAGGCCTGCAACCAGTACATCAAGTTCGACGAGCTGCTGCGCCGCGGCCTGGCCGCCTACGACGCCGACCGGGTGGCGACCGGGCATTACGCGCGCGTCGAGCGCGTGGCCGGGACGTACCGGCTCCTGCGCGCCGCGGACGCCGACAAGGACCAGACCTACTTCCTCTGGGTCCTCGACCAGGAGCAGCTGGCGCGCACCCGCTTCCCACTCGGCGAGCTGACGAAGCCAGAGGTTCGGGCCATCGCCGCCGAGCTCGACCTGCCCACGGCACACAAGCCGGAGAGCCAGGAGATCTGCTTCGTGCCGGCCGGGGACTACCGCGCCCTCCTCGAGGAACGCCGGGGCTACGCCGGCGAGCCGGGGCCGATCGTTGACGCCGAGGGCACCCGGGTCGGCACCCACACCGGCTACGCGCACTACACGGTCGGGCAGCGGCACGGGCTGGGCGTCGCGCTCGGGGAGGCGGTCTACGTCCGCGAGGTGCGGCCGGCCACGAACACGGTGGTCATCGGCCGCCGCGAGGAGGTCGCCACGCGAGCCTTCGCCGCCGAGGGCCGGCGCTTCGTGGCCGGCGAGCCGCCGGCGGAGCGCTTCGAGGCCTCGGTCCGCATTCGGCACCGCGGCGCGGACGTGCCGTGCGAGGTGACGCTCGTCGGCGACGACCGGTTTCTCGTCGAGGCCGCGGACCCGGTCTGGGCGCCGGCGCCGGGCCAGGCGGCGGTGCTCTACGACGGCGAGGCATGCCTCGGCGGCGGGCGCATCGCGCGGGCCGCCGGGGCCGCCGGAGCAGCCGGGGCCGCATGACGCCGTGGCTGCTGCTCGCCGTCCTGGTGGCGGCCATGAACTGGGCGGCCTTCCTGGTGCTCCGCGGCAGCTGGGGCCGGATGTCGCTGGCGCTCGGCGTCGCGGCGCTGGCCGGGACGGCGGCGGGCGAGGTCATCGGCGCGGCGACGGGCCTGGAGCTCGTCCGTCTCGGCGACTTCCACGTCGTGGCGGCCTCGGTCGGGGCGCAGCTGGCCATGCTTGCCACCCTGCTCGGCGCGGCGGTGCTGCCATCGGGCGGCGCGGAAGGGTAGGCGGAACGCTGAGCGGAGGCATCGGCTGATGGAGCTGGCGGAGGCGATCTTCCGGATCGGGGTGGGGATCGGCGCGCTGCTGGTGGGGATCGGCCTGCTCGTGGCGGTCGTGGCGCTGCTGCCGGTCGTGCGCGACATCCGGGCACTCGCCGCCGACTCGCGCCGCCTGGCGCGCCTGGCCGAACGCGACGTGCCGGAGCTCGTGGCCCAGGCCCGCAGCGTGGCGGCCAACGCGGAGATCCTTACCGAGGACCTCGCCGTGCGGCTCGAGCAGAGCCGGGTACAATCGGGCGACGCAGGAGAGGACGAGCAGATCGCATGAAGGACTCGGGTTTCGGCAGCTTCCTGGCGGGCGTGCTCATCGGGGGGCTCATCGGCGCGGCCATCGGGCTGCTGTTGGCCCCGGCCAGCGGCGAGGAGCTGCGTGAGCAGGTCGGCGACTTCGTGGACGACCGCCGGGCGGCGTTCGGGGACGCGGTGAACGAGGGCCGCATGGCGGCCGAGCAGGCGCGAGCCGGGATGCAGGACGCGTACGATGCCGGTGCGCCGGGTGGCGCTGCCCCCGAGGGTGCCGCCTGACCGAGCGCTCCACCGCACCACGCGCATCTCGAGAGCCGGTGGAACACCGGCTCTCCGCATGAGGAGACCGATGCAGCCGTTGAGCGCGGCCGACATCCGCGAGCGCTTCCAGCGCTTCTTCGAGGAGCGGGGCCATACGCGCGTGCCGGCCGCGCCGCTGCTCGCCGCGGACGACCCCACCCTGCTGTTCACGAACTCGGGCATGGTCCAGTTCAAGCGCGTGCTCACCGGCGAGGAGAAGCGCGACTACGTCCGCGCGGTCGACGCGCAGCCCTGTCTGCGCGTGGCAGGCAAGCACAACGACTTCGAGGAGGTCGGCCGCACACCGCGCCACCAGACCCTGTTCGAGATGCTCGGCAACTGGAGCTTCGGCGACTATTTCAAGGCCGACGCCATCCGCTGGGCCTGGGAGCTGCTCACCGAGGAGTTCGGCATTCCGCCCGAGCGCCTGGCGGCGACGGTGTACGCCGACGACGACGAGGCAGCGCGCGTCTGGACCGATGATATCGGGCTGCCGCCCGAGCGCCTGGCGCGCTGGGGAAACATCGCCGAGGGCGACTTCCACAACTTCTGGCAGATGGCCGACACCGGCCCGTGCGGCCCGTGCAGCGAGCTGCACTACGACCGCGGCGCGGAGCTCAGCGAGGGGCCGCACTGCATCCCGGATCACTCGGAGAGCTGCCCGCGCTGGCTCGAGATCTGGAACCTCGTCTTCATGGAGTTTGATCGCGCGGCGGACGGGACGCTGACCCCGCTGCCGTTCAAGAGCGTCGACACCGGCATGGGGCTGGAGCGCATCGCCAGCGCCCTGCAGGGCGTGGACTCGAACTACCGCACCGACCTGTTCGTGCCGATCATCGAGCGGCTGGCGGCGTACATCGGTCACGACCCGGAGACGGTGGAGTCGGAGCGCTTCAGCTACCAGGTCGTGGCCGACCACTCGCGCGCGATGACGTTCCTCATCGCCGAGGGCGTGAAGCCCACGAACGAGGGGCCCGGCTACGTCCTGCGCCGGATCATGCGCCGCGCCGTGCGCCACGCCCGGCTGATGGGGATTTACCAGCCCTTCCTGCGCGAGACGTGCGGCGTGGTGGTCGACCTCATGGGCGATGCCTACCCAGCGCTGCGCGAGGGGCGCGACCGAATCCTGGGCGAGGTTGAGCGCGAGGAGGCGCGCTTCGCGCGCACGCTCGAGGCGGGGAGCGAACGGCTCGCCGCGCTCGTCGCCGAGGCGGGCTCGGGCGGCACGATCGGCGGCGACGAGGCGTTCCGGCTGCACGACACGTTCGGCTTTCCCATCGACCTCACCGTGGAGATCGCCGGCGAAAGCGGCGTGGGCGTGGACCGCGACGGCTTCGACGCGGCGATGGCGGAGCAGCGCGAGCGGTCCCGCGGCGGCCGCGGCGACCGGGTGGCGATCGACCCGGCGCTCGGCGAGCTGGCCAGCGAGTTCATCGGCTACCCGAACGAGACACGGGCCGACGGGCTGGCCCTGCTCGGCATCGCCGGCGGCGGGGATCGGCGACAGATCGTGCTCGACCGCACCCCGTTCTACGCGGAGGGCGGCGGGCAGATCGGCGACCGCGGCGAGCTGGTGGGCCCGTCGGGGCGGCTCGTGGTCGAGGACACGCAGCGCGCCGGCGAGGCGATCGTGCATATCGGCCGGCTCGAGGGCGAGCTGCGCATCGGCGACCCGGTCGAGGCGCGCGTCGACGAGGCGCGTCGCTGGGGCGCGGCGCGGAACCACACCGGCACGCATCTCCTGCACCGGGCGCTGCGCGACGTCCTCGGCGAGCAGGCCAAGCAGGCCGGCTCGTGGGTCGGGCCGGAGGGCCTGCGCTTCGACTTCCCGGCCACGGCCGCCACGCCACGCGAGGCGCTGCGCGAGGTCGAGCGGCTCGTGGCGGAGCAGATCCGGCGCAATGCGCCGGTGAACCCCGAGTGGATGAGGCTCGAGGAGGCGCAGGCACTGGGCGCCGACATGTTCTTCGGCGAGAAGTACGTGCCCTCCTCGGTGCGCGTGGTGCGGGTCGACGGCTACTCGAAGGAGCTGTGCGGCGGCACGCACGTCGCGTCGACCGGTCAGATCGGCGGCTTCCGGATCACCGGCGAGTCCAGCATCGGGGCCGGCCTGCGGCGGATCGAGGCCGTCACGGGCGAGGCGGCCGAGGCGCTCGTCAGCGAGCGGCTCGAGGCGCTCCACGCAGCGGCGCAGCTCCTCGGCGTGGCCGAGGAGGAGGTCCCGTCGCGGGTCGAGGCCCTGACCGCGCGGTTGCGCGAGGCTGAGAGGGCGGCCCGCGCCCCGAAGGCGGCGGCCGCGCGCCTGGACGCGGCGGCGGCCCTGGCCGAGGGCCAGATGGCGGGCGAGACGAAGGTCGTCGTCCAGGACTACGCCGACGCCGATGCAGCCGCACTGCGCGGCTGGGTGGACGACATCCGCTCGCGCACCGGCCGCTTCGTGGCCCTCGCCGCCGGCCGCGGCAACGGGCCGGCGCTCGTCGTCGCCGCCAGTCGCGACCTGGCGGCCGAGGGCTTCGACGCGGCAGCGATCATCCGCGCGGTGGGACCCATGATCGGCGGAGGCGGCGGAGGGCGCGCCGACCTGGCGCAGGCCGGCGGCAGGGATCCCAGCCGCCTCGACGAGGCGCTGGCCGAGGCCACGCGCCTGGCGCTCGAGGCCCTCCAGCCCATCGAGAACGCCTGAGGCGGACGTGGAGCGGAGGGGCGTCCACCACCTCGTCGGCGGGCTGGTGGCGCGCCTGCGCGGCACGCGCGGCGGGCCGGCGGCCGGGCCGGCGGTGCTCACCGCACTCGACGTGGGCACCGAGTTCGCGAAGGCGCTCGTCGTGGCGCTCGAGCCGGCCGGGGAGGGGGTGACGGCCGTGGTGCGTGGCTCGGGCCGGCAGCGGCAGGGCCTGACGCACATGCAGTCGGGCACGGTGACCGACATCGAGGCGGTGGTGGCGAACTGCCGCAAGGCACTCGACGAGGCACAGGCGCAGGCCGGGCTGACCCCGCGCTCCGCGGTGATCGGCATCGCCGGGGAGCTGGTGAAGGGCACGACCTCGAGCGGCACCGTTCGCCGCCACGACCCGAAGCTGCCACTGGGCGACGCCGAGCTGGAGCGGATCGTGACCCAGGTCCAGGGCGAGGCGCTCGACGATGCCGAGCGGCGCATCGCCTGGGAGAGCGGTGTCGAACGCCTCGACGTGCGGCTCGTCCACGCCGCGATCGTCGAGATCAAGATCGACGGCTACGTCGTGAGCAACCCCATCGGCTTCACGGGAGCGCAGGTCGAGCTCGCCGTCTTCAACGCGTTCGCGCCGATGGTCCACCTCGGGGCGCTCCAGTCGGTCGCCCAACGGCTCGGCCTCGAGCTGCTCGGCGTCATCGCCGAGCCGTACGCCGTCGCCACCTGCCTGGACCCGGGCGAGCTGGGCGACTCCGGCGCGGTGTTCGTGGACGTCGGCGGCGGCACCACCGACGTGGCGCTCGTGCGGCAGGGCGGGATCGCGGGCACGAAGATGCTCGCCCTGGGCGGTCGGGCCTTCACCCGCGGGCTGGCGGAGCGCTTCGGCCTGTCGTTCACGCGGGCCGAGCTGCTGAAGCTGGCCGCGGCGGCCGACGAGCTGACGGAATCGGTCCCGCGCGAGGCGCTGCTCGCGGCGCTCGGGGAGGACGCCACCGTGTGGCGCCGTGGCGTGGAGCTCATGATCGGCGACCTCGCCGACGGCGAGCTGCTGCCGGCGCGTATCTACCTGTGCGGCGGCGGCGCCGAGCTGCCGCACATCGCCGAGGTGCTGCGCGAGGACGGCTGGTGGCGCCACCTCCCGTTCTCGCGCCAGCCGCAGGTGCTCGCGCTGCGGCCGGACGACGTCATCGGCCTGCGTGACGGCACCGGGGCGCTCGGCACCCAGCAGGACGTCACCCCGATGGCGCTCGCGAACCAGGCGCTCGTCCTCGACGCCCGCACCGGCGCCACCGAACGGGCGATGCGCAGCGCGGTGCGCCGCATGAGCCTGGCCGACTGATGGCCGACCAGCCGACGCTCCTCTACCTGGAGCCGGACGACGAGATCACCTCGGTCGTGCGGCGGCTGCGCGACGCCGAGCCGGGCCGGGTCGTGCTCGTGGCCTCCGGGCGGTCGAAGGCAACCACGAGCGCGGTCGCGCTGCGGCTGCTCGCCGGCGTGGCGGCCGAGGAGGGCCGGGAGGTGGCGCTGGTGGCCGATGCCGCCGGGCGGGCGCTCGCCGCCGAGGCCGGCATCCCCGCCTTCGCGTCGGTTTCCGAGGCGAGCGCCGAGGGCGCCGTTCCGGCCGCGCCGCCGCCCGCGCTTCGCGCCCCGATCCGGGTCGTCCGCGGCGACGAGGCGCGCGTGACCGCCGCCGCCGGCCTCCCGTCGAGGGCCCCGGAGCGACCCGGCTCGCTCGAGGAGACGATGACGGTGCCGGCGGTCCAGCCGCTGCCGCAGCCGCAACCGCGACGCCGCGCTCCGGCACCCGGTCCACGACCCGCCACCGCTCCGGGACGACGGGCACGGCCGCCGGCGCAGCGCGGGGTGCCGGCCGCGTTCCTCGTCATGCTCGTGGCCGCGGCGCTGGTGGCCGTCGGCTTCCTGGCCGCGGTGGCGCCGGCGGCGACCATCAGCATCGCGCCGAACCGCGAACCGATCGACCCGGTGGCGTACGCGATCACCCTCCCCGTGGCGGACGTCGAGTCGGGCGAGCTGCGGGCCGAGGTCGAGCGCCGCGCAACGGGCGTGTTCAGCGACCCGACGTCGGCGGGCGGCGTCGTCACCTTCTTGAACTACAACACCTCGCCGGTCCGCGTGGCGGCCGGCACGCGGGTCGCCGCCGGCGAAATCGTCTTCGCCACGCTCGAGGAGATCATCGTGCCGACCGGCTTCTTCACGATCCCCGGCACCCAGGACGTCGGCATCACGGCCGTCGAGCCCGGCCCGGAGGGCAACGTCGCGGCCGACGCGATCGACACCGTCGTCGACGAGGACGTCCGGAACGCGCTGCGGGCGTTCTCCGACAATCCGAACCGGATCGTGCGCAACCAGGACCCGACCAGCGGCGGCGAGGAGAACGCGGAGCCGGAGGTCACCGAGCAGGACGTGGGGCGGGCACGACGCGCGATCCGCGCCGATCTCGAGGAGCAGCTGGCGGAGGTGCTCGCCGAGGACCAAGAGCTCGTCTACGCCGAGGCCGAGCCGGGCGAGATCACCTTCGACGTGCCCGAGGACCTCGTCGGCCGCCGCGGCGAGGGGACCTTCACCCTGTCCGGCACGCTCGCCTACGAGCGCGCCAACCTGTTCCTGTCCGATGTGGAGGCCGCCGCCGCCGAGCGGCTGCTCGACGACGAGACGGTGGTCCCGCCCGGCCGGCAGGTGGCGCCCGACACGATCACGGTGGAAGTGGGCGAGGCGACGCGCGAGGGGAACGAGATGACGGTCGACGTCCTCGTCAGCGCCGAGACCGACCCGGTGCTCGACGAGGCCGCCATCCGTGAGCGCGTCGCCGGCCGCACTCCCGCAGAGGTCGAAGCCGCCCTCGAGGGGCTCGGCGAGGTGACCGTCCGGCTCTGGCCGGACTGGGTCGACCGGGTGCCGCAGCTCCAGTTCCGCATCGAGATCCGCAGCGTGGGCGAGGAGTGATGCGGGTCATCGGGCTCGACCACGGGCGGCGGAGGATCGGCGTGGCGGTTGGGGACACCTGGACAGGGATGGCCTTCGCCCGTCCGGCGCTCCAGCGCCGGAGCCTCGTCGTGGACCTGGACACCGTCGCCGTCCTGGCGCGCGACGAGGAGGCGGGCCTCGTGGTCCTCGGCCTGCCGCGCAACATGGACGGCAGCGAGGGGGCCCAGGCGGCCGCGGCGCGGGACTTCGGGGAGCGGCTGGCCGCCATCGGTCTCACGGTCGCCTACGTGGACGAGCGGCTCACCACCTGGCAGGCGGCCGAACAGCTGGCGGACGAGGGACGCCGCGTCCGGCGCCGCAGCGGGGAGCTCGATTCGGCGGCCGCCCGCCTGATCCTGCAAGAATACCTGGACGCCCACCTACCACCCGACGTCGAGCAGGAGGCCGAATGAGTCGACCCCCGGACCCGCTGTGGGACCAGGAGGACCGCCGCAACGCGCGGATCCGCGAGCTGCGCGAGACGCGCGAACGCCCGTTCCGTCGCCGGCGCGCGTTCCAGCCGGTGGTCCTGCTGGCGTGGTTCGCGGGCGTGGCGGCCCTCGCCGGGGCGCTCATCTTCCTCGGCTTCCTCGCCTTCGCCCCGCGGCTGATGGAGTGGGTCGAGGACAATCCCGGCTCGATAGAGCACGGCATCGTGCGCGACTTTGTGGAGTGGTACGACTCCGCCGCGCTGGCCGACGAGCCGCTCGGCGGCAGCGGGCGCATCACGGTGACCGTGCCGCTCGGGGCGAACGACCGCGAGATCGCCAACCTGCTCGTGAACGAGGGGATCGTGCGCAGCGCGCTCGCCTTCCAGTTCGCCGTCCTGCAGGCCGGTCGCGAGGGGACGCTGGAGGCCGGCACGTACGACCTCTCGCCGGCGATGCGGCCCTCGCAGATCGTGGCCGCGCTCCAGAACGAGGCCGGCGAGGAGGTGGAGCTCACCTTCCGGGAGGGCTGGCGCCTGGAGGAGGTGGTCGGCTACCTCGGCTCGACCCAGCTGACGCTGAACCTCGAGGAGTTCGCGGCGCTCGTGCGGCAGCCGCCGGCCGACCTGCTGAACCAGTACGAGTTCCTCGCCGACCTGCCGCGCGACCGGACCCTGGAGGGCTACCTCTATCCCGACACGTACCGCGTCTTTGCGAACATCAGCGAGCGCGCCTTGGTCGAGCTCCTGCTCGACACGTTCGAGGGGCGCTTCACGCCGGAGATCGCGGACGGCATCCGTGCGCAGGGCCTGTCCGTGGACGAGGCGGCCACGCTGGCGAGCATCGTCGAGCGCGAGGCGGTCCTCGAGGAGGAGCGCCCGCTCATCGCCGGCGTCTACCTCAATCGCATCAACAACCCGGAAGGCGAGACGGTGGGCCTGCTGAACGCCGACCCGACGCTCCAGTATGCGCTCGCCACGCGCCAGCACCGCGACGCGGCTGTCGACGCCTGGGGCACGCTCGAGTGGTGGCCGCAGCTCCAGGTCGGCGGCAACGACGTGGACCTCCCGCGCCGCTTGCGCGGCTACCAGACCTACCGGAACCCCGGCCTGCCGCCGACGCCGATCGCCTCGCCGCGGATCAGCTCGCTCGAGGCGGTCGCCTTCGCCGATACCGAGAGCGGGTACTTCTACTTCGTCGCCGGCTGCCCCGGCGGGCAGCGCGACGGCTCGCACTACTTCGCACGGACATACCCGGAGCACAACGCCAACGTGGCAAGGGCCAGCGAGGAGTGCGCCGGGGCGTGACCGACGCCGATCGGCTCGCGCGCGTTCGCGATATCGCCCGGGCCGCCGGACTGGACGGCGTGCTCGTCACCCGCACCGCCGGCAAACGCTGGCTCGCTGGGTTCGTGCTGGGCGCCGGCGAGGAGCCCACCTCCGGCTGGTCCGGCACCCTGCTCGTCACCGATGCCGCGCAGCTCGTCCTGGCCGATGCCCGCTACACCGAGCAGGCCGAGCACGAATGCCCCGGCTGGGAGGTGCGCCGCACGCGCGGGCTCATCGGCGAGGGGCTGCCGCCCATCGCTGCCGAGGTCCGCGCGCGACGGCTGGGGGCCGAGGCGCGGGCGATGTCCCACGCCGAGTGGGCATCGCTCGAGGCCGCCGGCCTCGAGCTGGTGCCGCTCGACGAGGAGCTCGAGACGCTGCGGTTGTGCAAGGACGCGGGCGAGATCGCCGCCATCGAGCGCGCCTGCGCGCTCACGGACCGATGCTTCACGCACCTGCTCGACACGGTCCGCCCCGGCATGACCGAGCGCGAGGTGGCGTGGGAGCTCACCGGCTGGTTCCGGGCCAACGGGGCGGAGGCGCTGGCCTTCGAGCCGCTCGTCCTCGTCGGCGCCCGGGCGGCGATGCCGCACGGCAAGCCTTCCGACACACCGGTGGCGGCCGGGCAGCCGCTGCTCATCGACTTCGGCTGCCAGGTCGACGGCTACCGCAGCGACATGACCCGCACGGTCTTCTTTGGCGAGCCCGATGCCGAGGCGCGCCGGCGCTACGAGGCGGTCCGGGAGGCCCAGCAGGTGGCGTTCGAGGCGGTCGCGATCGGCGTCATCGGCTCGGAGGTGCACGCCGTCGCACGGCGCAGCCTGGAGGCCGCCGGGCTGGGGGAGGCGTTCACCCACGGGCTCGGCCACGGCATCGGCCTGGAGACCCACGAGGAGCCACGGCTGCTGACCTGGCACCGTCCGCTCGAGGCGTGCATGGTGTTCAGCATCGAGCCCGGGGTCTACCTGCCGGGGGAGATCGGCATCCGGATCGAGGACGACGTCGTGCTCGAGGCCGATGGTCCGCGACGACTCACGCACTCGCCCCGCGAGCTGCTGGTCCTCTAGTTCACGCCGGAGGCTGCCGTCGCTCGTCAGCCGATATATCACTAACGCCATATCGCTGATAGCTGCGCACCGCGAGCCGCGGCGAGCCGCGGCAGGCGGCCGCTCCGCGTGCCGTATCCTGAGTGCGCCCGCGCGGCATCGGCCCACCAGGAGGCACATGTTTGATCGACACCGGTGACATCAAGAAGGGCGTCATCATCGAGCTGGACGGCCAGCTCATGAAGGTGCTGGACTGGACGCACATCAAGATGGCGCGCGGATCGGCACAGGTCCGCATGAAGCTGCAGAACGTGCGCAAGGGCGACATCGTGGAGCGGACCTTCCAGGCCGGCACCCGCTGGCCGCGGGCGCGCGTCGAGCAGCGCAAGGTGATGTACCTCTACACCGATGGCGACGCGTTCCACTTCATGGACAACGAGACCTACGACCAGTTCGCGATCGGCGGCGCGATGCTCGGCGACGACGCGCGCTACCTGAAGGAGAACACCGAGGTCTTCGTCTCGATGTACGAGGGCGAGGTCCTCGGCGTCGACCTGCCGGTCACCGTCGACCTGGTCGTGACCCAGACCGATCCCGGCTTCGCCGGCGACACCGCCACCGGCGCGAAGAAGGCGGCCACGGTCGAGACCGGGCTCGTCGTCCAGGTGCCGCTCTTCATCAACGAGGGCGACACGCTCCGGGTCGACACCCGCACCGGCGAATACGTCACCCGAGTCCAGTAGGCCAGTCCCGTGAATGGAGCCGTGGCCGCCGCTTTGCCGTTCATTCGCCAGGCGAGTTCCCATCCGCGGTTGACGGTGCCGGTTCGCCACGGCATTCGCGTGGCGAGTGGCATGGCACGGAGCCATGCGTCAAGGCTGCACGGCATTCGCCTTGCGAATAGGTGGCAGGCCCGAGGGGCGTCGTGAGCGACGAGCAGCCGACCCTGTGGGACGTCGGGCGCATTCGCGAGCCGGACCCTGATCCGGACCGGACCGATGCCGCGGCACCGGCCGGGCCGGCGCCGCGGGTGTGGCGTGTCTCCGACCTGAACCGGCGCGTCCGCACGCTGCTCGACAGCGACCCACTCCTCGCCGACGTGTGGGTCGAGGGCGAGGTCAGCCAGCCGTCCTTCCCGCCGAGCGGGCACTGCTTCTTCACCCTGAAGGACGCCGCCAGCCAGGTGCGCGCAGTGCTGTTCCGGGAGGAGCTCGCGGCCGCGAACGTGAAGCCGGAGCACGGCATGCAGGTCGTCTGCCACGGGCGGCTGCGCGCCTACGAGCCGCAGGGCGTCTACCAGCTGTACGTCGCCACGCTCACGCCGGCGGGGGCGGGCGACCTGCACCAGCGCTACGAGCAGCTTCGCGCCCGGCTCGCGGCGGAGGGCCTCTTCGACGAGCGCCGCAAGCGCCCGCTGCCGCGCTGGCCGCGGCGGATCGGGGTGGTGACCTCGCCGGTCGGCGCGGTGTGGCGGGACATCGGCAACGTCGTCCGGCGGCGCTACCCGTTCGCCGAGCTCATCCTGTCGCCCACGATCGTGCAGGGCGTCACCGCCTCCGGCGCCATCGTCCGGGCGCTGCACCGGGCCTACGCGCAGCCGGAGCTCGACCTCGTCATCCTGGCCCGCGGCGGCGGCTCGCTCGAGGACCTGTGGTCCTTCAACGAGGAGCGCGTGGTGCGGGCGGTGGCGGCATCGCCGGTGCCGATCATCGTGGGCGTCGGGCACGAGAGCGACGTGACGCTCGCCGACTTCGCGGCCGACGTCCGCGCGCCCACGCCGAGCGCCGCGGCCGAGCAGGCGGTGCCCGACACGACCCAGTTGCCCGCCATCCTGGCCCGCCTGCGCGAGCGCGCCGGTACTGCGCTCAGCAGTGGCCTGGCCGCGCGCCAGCAGCGGGTGGCCGCGGAGGGACGCGCGCTCGCCCGCCTCGCGCCGGACGTGGCCGCCGCCCGCCAGCGGGCCGGCGACCTCCTCGACCGCGGCCACCGCGCGCTGCGCGGTCGGGTCGACCGCGAGCGGGCCCTCCTCGGCGGGCTTGCGGACGCGCTGCGCACGCTCTCGCCGGCGGCGACACTGGAGCGCGGCTACGCGATCGCCCGGCTCGCGGACGGGAGCGTCATCCGCGACCCGGCGCAGGCGCCGGCGGGCACCTCCGTCACGGTGGGCGTGGCACGCGGTACGCTGGATACGCGCGTCGAGGCCTCGCGTGAGGGCGCGCCGCTGAAGGAGCTCGACCAATGACCGATGCCACCCGGGCCACCGCCGCGCCGGCCGACGACCTGGCCGCGCGCCCGTTCGACGACCTCGTGGCCGAGCTGCAGCGCATCGTCCAGTCCCTCGAGGCGGGGAGCCTGCCGCTGGAGGAGGGGATCGCCCTCTACCGCCGCGGCCTTGAGCTGCACGCCGCCTGCGAGGCGCGCCTGAAGGCAGCGGAGCTGAAGATCACCGAGCTTGGGCGGGGCGTCGAGGCCACCGCCGCCGAAGAGGCCGACGCCTAGCCCGATGGCCGTCCGCCCGGCACGGACCGAGGACACGCCTGCGCTCGCCGTCCTGGCCGGCCAGCTCGGCTACCCGACGAGCAGCGAGGAGCTGTCCGCGCGCCTGCCGGAGGTGGCCGCCAACCCGGATGCGGTGATCCTGGTGGCCGGGGAACGCGACGACGTGCAAGGGTGGATCCACGTCGAGCTGAAGCGGAGCCTGCTCGCGCCGCTCGCCGCCCAGGTGATGGGCCTCGTCGTCGACGAGCGGCGGCGGAGCGAGGGCATCGGTGCCGCGCTCCTCGCGGCGGGGGAGGCGTGGGCGCGCGAGCGGGGCTGCCGGAGCATGCTGGTGGGCACGCGCGTCACCCGCGAGCGGGCGCACCGGTTCTACCGCCGCGCGGGCTACGACCTGCTGAAGACGTCGCACTTCTTCGAGAAGGGGCTGTAACAGAGCCGGCCGAGGCATCGGTCTATACTTTCGCGCGATTTCCGGAGACCCGCCTGTGACCTTCCTCGATACCCTCCACGACCCCGCGCAGCTGCGTGGCCTGGCCCCCGGCGAGCTCGATACGCTCGCCCGGGAGCTGCGCGAGAAGATGATCCGCACGGTGCACGCCACCGGTGGGCACCTGGCCAGCTCGCTGGGCACCGTGGAGCTCACCCTGGCCCTGCACCGCGTCCTCGACTCGCCGCGCGACCGCCTGGTGTGGGACACCGGGCACCAGGCCTACGCCCACAAGCTGCTGACCGGTCGGAGCGCGCGGTTCGGGACGCTGCGCCAGGTCGGTGGGGTGGGCGGCTTTCCGCGCCGGACGGAGAGCGAGCACGACGTCTTCGACGGTGGCCACGCCGGGACCGGCGTGAGCATCGGCGTGGGGCTGGCGGCGGCGCGGGACCTGCGCCCGCACGGCGACCCGGCCCGCAACCAGCGCATCGCCGTGGTCGTGGGCGACGCGGCGCTCCAGAGCGGCCTGACGCTGGAGGCGCTGAACTACATCGGCCATGCCCGGCATCGGCTGCTCATCGTGCTCAACGACAACGAGATGAGCATCAGCCCATCGGTGGGCGGCCTGTCGACGCGGCTGAACAAGCTGCGCCTGACGCGCGCCTACCAGGGCACGAAGTCGATCACCCAGCGCGTCCTGCCGCGGATCCCGCTCCTCGGCCGCCCGGCGTTCGAGGTGCTGGGCTGGGCGAAGGAGGGCTTCAAGCGGACGTGGGCGTCGGTCGGCTTCTTCGAGGACATGGGGGTGACCTACATCGGCCTCCTCGACGGCCATGACCTCGCCGAGCTGGAGGAAACGTTCGAGCGCGCCTTCGCCCTGGACGGGCCGGTCCTCGTGCACGTGAAGACCGTGAAGGGCCGCGGCTACGCGCCGGCCGAGGAGGACAGCGTCTCCTTCCACGGGGCGAGCCTGCCGCCGGTCGACCTGACCCTCATCGACCCCACCGAGGAGCCACTGCCGCCCGAGTCGGCGCCCCAGCGCAAGCCGAAGACCTACACCCAGACGTTCGTCGAGGAGCTCGTCCGCCTGGCGGAGGCCGATGCGCGCATCTGCGCCATCACCGCCGGCATGCCCACCGGCACCGGGCTGTCCCGCTTCTGCGACCACTTCCCGGACCGATTCTTCGACGTCGGGATCGCCGAGCAGCACTCGGTGACGATGGCCACCGGCCTGGCCCTCGCCGGGCTACGCCCGGTCGTCTCCCTGTACTCGACCTTCAGCCAGCGGGCCTACGACCAGCTCGTCCATGACGTCTGCCAGAACCACGCCCCGGTGCTGCTCGCCATCGACCGCGCCGGACTGGTCGGCGAGGACGGGACGAGCCACCAGGGCATGTTCACGCTCGCCGCGCAACGGTCGCTGCCGAACCTCGTCATCGGCTCGCCGAAGGACGAGCAGGAGCTGCGCGACATGGTCGTCACCGCCCTGGCCCACGACGGTCCGATCTCGCTGCACTACCCGCGCGACGCGGGCGAGGACCTGCCGGACCGGACCGGCGAGCAGCTGGAGATCGGCCGCGCCGAGGTCCTGCGCACCGGTTCGGACCTGCTGTTCGTGGGATTCGGGCCGATCGTGCAGCGCCTCCTCGCGGTGGCCGACGAGCTCCAGGTGGCGCGCGGGCTGACGGCGACCGTCATCAACGCCCGCTGGGCGAAGCCGCTGGACGAGGCGTGCCTTGCGGAGCATGCCGCCGGGAAGCGGCTCGTCGTGACCGCCGAGGAGTCGGCGCCGATGGGCGGCTTCGGCGACGGCGTCCTCGACGCGCTCAACCGCGCCGGCGTGCGCCCCCCGCTCCACAAGGTCGCGCTGCGCGAGGGTTTCGTGGACCACGGCGCGGTCGACGACCTGCGTCGTGACCAGCGCATCGACGTGGCCGGGATCCTCGGCCAGGTCTCCGAGGCCCTCGACGCGATCCCGGCCGACGCCGCGTCGCGCGAGATCCACCGCATCGGGGCCTGAGCCGCCCGGCGGCATGGCCCGGCAGCGCCTCGACCAGCTCCTTGTCGATCGTGGCCTGGCGCCGTCACGCGCGGCCGCGCAGGCGCTGCTGCTGGCCGGCGAGGTGGAGCTCGCCGGAGCGGGGTCGCGCAACCTGAAGCCCGGCCAGCTGGTGGCCTCGGACGCGGCGGTGAGCGTCGTCGAGCGGCCGCGCTGGGCCTCGCGGGCGGGGGAGAAGCTGGTCCCCGCGCTCGACGCATTCGGCGTGGACCCCGCCGGCGCGGCATGCCTGGACAGCGGCGCCTCGACCGGCGGCTTCACCGACGTGCTGGTGGCCCGCGGTGCGCGGGTCGTCTACGCCGTGGACGTGGGACGCGGCCAGCTCGTCGACCGCCTGCGGCGCGACCCGCGCGTGGTGAGCATGGAGCGCACGAACCTGCGCGAGCTTGCCTCGCTGCCGGAGCCGATCGACCTGGCCACGCTCGACCTGTCGTTCATCTCCCTGGGCCTGGTGCTGCCCGCGGTCCGGCGCCTCGTCCGCGCGGGTGGGCGAGTGGTCGCGCTCGTGAAGCCGCAGTTCGAGGCCGGACGCGATGCCGTGCCACGCGGCGGGGTGGTCCGCGACCCCGCGGTGCACCGCGAGGTGCTGCTGGCCTTCGGCGTCTCCGCGCGGTCGGCCGGCTTCGGGCCGGCCGACCTCATCCGCTCGCCCCTGGTCGGGACCGATGGCAACGTCGAGTTCCTCGCCTTCCTCGGCGACCCGCCCGGCGTCGACGAAGGGGACTGGGAAGCGCGGACCGATGCGCTGCTCGAGGCATCGGCCTAGCCCGGGCGTACTACGATGCGCTACGCCATGAGGAAGCGTGCGGCGCGCCAGAACGTGGAGCAGCTCGACATCGGCTTCGAGGGGCTGGAGGTCGTCGAGCCGGCGCCCGAGCACGGCGTCGACACGATGCGCCAGATCGTCTCGCTGCGCATGCCCGACGCGCTCCTCGAGCGGGTGGAGACTGCCGCCCGGGCGCGCGGCGTCTCGCCCTCCAGCCTGATGCGGGCCCTCATCGCGGCCGGGCTCGACCGCTCGTACGCCGCGGTGCAGGAGGACGTGGGGAGCCAGATCACCGCCCTCCGGCGCCAGGTTGCCGAGATCGCGGCACGGCTGGGGATGGCCGATGAGGCGGCCCACACCGATTCCGCGAACGGCGACGCGGCGAGCGACGCCTAGATGCGCTTCGGGTTCGTCCACAACCCCACCAACCCCGATGCAGTGGCGGCCCTCGCCCGCGCGCGGGCCTGGACCGAGGCAAACGGGATAGAGGCCTGGGCATCCGCGGCAGAGGACCGCGAGGCGGTGGCGGCGGCCTGCCCGGGGAGCGACCTGGTCTGCATCCTCGGCGG
Organism: Candidatus Limnocylindria bacterium; assembly: GCA_036556985.1. GTDB lineage: Bacteria > Chloroflexota > Limnocylindria > QHBO01 > QHBO01 > JAPSGM01. Next base: position 11,082 of record DATBIK010000051.1, on the reverse strand, counting down.
CGACGGGACGTTCCTGCGCACGGCCGGGGCGATCGGCGACAGCGGGGTGCCGGCGCTGGGCGTGAACCTCGGGCGGGTGGGATTCCTGGCCAAGGTCGAGACCGATGGGCTGGAGCGCGCGCTCGACCAGGTGCTGGCCGGCGACTACGCGGTCGAGGAGCGGCTGCGGATCGCGGCCACGATCGTGCGCGGCGACGGCTCAGGCGAGACGCACGCCTGCCTGAACGAGGTCGTCGTGGCACGCGGCAAGCACGTCCGCATGATCCAGGTCGAGGTCGACGTGTCGGGCAGCCACCTGGCGACGTACGTCGCCGATGGCGTGGTGGTGGCCACGCCCACGGGATCGACGGCCTACTCCTTCTCGGCCGGCGGCGCGATCCTCGACCCGCGGCTGCGGAACATGATCATCACCCCCGTGGCCGCCTACCTCACCTCGCTGCACTCGGTGGTGGCCGGCGAGGAGCACGTCGTGACCCTCTCGCTGCGACACGCCGGGGGCGGTGCGGTCGTCTCGGTCGACGGGCAATGGGACCTGCCGCTGGCGCCCGGTGACCGGGTCGAGGTGCGGGCGCTGCCCGAGCCGCTGCGGCTGCTGGAGCCGACCGGGTCGACCCCGTTCTACGACCTGCTGCGGACGAAGGCGTCCCGGCTGCCGTACTGAGGCGCGGACCGGACCGATGTCGCTCGTCGAGCTCACCGTCGAGAACCTCGCCGTTCTCGAGCGCGTGCGGCTGCCGCTCTCGCGCGGCTTCACCGTCCTCACCGGCGAGACCGGGGCGGGGAAGTCACTCATCGTGGACGCGCTTGCGCTCGCGCTCGGCGCGCGCGCGACGGCGGACCTCGTCCGGTCCGGGACCGATGCCGCCCGGGTCGAGGCCATCTTCGACGACGTGTTCCCGGCCGATGACGACCCCCTGGCCGACGTGCTGGCCGCCGGCGAGGGATCCGCGATCGTGCGGCGCGAGGTGTCCGCCGACGGCCGCTCCGTGGCGCGGCTGAACGACCGCAGCGTGACGGTCGGCAGCCTCGCGGCGCTCGGGGAGCGCCTGGCCGAGATCCACGGCCAGCACGAGCAGCAGCGCCTGCTCGCCGCCGATCGGCAGCTCGAGCTGCTCGACCGCTTCGGCGATCTGTGGCCGCTGCGCGATGCGGTGGCCTCTGCCCATCGGGTGTGGCGCGCCGTCGTGGCGCAGTCAGCGGAGCTCCTCACCGACGAGCACGAGCTGGCGCGACGCGCGGAGCTGCTTCGCCACCAGGCCGACGAAATCGGCGCGGCGGCGCTGCGCGCGGGCGAGGACGGGGAGCTCGAGGCCCAGCTGCGCGCGGCGTCACACGCCGAGGCAATCGCCGGGGCGGCCGCCACCGCGCTCGGCGCGCTCCGTGACGAGGCGGCGGGCCTGGACGCGCTGCGGATCGCCCGCGCGGCGCTGAGGCAGGCCGCCGCCCACGACGAGCGCTTCGCCGCGCTCGAGGAACGAGCCACGGGCCTGGAGGCGGATGCGGCCGAGCTGGCCCGGGACGTTTCCGACGCCGCGGAGCGGGTCGAGCTCGACCCGCAGACCCGTGCCGCCGCCGAGGAGCGGCTTGCCCTCATCTACGACCTGAAGCGGAAGTACGGCGCCACGCTCGACGAGGTGAACGCCTTCGGCGCCCGCGCGGCCGAGGAGCTCGAACGCCTCGACGACCAGGCCGGCCTGCGCGAGCGCCTCGTCGCCGACGAGGCCCGGCTGCGGAAGGCGACCGACGCGGCCGCCGCCGCCCTCCGTGACGCCCGCGCCGCTGCCGCGATCCGGCTCGCGGAGCTCGTGAACGGCGAGCTGCCACCGCTGGGCCTGCCGGCCGACGCCTTCGGGGTGTCGCTCGAGCCGGCGGAGATGGGGCCGTCCGGCGCCGACCGGGTGACGTTCACCTTCGCGCCGAACCCGGGCGAGCCCGGTCGGCCGCTGGCCCGCATCGCGTCCGGTGGCGAGGCGAGCCGTCTCTCGCTGGCGCTGAAGGTCGTGCTGGCGGCGGCCGACGAGACGCCGGTGCTCGTCTTCGACGAGGTGGACGCGGGGATCGGCGGCCGTCAGGCGACCGCCCTCGGGGAGCGTCTCCGCGGCCTCGCCGAGTTCCACCAGGTGCTGTGCGTCACCCACCTGGCGCAGGTGGCGGCGTACGCCGACCGTCACGTGCACGTCGGGAAGCGCGTCGAGGGCGGCCGGACCGTGGCCGAGGCCCGCGAGCTCGACGCCGCCGAGCGTGCCACCGAGCTGGCGGCCATGCTCGCCGGCGAGGGCGCCGGCAGCGAGGCGCACGCCGCGGCGGAGGCGCTCCTTCGCGCCGCCGCCGGATGAGCGCCGACGCCGGCCTGGCGTCGGCGATCGACGCCTTCCTGCTCGAGCTGCGCGTGGAGCGCGGGCTGTCGCCGTTGACCGTGGCCGCCTACCGGCGTGATCTCGCCCAGTTCGCCGCCTCCGCGGGGCCCGGCTGGCGCAGCGACCCGGAGCCGGTACGCGACTTCGTGAACGCCCTGCGCCGCGCCGGCCGTCGCGCCACCACCCAGGCGCGCAAGGTGGCGGCCATCCGCAGCTTCTACGGCTTCGCGCTGCGCGAGGGCCTGGCGCAGCGCGACGTCGCCGCCCTGGTGGACGCGCCGCGTCCGGGGAGCTACCTGCCCGACGTGCTCGAACCCGACGAGGTGGAGCGCATCCTCGACGCGCCGCCGGAGGACGACCCGGCCGGCATCCGCGACCGCGCCATCCTCGAGCTGCTCTACGCCTGCGGGCTGCGGGTCAGCGAGCTGACCGGTCTCGACCTCGACCGGGTCGACCTGCCGCACCTTCAGGTGCGGGTCATCGGCAAGGGCAACAAGGAGCGCCGGGTGCCGATGGGCGAGCCGGCGCGCGAACGGCTGCATCGGTACATCAGCGGACCGCGCACGGACTGGACGGCCGGGAAGCCGACGCCGGCATGCTTCGTGAGCCGGCGCGGGCATCGGCTCACGCGGGAGGCGGTGTGGCGGCTCGTGCGGCGCTGGACGGAGGTCGCCGGGGTGGTCGGGCACGTCACGCCGCACACCTTCCGGCACAGCTTCGCCACCCATCTGCTCGAGGGAGGCGCCGACCTGCGCGTGGTCCAGGCCCTGCTCGGCCATGCTAGCATCAGCACCACCCAGCTCTACACGCACCTGACCGGGGAGCGCCTGCGCGAGGTCTACCTCCGGGCGCACCCACGAGCCTGAGCCGGAGCATGAGATGAGCTACGCACGCAACCTCCTCAGCCGCGGGGAGGAGGTCGTCTTCGAGAGCCGCCAGCACTGGTTCGCCGTCCTCGCCCGGACCTGGGTCTGGATCGCGGTCGCCATCCTGGCATTGGCCTTCCTCATCTTCCTGTCCACCGGCGCCGAGCCGTTCGTCAACGACGGGGTGGACGGGGTGGCCACCATCGTCGCCCTCATCGGGCTGCTGGCCGCGCTGGGCTGGATCGGCTTCATCGTCTGGGACTGGCGCAACCAGGAGTGGCTCATCACCACCCGCCGCGTCGTGCGCGCCGAGGGCATCCTGAACAAGTCGATGTCCGACTCCAGCCTGGAGAAGATCAACGACGCGCGCCTCATCCAGAGCTGGGTCGGACGCATCTTCAACTACGGCACGCTCGACATCCTGACCGCGGCCGAGGAGGTCGGGGGCTCGTCGGTCGCCGACTTCCCGATGATCGCCGACCCGGTGCAGTTCAAGGTCGCCATGCTCAACCAGAAGGAGCTCCTCGAGCGGCCGGACCTCGCCCCGCCGCGCGCGCAGCGCCCCGCGCCCGCACCCGAGATGCAACGCGCCGCGCCGATGCCGCCGCGGGCGGGCTCGGACCGCGTCTCCGAGGTGCACGAGCGGGGCGGGGCCGATGCGCCGCCCGCGCCACCGCCTCTGCCACCGGCTCCGGCACCGACAGGCCCGGACCAGGCGCCCGCCTCGCCGGCCGACAAGCTGACCGCCACGCTCGAGAGCCTGGCTGGGCTCCGTGACCGCGGGCTCATCACGCCCGAGGAGTACGACGCCAAGAAGCGCGAGCTGCTGGAGCGGATGTAGGTGCCCGAGGTCCGCCGGGGCGCGCTGCCCGACGGCCTCTACGGGGCCGAGCTGGAGCGACGGATCGAGGAGACCGCTGCCGCGGTGCGGGAGCGCCTCGCCGCCGAGCCCGCACTGACCGAGCCGTCGGCGGTCTTCGTGCTCGGCTCCGGCCTGGGCGGCGTCGTCGACCTGCTCGACCCCGAACCGCGTGTCCGGGTCCCGTACCACGACATCCCGAACGTCCCCGGCTCCGAGGTGGAGGGCCACGCCGGCGAGCTCGTCGCCGGCCAGGCCGGCGACCGGCCGATGCTCCTCCTCTCCGGGCGCGCCCATCCGTACGAGGGCTGGAGCCATCGCCAGTCGACACTCCTGCTGCGCGCCTGCCTGAGCCTGGGGATCGGCACCGTCGTGCTCACCAACGCCGCGGGCGGCGTGAACCCGGATTTGGAGCCGGGCGACGTCATGCTCATCACCGACACGATCAACCTGTCCGGAGAGAACCCGCTCCTCGGGCCGAACCTCGACCGCCTGGGGCCGCGCTTCGTGCCGATGACCGATGCCCTCGACCCGGAGCTCCGTCACCGCGCGCTGGCCGCCGCCGAGCGGGCCGGCGTGGCGCTGCGGCAGGGCGTCTACCTCATGCTCTCCGGCCCCGCGTACGAGACCCGCGCCGAGCTCCGCATGCTGCGCACGCTGGGGGCCGATGCGGTGGGCATGTCCACCGTCCACGAGCTGCTCGTCGCGCGGCACCAGGGCGCGCGGGTCCTCGGCTTCAGCCTCGTGACGAACAAGGCCACGCCGGACATGGTCGGCGAGGTCACTCACGAGGAGGTGCTCGAGATGGGCCCGATCGGCGCGGCCCGCCTCGTCCAGGTCCTTCGCGAGCTGCTGCCGGAGCTGGGCTGAGGTGCTGTTCAGCAACTTCAGCGTCGCCGAGATCATCGGTCTGGCGATCGCGCTCGTGGCCGGCATCACCTTCCACGAGTTCAGCCACGCCGCATCGGCCGACGCGCTGGGCGACCACCGGCCGCGCGCGCTGGGCCGGGTCAGCCTCAACCCGGCGCGCCACATCGACCCCATGGGGGCGATCATCTTCGTCCTGGCCGGCTTCGGCTGGGGGCGGCCGGTGCCGGTGAACGGCTACGCGCTGCGGCCGGGGCGCATCGGGATGGCTTACGTGGCTGCCGCAGGGCCGATCGCCAACCTGGTGCTGGCGGTCGCGGTGGCCGTGGTCTTCCGCGTCGCCGACCTGGCCGGCCTGCTGGGCATCGGCTCCGGGTTCGTGTTCATCGTTCTCGTCTCGACCGTCTTCTACAACGTCGTGCTCGCGCTCTTCAACCTGCTGCCGATCCCGCCGCTCGACGGGTACAACCTGGTGCTGCCCTTCCTGCCGCCTCGCTGGGCGTTCAGCGTGCAGCGCTACGCCCCGTACGGCGTGCTCGTCCTGCTCCTCCTCGTCTTCCTGTCGTACGGTGGCGGCTCCGGGCCGCTGGACTGGCTGTTCGCGGCGGCGCGGGCGATCACGGGGGTGCTGACCGGTGCATAGGGTGGCGCAGTTCTTCGGGCACCTGACCGCGCGCGTCTCGGCCGATGACGCGGCGCTGGCCCGTGGGCTGCTGACGCCGGCTGCAGGGGACCTTTTCGCGCGGATGCCGGTGGCCGACCGCCGGCACGGGCTCGACGTGGCGGCACGTCTGCTGGCCGCCGGCTGGGACGACCGCGACCTCCTCGCCGCCGCGCTCCTGCACGACGCCGCCAAGGGGGAGCGGATGCGCCTCTGGCACCGGGTGGGCGGCGTCCTGCTCGAGGGGTTCGCCCCTCGGCTGCTTCGTCGCCTGGCGCGGGACGACCCTTCGTCGTGGCGCTACCCGTGGCACCTCTACCTGCATCACGCCGAGCTGTCCGCCGAGGCGGCGCTGGCCGCCGGCTGCGGACCGCGGACCGCCGCCTTCATCCGGGGCTCCGTGCCGGATAGCGATCTGGCCGCCGCGGCCGCCCTGCATGCGGCCGACGAGGCTGCCTGACCAATGCCGATGCAGCCGATCCCCGTCGAGCGTGACCCGGCCGGGGTCGCGCTCCCTGCGCCCGATTTCGAGGTCCGGCTGGAGGTGTACTCCGGTCCGCTCGACCTGCTGCTCCAGCTCATCGAGTCGCGCCAGCTCGACGTGCTCACGGTGCCGCTGGCCGACCTCGCCGACGCGTACGTGAAGCACCTCGCCCATCATCCCGTTGGTGCCGAGCAGCTCGCCGACTTCGTGGCCGTCGCCTCGCAGCTCATCCTCCTGAAGTCGCGCCGGGTGCTCCCCGGTGAGCCGGTCGGAGCGACCGTGGAAGGCGCCGACGAGCCGGACGAAGAAGAGCTCCGTCGGAGGCTGGTCGAGTACCGCGCCCTGCGCGACGCGGCGCGTGCCCTGGGCGAGCGGGACCTGATCGCGCCCGCGCACCGCCGCGAACCGCGCGAGTCGGACCTGCCCGAGGCGCCCAGCGACCCGCTGCCGGTGGGCCTGCTGGCCGCCGCGCTCGATCGCCTGGCGGCCATCCCCGAGCCGGCGCCGCCGCCGCCGGAGGTCGTGCCGCGCGAGGTGACGATCGCGATGCAGCTGGTCGTGCTCCGCACTGCGCTATCGGCCGGCGGCCGTGTCGTGCTCCAGCAGGTGCTCGCCGCGTGCCGCTCACGAACCGAGGTGACCGTCACCGTGCTCGCCATGCTCGAGCTCGTGCGTCGGCGCCAGGCGACCGTCGAGCAGGACGAGCTGTTCGGCCCGATCCTGCTCGCGGCGCTCGCCGAGGAGGGACGGCCATGACCGTGGCCGAGGAGCTCGGCGCCTTCTTCGAGGCGCTCCTGTTCATCGCCGAGCGACCGCTCACCACGGCCGAGATGGCGCAGCTTGCAGGCGTGCCGCCGCTCCAGGCCGAAGGGGCGCTCGCCACGCTGGCCGAGGACCTGGCCGAGGACCGTCGCGGCCTGCGGCTCCAGCGCCACGATGACGCCTGGCAGCTGGCCACGGCTCCGGAGGTCGGCGCGCGGCTGGCGGCGTATGCCGCGCGCGAGGAGGCGCGCCTCAGCCCGGCGGCGCTCGAGGCACTGGCCGTCGTCGCCTACCGCCAGCCGTGCACCCGCGCCGACGTGGAGCGGGTGCGGGGCGTGGACTCCGACTACGTCATCCGCTCGCTCCTGCACCGGCGCCTCGTGGCGGAGATCGGGCGGCGCGACTCGCCCGGCCGTCCCGCGCTGTTCGCCACGACCTTCACCTTCCTCGAACGGTTCGGCCTCACCTCCCTCGACGACCTGCCGCCGCTCTCGTCGGACGCCGCAGCGGCGACCGCCGCCGCGACCCTCTCGGAAGCCGCCACCGGGCCCACTGACGAGACCGATGCCGGCTGAGCGGCTCCAGAAGGTCCTTGCCCGCGCCGGCGTGGCGTCGCGGCGCGGGGCGGAGGAGCTCATCGCCGCCGGTCGGGTGGCGGTGAACGGACGGGTCGCCGGCATCGGGCAGTCCGCCGACCCGGCGGTCGACCGCATCACCCTCGACGGGCGCCCGGTGGGACCGGCGGAGCGGTCGCTGCACTTCGCCGTCCACAAGCCGGCCGGCTTCGTCTCCTCGTCGCGCGACGAGCGCGGCAGGCGGTCGGTGGTCCGGCTCCTGCGCAACGCGCCAGGGGCGGCGGGCACGCGGCTGTGGCCGGCGGGGCGCCTCGACGTCGACTCCGAGGGGCTGCTCGTGCTCACCAACGACGGGGCCTGGGCGAACCGCTTCCTGCACCCGCGCTACGGAGTGGAGCGCGAGTACGCGGTCCTCGTCCATCGTGCCCCGGACCCCGACGAGATCGTGGCCATGCTCGATGGCGTGACGCTCAGCGACGGCCCGGCGCGGCTGATCGGCGTCCGCGAGGCGCTGCCGCCGCCGGAGATCGAGCGCGAGACCGGGGAGCGCGGCGCGTGGCTGCGGCTGCGGGTGGCGGAGGGCCGCAAGCGCGAGGTGCGCCGCATCCTGGCCGCCGTGCGCCTGCGCGTGTCGCGCCTCGTCCGCGTTCGCTTCGGGACGCTGACGCTGGATGGCCTGGCGCCCGGCGCGTGGCGGGCGCTCGGCCCGTCCGAGGTCGCCGCGCTGACCGGCGAGGCCCCGCCGTCGGCGGCACCGCGGTCGAGGCCGCGCCACCTGCGGATCGCGATCGACGGGCCGTCCGGCTCGGGCAAGAGCACGGTGGGCTACGCGCTCGCCCAGCGCATCGGCGCCAACTTCGTGGATACCGGGCTCATGTACCGCGCCCTCACCCTTGCCGCGCTCGAGGGCGAGGTGGATGTCGACGACGCCGATGCCCTCGGCCGCCTGGCGCGCGAGGCGCGCATCCAGGTTCGGCGGCCGCTCCCCGGGGAAACGGATCGCCGCGAGACCGTCCTGCTCGACGGCGTCGATGTCACGCTCGCCGCCCGCCGCCCGCGGGTCGACCGCGCGGTGAGCGCGGTGAGCCGCCACGCCGAGGTGCGCCACGAGATGCTCCAGGTGCAGCGCGCCGTGGCCGAAGAGGACGACACGGTGATGGTCGGCCGCGACATCGGCACCGTGGTCCTGCCCGACGCGAGGCCGAAGGTCTTCCTCGTCGCCAGCCCGGAGGTGCGTGCCGCGCGGCGGGCGGCGCAGATGGGCAGGCCGGACCGTATCGAGACCTACCTCGTCGAGATCAGGGAGCGGGACGCCGCCGACTCGGGGCGGGCGGTGGCGCCGCTGCGCCAGGCCCGGGACGCGATGGTCCTCGATACCGGTGAGCTGTCGGTGGACGCCTGCGTCGAGGCGATTCTTCAGCGACTGCCGGCGGGCGCATCGGTCCATGCGTAGGCTGCGCACCTGGTTCTTCCACCCCGGGGCGATCATGACCAGCTGGCTGCTGTGGCTGCTCGGCCCACCGAGGGTGGAGGGCCTGGAGAACGTTCCGCGCCAGGGCGCCTACCTGGTGGTGGCGAACCACTGCTCGAACCTCGACCCGCCGGCGCTGGGCTGGGCGGTCGGCCACCGCACCGGGCGGGTGGTCCACTTCATGGCCAAGGACGAGCTGCGGAGCTGGCCGCTCATCGGCTGGCTGGCCACGCAGGCCGGCGCGTTCTTCGTGAAGCGGGGCGCAGGGGACCGAGCCGCGCAGCGCATCGCGTTCCAGGTGCTCGAGGCGGGCCGGCCGCTCGCCGTCTTCCCGGAGGGCACGCGCAGCCGCGACGGGCGCCTCAACGAGGGCCGGGCGGGTGCGGCACTGCTGGCCATGCGGACCGACGTCGACGTCCTGCCGGTGGGCATCAGCGGCACGCACCGCATCTTCGAGGGCGGGCGCCGCTGGCCGCGGCGCACGCCGCTCACCTTCCGGGTGGGCGCGCCCTTCCGGCTCCCGCACAGCGACGACCTCGACCGCACGGTGCTGAAGGCCGGTACCGATCGGATGATGCGCGAGATCGCCGCGCTCCTCCCCCCGGAGCAGCAGGGCCGATGGGGCCCGCCGGAGGATCGCGCGGAATCCCGATAGACTCGTACCGATGACCACCGCGACTCCCGCCCGACCCGACGTGCGCATCGCCGAGCGTGCCGGTTTCTGCTACGGCGTGCGCCTGGCGATCGACAAGGCCAAGCACGCCCGTGAGCAGGGCCACGAGGTGACCACGCTCGGCCAGCTCGTCCACAACCCCGGCATCAAGGCCGACCTCTCGGACCGCGGCATCCGCACCGCCGACCTCGCCGACCAGGTCGAGGGCGGCACGCTCGTCATCCGCGCCCACGGCGTCCCGGCCTCGGAGATGGACAAGCTGCGCTCCAAGGCGGAGAGCGGCGGCGAGCTGGAGGTCATCGACGCCACCTGCACCTGGGTGCTCCAGTCGCAGAAGGCCGCGCGCGAGCTGGCCGAGGCCGGCTACACCGTCTGCATCATCGGCCACGAGGACCACCCCGAGGTCAAAGGCGTGCGCTCGTACGCTGGCGAGAAGCACGTCGTGGTGGACGACATGGATCGGTCCACCTGGGAGCGCGTGCCGCGCACGAAGAAGCTGGGCGTGCTGTCGCAGTCGACCATCCTGCCGCACAAGCTCGAGGAGTTCGCTGCCTTCTGCCTGCGCCGATGCCACGACCTGCGCGTCGTCAACACCGTGTGCCCGGTGACGCTGACCCGCCAGGACGACAGCGTGAAGCTCGCGGCCGAGGTCGACGCCATGGTGGTGGTGGGCGGGAAGAACTCCTCGAACACGAAGGAGCTCGCGGTGAAGTGCCGCGAGGTCTGCCCGGAGACGATCCACGTCGCGGATGCCGACGAGCTCGCCGCCGAGTGGGCGTCCTGGCTGGCCGACAAGTCGCGGATCGGGATCACCGGCGGCACCTCCACGCCAGAGGTCGACCTCGAGGAGGTCCGCGACCGCATCTACGCCCTCGCCGCCGCCTGAGCGCCGATGACCGACCGCGTCGTCGTCGAGCAGGAGATCGCCGCATCGCCGTCGCGGGTCTTCGAGGCACTGACCGATGCCGAGCAGCTGGCTCGCTGGTGGTGGCCCCACATGCCCGACACCCGATACCAGACCGACGCGCGCGTCGGGGGCGCGTACCTGATCGAGTCCGATGACGTCGGCATCGGCGTGCGCGGGACGTACACCGAGATGGTGCCGGGACGTGTCATCGGCTTCACCTGGATCTGGCTGACCCGCGGTGTTCCCCATGTCGAGGAGCCGGTCCGTGTCACCCTCGAGCCGAGCGCCGCCGGCACGCGCCTGACCCTCGTCCACGAGCTGGAGGACGTCGACGACCACGCGGCGAACATCCGAATCGGCTGGGAGGATGTCCTGGGCCGCCTGGCGGGGCTGTTCGCGCCCGTGGACGAGCGGGCATGAGCGAGCAGGGTTGGCGGGACTTCCTGGCGGCCGACGGGGTGGAGGACTGGGTCGTGCTGCATGGCGGTCCCACCGCAGTCTTCCGTACTGCTTCGTTGGCGGCCGCAGTACGGCTGGCGGCGGCGATCGCGGAAGTCCCGGGCGTTGCGGGCTCGCGCGCCGTCCTGACCCTGACCGGCG
>DATBIK010000050.1:0-45687 GCA_036556985.1 Candidatus Limnocylindria bacterium | reverse complement strand
TAGAGCTGCGTGCCGCCGCCGCTCGCCGAGCCCGAGCCGATCTCCAGGATGTAGTGGAGCGTGCCGTCGCGGAAGAGGAGCGTGGCGTCCCAGCAGCGCCCATCCACCGGGAAGTCGTCCTGGGTGATGACCGGCGCGCCGCCGTCCCGCTCCCAGGTGACGCCGTCGGCCGAGTAGGCCACGCCGCGGTTCGTCAGGTCGCGTCCCGAGTACACCATCGCGAAGCCATCGGGCGTGACGGCCGCGCGCGGCCGGTCGAGCGCCCCTTCCTCCCAATCGAGCGCGGCCTCGAGAACGGGGGCATCGGCCTTCGTCCAGGTCTCGCCGTCGGGCGAGGTGGCCATGGCGATGAACCCGTCGCCGGCCGTGGTCGGCTTGGCGGTGTAGTACATCGCGTACCCGGCGTCGGTGCGCACCACGCTCGGCCACGACAGCCCGCCGGCATCTGCCAACCCCTCCCCGCCGGGCTGCAGGATCGGGTCCGGATCAACGCTCCACGGTCCCTCGGGGCCTGGCGCGGTGGCGCGCCCCAGCCGCCACGGCTCGAGCGAGGTGAGCGACTCGAAGATGAGGACCCAGGTGCTGTCGTCGGCCACGAAGCCGGCCGACACGTGGGCGCCGGTGGCGGCGAAGTCGATGTCGTCGGTGACGAAGACCGGTCCCTCGCCGGCCAGCGTCCAGGCCACACCATCGGGCGATGTCAGGTGCGGCACCTGCGAGACGCCCGGGAAGCCGGTGAACAGGTTCGCGAACATGTGGAACTGGCCGTCATGCTCGAACACGGCGCCCGGGTTGATGAACGCCTCATCGATCCCGGTCTGCTCGCGGCTGACCACAGGCTCCTGGGAAACGAAGGAGAACTCGGTCGTCGGCTGCGCCGCGCTCGGCGCAACCGATGCGCCGGACGCTGCCGAGGATGCGGATGGCGTGACGGACTCCGCAGTGGCGCTCGTGCCGCCGCACGCGGCGAGAGCAATGCTCGCAGTGGCCAGGATCGCGGCCGATCGGCGGCGGGGGAGGGAGTGACGCGGTCGCATCGGTGCCCGGACCTCATCTATGATGTTACGGATTCGTAATATTTCATACGGTTCCGTAAGGAAATGAGTTCAACGCCTTCCCCGGAAAGCGCACCGCGGCGCCTGAGCCTGCTCTACCAGCTGTGGCTCACCAACATGGCCGCCCGCACCTTCATGCGCGCCGCCATGGCCGGATCGGGCATGACCGGCGAGGAATACGGCCTCTTCAGCTATCTGTTCGCGAACGGCGCGCGGACGCTGAGCCAGACCGCCCGCGACCTGCGGATGCCGGTCACCACGCTCGCGACGCTGCTCGCCCCGGCCATCGAGCGCGGCGAGATCGAGCGCTCGCCGCATCCGCGCGACCGCCGCGCGAAGCTCCTGCGCCTGACCGATGCGGGCCGCGCCCGGATGGACCGCGCCATCCCCATCTTCAGCGCGGGCTACCGGCTGCTCCTCGACCAGCTCGCCGATGACGGGGTGGACACCGAGGACCTGTACGCGGCGCTCGATCGGCTGCGCACCGGGATCGAGGGGGCCGTCGACCGCTTCGGCAGCGACGACCTCGCCGCGGGGGAGTAGCTCCGGCGGCTAGGGCTGCGAGACGACCTGCGGGACCGGGGCGAGCGTGGCGGGCATCGGCTCGGACGCCGGAAGGAGGTGCGGGCTGCGGCACAGCTCGAGCGCGGCGATCGCGACCTCGATCTGGTCGCGGTCGGGGCGGGCGGTGGTGAGCCGCTGGGTGAGCAGGCCGAACCGGTTCAGCGCGAATCCGATGCCCCGCCGCCGGGAGCCCCAGCGCAGGAGCTCGTAAGCCACGGCCGCGGTGATCGGTAGGAACCCGATCCGCAGCGCGAGGTCGGCGACCTCGCCCATGCGCGGCAGCACGGCCAGCACGAAGGTGTCGACGCTGGCCAGGATGACGAGGAAGCCGGTCCCGCAGCGCGGATGGGCCGGGTGGTATCGGCTCACGTTCTCCACGCTCAGCTGCTGCCCGGCCTCGGCACAGGCGATGGCCATGTGCTCGGCGCCGTGGTAACTGAAGATGCGCCGATAGCGCGCCACCCGGGTGACGCCCACCACGTACACCGCCAGGAAGGCGGTCTTGACCAGCCCTTCCGAAAGACGCTGCGCCAGGGTCGCCTCGGCCGCGGGGTCACGGCCGGTGAGCAGCAACGGCAGGGCGGTGAACACGAACAGGCCGATGACGAGGCTGACCCCCACCATGCCGGCCAGGGCGAAGAGGGGCAGCGGCCGCACCTCGCCGTGCTCGGCCATGAGCGAGGAGTCGATGAGCGCGCGCATCCCGAGGCGGAACTGGACGCCGAGGGCGCGCAGGCCGCGCAGGAAGGGGAGCCGCCACGCGCCGCGCGCCTGCGCGATCACGCCCTCCGCGCGATGGATCTCGCCGTCCGGCCTGCGCATGGCCACCGCCCAGCGGTCAGCGCTGCGGATCAGGACGCCCTCGACCAGGGCCTGGCCGCCATACACCGGCTCGGGTTGGGATGCCACCAGATGGAGTCCCCCTTGGGCTGCTCGGAATTGCGGGGAGTCTCGCGGGCCGAGGCTCGCCGCGCCATGGGCAGTTTAGCGACGCCGGGCCAGCCCATCGGTACGGGCCCGGCGCCGATCAGCGCGTGCCCGTCAGCCCGAGCGGAGCCGCCCGCGGAGGAGCGCGACGAGCAGCGCTGCCAGCGCCGCCACACCGCCCACGATCGCGAACGAGGCCGAGCGCCCGAGGATGACGCGTCCACCCTCCTGCACCTCGAGCTGCGGCGTGAGCGCGAAGACCACGGTCCCGCTGTGGCCGACACGGATGCGGCGCGCGATCGCGAAGCCGCTGCCCGCCTGCTCCATCGTCACGCTGCCGGCCGAGACGATGGCCTGGGCGCCGCCCTGACGCACCGAGGTGTCGCCTCCGGCGACGATGATCCCGGCACCGGCCTTCTGGATCTCGGCCCCACCGCCGGCGAAGATGCTCCGCGCGAATCCGCGCTCCAGCGCGACCTCGTCGCCGGCGATCACCACGCCGGTCAGCGCGTTCTTCAGCTCCACGTCCACGCCACGGACGAGCGCGTTCATGCTCAACAGCGGCCGGCCGTCGTTCGCGGTCGCCTTCTGCTCATCGGGACGCCCGTTCGTTTCGGGGGCGTCCTCCAGCTTGATCTCGACATCGGATGTCTTGCCCATCTGTCCTCGTCCTCTGCGGTGCTGTGTCTCGTATGCGCAGGATCGGCTCCGGCCTCGAAACGGCGACAGGGCCGGACCGCCCGAATTCGCGCCCGCCGCCTGGCGCGAACGTCAGAGGCTCACCGCGCCAACGTGCTGCATGCCCTCCACCAGCGCCTTCACCTCCGGTTCCGACGCGTTGCGATCGATGATGGCCAGGTAGCGCTCCTCCTCGGCGAGGTGGACCCGCATGATCGCGAACAGGCGGTACAGGATGCGTCGCAGGACGAGCTCGTCCGGCACCGAGAGCGGCACGCCGGAAAGGCGCGCATGGAGCTGCCGCAGCTCGTCGAGCAGGCGGAGCATGGCTGCATGCTCGCGCCGCATCGGCGCCATGGCACGCGGATCCTCCAGGAGCCGATCGAGCTCGGGATACAGGTTCGCCTCCGCCATCTCCATGTGGGGCACGAGCTGTTCGTCGACGAACCGCAGCTGTCGGCCGAGCCGCTCCTGCAGCTGGCCCGCATCGATGTCGAGGATGCTGTCGGCCAGCAGCCGCAGCTCGTCCACGTGCGGCAGCAGCTCCGCGTGATGTCGGTGGCCCACCGTGAGCGTCACGTCTTCGTCCTTTCTGGCGCGGTCAGGCGCCGATCTTCATCGGGCTCGCAGCCCCCACGGCCAGGCCCGCGTCGAAGGCCGCCAGGTCTGCGTCAAGGGCCTGTGGCCGCTTGGCCCCGACCATCTCGCGCATGGCCTGCCGCACGCTGTCGGCGGTGACGACGCCGGTGCGCCCGACGAGCGCGCCGAGCGCGACGACGCTGACCAGCTTGTCGTCGCCGGCCTCTGCCGCCAGCCGCGTGCAGTCGATTCTCAGCTCCTCGTGCACCGGCACCGGCGCCGGCTCGGCGACGAGGGATGCGTTCACCACGAGCAGCCCGTCGGTGGCGAGCCGCGGCGCGAACCTCGTCAGCGACGGCGGATTCATCACGACCGCCATGTCATAGCGGTCGACGACCGGCGAGCCGATCTCCGCGTCGCCAACGATCACCGTGCACGACGCCGTTCCGCCACGCATCTCGGGGCCGTATGACGGGATCCAGAAGGTCTCCAGCCCGTCCCTGATCGCCGCACGGGCGAGGACCTGGCCGGCGAAGAGGAGGCCCTGGCCACCGAAGCCGGCGAAGACGATCGAGCGCTCCATCTCAGCCCTTCATCCGACGGTCGACGAGGATGCCGAGCGGGTACGTCTCCGACACCTCGCGCAGGTGCTCCATCGACTCGTGCGGCGTCATGCCCCAGCCGACCGGGCAGTTGGAGAGGACCTCGACGATCGCGAAGCCCTCGCGGTCGAGCTGCGCCTGGCAGGCGCGGCGGATCATGGCCCGTGTCTTTCCGATGTTCGGCGGGTCGGCCACCGAGCCGCGCGCGGCGTAGGCCACGCCGGGGAGGACGGCCAGCATCTCGGTCATCGGGATCGGGTAGCCGGCCTGGCTCGCCTCGCGGCCGGCGGGGGTGGAGGTGGTCTTCTGGCCGAGGAGCGTGGTCGGCGCCATCTGGCCGCCGGTCATGCCGTAGATGCCGTTGTTCACGAAGATGGCGGTGATCGGCTCGCCACGGCCGGCGGCGTGCACGATCTCGGCGGTCCCGATGGCGGCCAAGTCGCCGTCGCCCTGGTAGGTGAGCACGAAGGCATCGGGTCGGACGCGGCGCACGCCGGTCGCCACGGCCGGCGCTCGCCCGTGCGGGGCCTCGATCCAGTCGAGGGCGAGGTAGTCGTAGGCGAACACCGCGCAGCCGACCGGCGCGACGGCGATCGTCCGCGGCGCGAGGTCGAGCTCGGTGAGCACCTCCGCCAGCAGCCGATGGACGATGCCGTGACCGCAGCCCGGGCAATAGTGCGTGGAGCGCTCGGTGAGCAGCTCCGGCGCGGCATAGACGAGGCGCGGTCCCGGCGCGGCGACGGTCATGTCGACGCCTCCATCTCGCGCAGCGCGGCCAGCACCTCGTCCGGCGAGGGGACCATGCCGCCGGTGCGGCCGTGGAACGACGCCGGGCAGCGCCCCGCCGCCGCCAGGCGCACGTCCTCCACCATCTGGCCGGCGGACAGCTCCACGACGAGCATCCCGCGCACGCGCCCCGCGAGCTCGGCGACCGCGTCGACGGGGAACGGCCAGAGGCTGATCGGCCGCAGCAGCCCGACCCGCAGGCCCTCTTCGCGAGCGCGCGCCAGCGCGCCCCGGGCGACCCGCGCGGCGGTGCCATAGGCGACGACGACGAGCTCGGCGTCGTCGAGCGCCGTCCCTTCCCAGCGCACCTCCGCCTCGGCGATGCGCGCGAACTTCGCCTGGAGCGCGCGATTGTGCTCCTCGAGCCGCTCGGGCTGGAGATGCAGCGAGCGGATGACGCGCGGCGGGCGGCCATCGGCACCGGTGATCACCCAGTCGAGCGTCGGCCGCTCCGGGTTGCGGAAGCGAAGGTCGACCGGCTCCATCGCCTGGCCGAGCATTCCGTCGGCGAGGACGATCACCGGGGTCCGATACCGCTCGGCCAGCTCAAACGACACCGCCACGAGCTCGACCGCCTCACCGATGCTGGCCGGCGCCAGGACCGGCACGCGGTAATCCCCGTGCCCGTGACCCTTCACCGCCTGGAAGTAGTCGCTCTGGGATGGACCGATGCTCCCCAGGCCCGGCCCGCCGCGCATGACGTTGACGAGGACCATCGGGGTCTCGGAGCCGGCCATGTAGCTCATCGCCTCGGCCATGAGGCTGATCCCCGGCGAGGAGGAGCTCACCATGACCCGCGCCCCGGTCGCCGCGGCGCCGAGCGCCATGTTGATGGCACCCAGCTCGGACTCGGCCTGCACGAAGGTGCGGCCGAGCTCCGGCATGCGCCGCGCCATCCACTCCAGCAGCTCCGCCTGCGGGGTGATGGGGTAGCCGAAGTACGCGTCGCAGCCGGCCTGGATGGCGGCCTCGGCGATCGCCTCGTTGCCCTTCATGAGCGCCCGGTCGCGCCGATCGGCAGCGGTCCGCGTGGCGGCGGCGACGGTCATCGGCCCACCCCCTTCGGCGCGGCGTACACCGTGAAGACGGCGTCGGGGCAGACCCGCGCGCAGAAGGCGCAGCTCGTGCAGGCCGAGGCATCGGTCAGGTGCACCGGGTGGTAGCCGAGCACGTTCACGACGTCGACATCCAGTGACAGGCAGCCCTGCGGACACGCATGCACGCACAGCTCGCAGCCCTTGCAGCGGTCGCGGGCGATCTCGAGCGGGTGGAAGGCCGTCAAGGTCGTCATCCGCTCCGAGGCTGCGCCCGTACCGATGCCGCGACAAGGGCCGAACGGACCGTCACGGGCGGCCATGCGGAGCCATCGGCCGAATGACGTAGGCGCGGTGCGACGGCGCACCGAGGCGGCCGGCCCGCCGCTTGCATAGCCTCCCAGGTACGGGAGACATTCAGCAAAGGAGCAGGCATGCTGCGAGGGGAACCCTTCGACCGAGGCGAGCCCGCCAGCGAGCGCATCCCGGACCGGGAGCTCGGGCTGGCGGCGGTCCTCGTCGGCGTCGTCGTCCTGGTGGCGACGATCCTCGTCCCGATCGTCGGCTAGTTGTTGCGCGGCCTCCGCGCCGCCACGAGGCCGCTGGCGCCCGCGATCGAGACGAGCACCAGGCCGGCACCGGCCAGCTGCGTCGCGGTCAGCCGCTCGCCGAGGAGCAGCCACCCACCCAGCGCGGCCGTCGGCGGGTTGAGGAGCAGGAAGGCGGATGCGCGCCGCGCGGGCAGCCGGCGCATCCCGATCACCACCAGGATCGCCGCCAGGGCTCCGGGTCCTGCCGCAAGCCAGGCCACCGCCGCCACCGCTTCCGCGGACAGCGGGGCCGCCACGCCCGCGTCGCCGCGCAACAGCATCACGATCCCCAGAGCGATCCCCATCTCCGCCAGCGCGACGAGCGACACCATCGCGCCGGGGAGCCGGTAGCGCTGCGACCAGCGGCGCGTCAGGACCAGGAACAGCGCGAAGGCGACCGCGGCGCCCAGCGCGACCGCGATCCCGGCCGCCAGATCCGGTGCCGGGCGCAGGTCGCCGAGCAAGGCGGTGCCCGCCAGGGCGAGGCCGAGCCAGGCGACGGTGGCACGCTCGAGCCGCTCGCCGAGCAGCGGCACGCCGAGCGCGGCGACGAGCACCGCGTACAGGCCGGCCACGAACGCGGTGACCGTCGCTCCCGCGAGGGCAACCGCTGTGTTCATGCCGATGACGAAGATCGGTCCGGCCAGCGCCCCCAGCACGGCGAGCCTCGCCAGCGCGCCGGTGGTGAGGTCGCGTGGCCGATGGGCCATGGCGGCCGGGAGCAGCAGGAGCGTCCCGAGCAGGAGGCCGCCCAGCAGACCGCGCAGCGCGCCGGTGCCGAGGGGCGTGAACGCACGCAGGGCGAGCGCGGTGGCCACGTACGACGAGCCGTACAGCGTCGCGGAGATGGCCGCCGCAAGAGCGCCGCCGCGGTCGATCGGGGGATCGCCGGCTCCGGGGAGCGTCACCGTTCGGCCCATGCCCGATGTACGAACGGGTGGTACCCGTGCGCGGCCGTACCGCGGAAAGTGACGGCGTGATGCAGCGTTCCGCGGCCCTGCGACGGGTGATCGCGGCGTCCCTGGCGTTCGTGGTCGGCGCCGGCGGCACCGCCGCGGCCGCGCCACCGACATCGAACTGCCCGCTCTTCCCGAGCACGAACGTGTGGAACAAGCGGGTCGACAGCCTGCCCGTCCATCCGAACTCGCGGACGCTCATCCGCAGCATCGGCCTCGACCGACCGCTGCACCCCGACTTCGGGGAGTACCTGGGCTACGGCATTCCCTACAACGTCGTCGATGGCAGCACGCCGCGACGCACGGTCGAATTCCTGTACGACGACGAGTCCGACCACGTCTCCTACCCGATCCCGGCCGATCCGCAGATCGAGGCGGGCAGCGACCACCATCTGCTGATGTGGGACACCGAGGACTGCATGCTCTACGAGCTGTTCGACGCGCGAAAGCGCTGGGACGGCTGGCACGCGGGATCCGGCGCGGTGTGGGACCTTTCCTCGAACGCCCTCCGACCGAACGGCTGGACGAGCGCGGATGCCGCCGGCCTTCCGATCCTCCCTGGCCTCGTCCGCTATGACGAAGTCGCGGCCGGCGCGATCATGCACGCGATCCGATTCACCGCCCCGCGCACGCGCGACCGGCACATCTACCCCGCACGCCACCATGCGGGCGTCGGGACGTCCCGCAGCCTGCCACCCATGGGGCTCCGCGTCCGCCTCAAGCGATGGATCGACGTGAGCGAGTTCAGCCCGAGGGTGCGGGTCATCCTGCGCGCCATGAAGCGCTACGGGATGATCCTGGCCGACAACGGCTCCCCGTGGTACTTCACCGGGACGTCGGACGTGCGCTGGAGCGACGAGGAGCTGAACGAGCTGAAGTCGCTCCGCGGCCGGCATTTCGAGGTGGTCGACACCTCCGACCTGCGGAACGGCTAGACCTCGCTCGTCGTGGTGATCCGACGACGTGTCGAGACGTCCACCTTCGACTCGCGCCCCTCGTGAGCCGGGTGCTCGACCAGCGCGATGAGCCGGCTCGACATGAATCGTCCGGTGCGCACCGGCGTCCCGCCGCGGGTCACCTCGCTCACCTCGACGACGCCACGTGACGTGGCGACTTCGATCCGGCGGCCGGCGCGGGTCGCCTCGATGACGAAGGTCTGGGTGCCCTGGCCGGTATCCACCACGGCCTCGACCCGATCTCCCTTCATCGGCGCATCGTAGGCCCCGGCCCGCAGCGGCGCCAGCCCCGCCCGGTCAGGGACGCAGGTGGCGCTGCTCGGTGGCGCGGACCCAGAAGCCGGAGAGCTTGCCCTCCACGATGTACAGCCACCAGCCGCCGCGGCCGGGGAGCTGCATCAGCTTCGCGCTCCTCGTCTCGGCGGTCGTGGCGAGATCGAGGACGCGTCGCCGCAGCACCCTGCCATTCGTGGTCAGCCGGTACCCGATGTGGCGGCCCGGAAGCAGGCGCACCGGCTGCGCCGGCGCGAGCTGCGGGTCCGTCGGTCGCAGGACGACCGACGAGCTGGGCGCAGGCAGCGGGTCGGTCTGGAGCACGATCTCGGAGCCCGTCCGCACCCAGTAGCCGGCCAGGTCGCCGTCCACGATGTAGGCCCAGGTGCCGTCGTGCCCGGGCAGGCGCGCGACCTTGCTGGTCCGCGCGACACCGACCTCGCCGAGGGCGAGCTCCTTCGATCCGAGGACGCTCCCGGCCAGGTCGAATCGGTAGCCGGTGTGGGTTCCGGCGGCGAAGCTGACCTCGAGCGTGGGATCGAGCGCCGGCCAGGTCGGCCGCACCTGCGGGTCGAGGTACGCGCGAGACGATTCGGCCACCCAGTATCCGGCGAGGTCACCCGTTGCCACGTGGAACCACGCTCCACTGCGGTAGGGGATGGTCTGCCGCTTCGCGGTATCGGCGCCCGACGCGGCGGCCAGGCTGATGCGACGGCTGCCCACCACGCCGCCGAACGCGTCGAAGCGGTAGCCGACGTGGTCGCCTCTCGCGAGGAAGAGCCGGGTGCCGGGGGCCAGCAGCGGCGCGGCCGGCTGCATGACGCCATCGGGCGGTGCGCTGCCGCGGTCGGCGCGGTGCACCGCGGCGAACGCGTCGATCCGCCCGTGCCGCGTGAACGGGTAGGGCGTCGGGACCGTGGAGCGGATGAGCACCTTCTCGACCCGGTTGTTCGTCCACGCCGGGCGGCGGGACCGCACGAGGGCGGCCACGCTCGAGACGACAGGGGCGGCGGCGCTCGTCCCGCAGAACGAATGGTAGGCGCTCCACAGGGCCGTGCTGTAGGTGCAGCCCGGGGCGGCGAGGGTGACCCACGAGGTCGAGTGATTCGACCACGAGTAGCGGAGGTCGAGGCTGGTCGAGGCCGCCACGCTCATGACGTTGTCGAAGGCGGCGGGGTAGAAGAGGCTGCTGGAGTTGTTGTTGCCGGCCGAGGCGATGACGATGGCGCCCTTCGACTTGGCGTAGGCGATCGCGTTGTACAGGGTGCTTCCGCCGGTCGGCCCGCCGAACGAGAGGTTGATGACATCGGCGCCGTGGTTGGCGGCCCAGATGATGCCCCGGGCGGCGACGCTCCAGTAGCCGCTCCCGTTCGCGTCGAGCGCCTTGATCGGCATGACCCGGCAGCGCGGGCATCCGCCGCTGACGCCGATGCCGTTCGACGCCGAGGCGACGACCACGCCGGCAACCGCGGTGCCATGGCCGTTGTCGTCCGCGGGGCGGCCGTCGCGGTTCAGGACGTCACGCCCCTGGACCAGACGCCCTGCGAGATCGGGATGGTCCGGCTGCACGCCGGTATCCACCACGGCGATGATCGTCGTCCGCGCGCCGCGGGTGGTGTTCCAGCTGCGCGGCATCCGGACCTGGCGCTGCTCCCACTGGTAGCCGGCCCATAGCGGGTCCGTCGGCGTCCAGTCGACCTGGACGAGGCCGTCCTCCTCGATGCCGGCCACGAGCGGGTCGGCCGCCCACGTGGCGCGGGCCCGGGACGCAGCAACCGCCGGCAGCTCGACGACGCGCACGCCGAGCTGCGGGATGGTGGCCACCACGCGCCCGCCACGGGATTCGATGGTCCGCGCCGCATGTTCGGACGCCGTACCGGGCCGGAACGTGACGAGGAGGCGGACCTTCTCCTGCGCGCCGGCGAGGGGTGCCGGCCCCCCGACCGACGAGCAGGAGACCACGATGGCGAGGAGGGCGGCGAGACGGAGGCGGGGACGCGACACGGATGCACCTCGGAATGGATCGCTCGGACGCGCCGCGTCCCCGTGCCCAGCCGCGGGCCCGGTCCCGCCGGCACGCCCATGCGCGGGCCGGCGGTCGCGCGGCTGCGGAGAGGTTCGGTCATGGCCGGTACGGTGGACAGGGAGCCGTTGGTCCCATCCGGATGGCCGATCTGGGTTGGTGGCAAAGCGAGCAAGCGTTGTGGGGACCGATTGACTGGCCGTTCGCCCGCCGCGATGCGGCACCATTACCCCGATGGACCCCGCTCACGATCGGCCGGTCGCGTCGCGGTTCGCGTTCGGCGCGATGCTTGCCCTGATGATGGGGACCGGCACCTACGCCGGCTACGCCTTCGGCATTCTCGCGCCGGACTGGCGGGACGCGTTCGGGCTGACGCGGTTCGAGATCGGCCTGCTGACCACCGCGTTCTTCCTGGTGGGAGGGACCCTGTCCCTCGTCGCGGGGGCGGCGGTCGACCGTCTCGGGGCGCGGCGGGTGATGCTCGTGGCGGTGGCGGCGTCGGGGGCTGCCCTGCTGGGCATGGCACTGGCGCCGGGCTACGGGGTGCTGCTGGCGATGGCCGCGCTCGCCGGAGTGGGACTGGCCGCCGGCAACCCGGTGACGAACAAGCTGGTGGCAGTGCACATCGCGCCCGGCGAGCGCGGCCTGATCATGGGTGGCAAGCAGTCCGGCGTGCAGGTCGGCGCCTTCCTCGCCGGAGCGCTCCTCGCCCCGCTGGCGGTGGCCCTCGGCTGGCGAACGGCGCTCGGCGGCAGTGCGCTGCTCCCGCTCGCCGCGATCCTGCTCGCGCTCGCGATCATCCCGCCCGACCGCCGGCCGGTGCCAGGCGAGCGGACCGACGGGCCGGCGGGCCCGCTGCCGCACGGCGTGTACTGGCTCGCCGCCTACGCCTTCCTCATGGGCAGCGGGGTGGCGACGATCAACGCCTATCTCCCGCTCTACCTCGTCGAGCGCGCTGGCGCCAGCCTCGAGTTCGCCGGCGGCGTGGCGGCCACCATCGGCCTGGTGGGGATCGGCAGCCGCATCGCCTGGGGCTGGGCCAGCGAGCGGATGCGCGATTACGCCCTGCCGCTGCTCATCCTGGGACTGCTCGCGGTGGTCGCGGTGCTGCTCGTGGTGGCTGTCGAATCCCTGGGCCTGTGGCTGGCGTGGCCGGCGGCCGCGCTGTTCGGCGCGTCGGCCGTCACCTGGAACGCGGTCGGCAACCTGGCGGTCATCACCTCGTCGGGCACCGCGCGCGCGGGTCGCGCCACGGGGATCCTGACCTTCGGCTTCTACATCGGCTTCGTGGCGAGCCCGGTGCTCTTCGGCTGGCTCGTCGACGGGGGCGTGGCCTACGGGACCGCCTGGCTGCTGGTGGCCGGCGTGTTCGCCGCCACCTTGCTCGTCATCGGCGCCTGGCGGCACTCGGACACGCGCGCCGCCGGCTAGACGCGCAGTGCCGCGCCGATGAGTGCCGCAGCCACCGCGGCACAGCCCGCGATGAGCACGAGGCGCAGTCCCTCCCGCCACCACGAGCGACGGGTGATGGATGCCGTCGCGATCCCCAGCGCGAAGAGCGCCGCGACCGAGACGAAGAGCGCGGTGACGACGGCGGCTCCGAGCGGCAGCACCGCGAATGGAGCGAGTGGCAGCAGCCCGCCCGCGAGCGCCGCCAGGCCCGTGACGATGGCCGCGCCCGCCGGGCCCAGTCGCGCCGCATGGCGCCGCCGGTCCGTGGACCCCTCGCGCGCGTCGAGGTCGTTCTCCGCGCGGGTGGCGGTGTACAGCACCCCCGCCATCGAGATCGACTCCGCGACCGCCGCGGCCATGCCGGCCAGGGCGACGAGCTCGGCGCGGCCGGCGCCGATCGTGACGCCCAGCACCACGGCCAGGACGTTGGTGAGGTTGTCCTGCGCCCCCATCAGCACCTCGCGCACCGTGGCGCGCTCGAGAAGCGCTCGTCGCTCGTGGGCGTGGCCGCGGTCGTCCGTGCGGAAGCCCAGGATGCCGATTCCTGCCATGTGCCGATGCTCCGGTGCGGTCGCGCTCACGTGACAGGGCCAATCGGCTCCCCGGGGGCGTCCATTCGGCGCCACGTTGGCCTGCCGGTATCATCGGTCGATGGCAGACGCGCGCCGTCGCTCATCGGTCCTGTTCGACCTGTTTGCCGCCAGCCAGCGGGTGCGGACGCTGCTGGTCAGCGCCATGGACGGCAGCGGGCTGACCCCCGACGAGTACGCGGTGTACAGCGCGCTCCTCGAGTTCGAGCCGCTGTCACCCACCGAGATGGCGCAGGTGGTGGGCATGCCTCCGACCACGATGTCGCACTACGTGCGCGAGATGCGCGAGCGCGGACACGTCGAAGAGGAGCCGAACCCGCGCGACGGCCGCTCGCGGATGCTGCGCCTCACTGCGTCCGGACGGGCCGCGCACCGCCGGGCGAACCTCGCCTTCGAGGAGGCCTACTCACGCTTCGTGGCGCACATCGCGCGCCCGGATAACGCGAAGGCCGCGCTCGAGGAGATCGAGGCAGCCGCGGATGCGGCGCTCGAGCGCCTGGCGCGCGACGCACGGGCCGAGGCCGGCTGAGCTCCTCCGCCCCGCGGAATGAACCTTGCCGCGGGTGGCAAGATACTACCACCTGGTAGCAGTTCGCAGGCTGGAGGCCAGATGTCAGTCCTCTCGCGACGCCACGGAGCCGTGGCGCTCGTCGTCATCCTGGCGGTGACGCTCGCCGCGTGCGGGGCGGCAGCGGAATCCGCGGGCCCCGTATCGTCATTGCCGAGCGAGGACCCGAGCCCGGGGCCGATCGACCTGGCGCGCGCCGAGCTCGACCGGGCGCTCGCCGCTCTCGAGCGCATCCACCCCGAGCCGTTCCATGCCGCCGAGCGCGCGTCCTTCGTCGCGGACCTCGAGGCGCTGAAGTCGAGCCTGCCCGACCTGACGCCCGAGGTCGCCGCGGTCGAGCTCATGAGGATCTGGGCCACGCTCGCAGCCGAGCGCGACGGCCACCAGTTCGCCCTCCCGCTGGACATCGAGCGCGAGCCGGTCCTTCCGATCCGCGTTTACGAGTTCGACGAGGGCGTGTTCGTCACCGACGCCCTGCCGCCCCACGAGAATCTCGTCGGGACGCGCATCACCGCGGTCGGGGGCACGGCGCTCGACGAGGTCCTCGAAGCCCTCGCGCCGCTCGTTCCGCGCGACGGGCCGGCCACGGTGTCCTCGTTCCGGCCGCTCTACCTGCTGAGGCCGATCGTGCTGCGCGGCCTCGGCATCGTGGGTGACGGTGCGGTGCCCGTCACCGTGAGCGACGGCAGCGGCGAACGGACCGTCGACCTCGCGCCGGTGGCGTCCGCCGAGTTCCGGGCCTGGGCGGGCTGGCTTCCGTTCCACGGCCTGGCGCCGCGGGACGGGCTGCGACACACGCAGCACGACGACCCGCACTTCGCCGTGGAGCTGCTGGACGATGGCCGAGCCGTCTACGTCCGCTACGCGCAGATCCAGCCGGTCCTCGGCGGCGCCATCGAGGAGCTGCGACGGGTCGCTGCCGGGCCGCGGGTCGAGCTCGTGATCGTCGACCTTCGGCAGAACACCGGCGGCAACAACCACACCTACCCGCCGGTGCTGCAGGCGCTCGGCGAGGAGGCAATCGACCGGCCCGGCCGGCTCGTGGTGCTCACCGACCGGGTCACGTTCTCGGCCGCCTCGAACTTCGCCACCCGGCTCGATCAGGAGACCTCGGCCGTCTTCGCCGGCGAGCCGATGGGCGGCGGCCTGAACTTCTGGAACGACGTCGACTGGATCAACCTCGACGACTTCGTCCTGCCGATGCGCCTGGCGGTGAGCACTCGCTACTGGGAGATGTCGACGCCCGACGATCCGCGGCTCTCGATCGAACCCGACCTGCGGATGCGGGTTCGCGCCGCCGACTACTTCGCGGGGCGCGATCCGCTGCTCGAGGCCGTGCTCGCCGGCGAGGCTGGCTGAGCGGAAGGCGCTGGGTCGACGGGTGGATCGACCGCTTCGCGGCGAGTGAGGTTGCGCACGCTCGGCACGAGCAGGACGGCGCTGTTCGCCGCGATGCCGAGCCCCGCGGCGAGGAGGAGCGTCTCCCCGGTGCCGATCACCTCGGACATCGGGCCGACCGCGGCGAAGGCGATCGGCTGCAGCGCGAGCGATGCCATCCAGTCGTAGGAGCTCACCCGGCTCATGGCCGTCGGCGGGATGTGCTGCTGGAGCATCGTGTCCCAGAGGGCGTTGCTGATCACGATCCCTGCGAAGGCGACCATCGATCCGAGCGCCACCACCGCCACCGGCAACGGCGGAACGAGGACGAGGAGCTGGACGCTGGCGACCGCCATCACAGCGAAGGCGGGAATGAGCGGCCGGCGCGGCTTCCAGCGCAGGGCGATCGCACCGCCGATGAGCCCGCCCACCGAGCCGCCGGCGAGGATGGCGCCCCACGCCGCCGCTCCGCCCAGCTCCCGCGAGGCCACGACCGGCCCGAGCACCTGGAACGAGGCCAGCGAGGCGTTCGACAGCGCGAAGGTGACGATGGAGGCCACCACCCAGCGGCGGCTCACCACCTCCTGCCAGCCGTCGACCAGCTCGGCGAGGAAGGAAAGGCGTTCCTCGACGGCCCGGGGCGGGATCCGCATGGCGAGAAGGAAGCCGGCGCTGACGAGGAAGCTCGCGCCATCCAGGGCGAACGCCCAGCCCGGCCCGACGGTCGCCACCAGCAGCCCGGCGACGAGCGGGCCGAAGATGTGCGCCGCGCTCTGGGAGAGGCTCACCAGCGCGTTCGCCTGCTGCAGCCGGTCGCGGCTGACGACCTCCGGCATGAGCCCGACGGTGGCCGGCACGAAGAACGCGGCGGCCGAGCCCATTACCGCGGCGAGCGCCACGAGGTGCCAGACCTGGCCATTGCCGGTGATGAGCAGTGTCGACACCACCGCCTGGGCGGCGGCGCGCACGATGTCGCAGGCGACCATCACCTGCTGGCGGGGGAGCCGATCCGACCACACGCCGCCGGCCAGGATCAGGACGACGCGGGGGACCGAGAAGGCGGCGAACACGAGCCCGAGGTCGCCGGCGGAGCCACCGACCTCCAGGACCGCGAAGGCGAGTGCCACCCCCACCAGGGCGTCGCCGATGGCCGATCCCGTCTGCCCCAGCCACAGCAGCCGGAACGGGCGCTCCGAGAGCGCGTCGGTCGAGCTGCGCAGGAAGGCCCAGATGCGCTCCATCCCGGACGGAGCGTACAGCCTCCGTCAGTCGATCACGCGCCGATAGCGCCCGTCGAACACGGTCTCCCAGCCACCTTCCGGGCCAGATGCCTCCCAGTGCTGCCGCACCCGGTCCGGATCACCATCGATCACCGACCAGGTGATCCGATGGCGACGCAACGGCTCGTCGGGGCCGGGCAGGGCGGCGTCGCCCTCGAGCACCATCGCCCCGTCCACCAGGCCGCCGGCCAGCTCGAGGACGAGCCCCGAGCTGTCGACCCAGGTCTGCAGCCACGTCCGCGTTCGCGGCGACCAGGCGTTCAGGCTCATGCCACGGTGCCCGCTCTCGCCGCGCCATTCCTCGCGCAGCGCGCAGCCGTCGTAGAGGGACGTGATCGTGTTGCGTCCCGCGAGGCGTCCGTCCGTGTCGTGCACCTCCCAGTCCCCGATCCAGAAGGCGAACGCCCGTCGCTCGGGCTCGTCGCAGGGCTGGTGGGCGGCCGTGTCATCGGTCATATCCACCGGTAGCGCGCAGATGGCCGCGGGGTTCAGCCCGAGGGGCTTGACACCGGTCCTAAAGTAGTTCGATATCAAACAGTTTGACGCTAAGTAAGTTCGGATGGAGATGATGATCGGGCGCCTGACGCGACACCTCGGACCCCTGCAGGAGGCGAACTTCCGGCGCCTGTGGATCGGCCAGACGACGTCGGCCGCGGGCGACGGCATGACCGGTGTGGCGCTGACCTTCGCGGTGCTCGCCCTCGGCAGATCGGCCGCGGACCTCGGGCTGGTGCTCGCCTCGTTCATGGTGCCGCGCGTCGTGTTCATGCTCGTCGGCGGGGTCTGGGCCGACCGGCTGCCGCGGCGGGGGATCATGATCGGCGCCGACGTGGTCCGGGCCGCCGCGCAGGCCGTGCTGGCCTTCGCCGCGTTCAGCGGTGGCGGCCACCTGGCCGTGTTCATGGCAGCCTCGTTCGCGTCGGGGGCTGCATCGGCCTTCTTCCAGCCCGCGTCGACCGGGCTCATCCCGCAGACCGTCAGCGCCGGGCGGCTTCAGCAGGCCAACGCCACGCTCAACCTGTCGCAGAGCACCGCCTTCATGGTGGGCCCGATCCTGTCCGGCGTCATCGTCGCGTTCGCCGGCGCCGGCTGGGTCTTCGCATTCGACGCGGTCACCTTCCTGGTCAGCGCCCTGTTCCTGGCCAGCCTGCGCGTGCCCTCGGCGGGACGCATGGAGCGGCGGACCTTCGCGCGCGACCTGGCCGACGGCTGGCAGGAGGTCGTGAGCCGCCGCTGGCTGGTCGCCTCGCTCGGCGCCTTCGCCTTCGGCAACCTCGCCTTCGCCGGCTTCTTCGTCCTCGGCCCGGTGACGATCGATCGGCTCTACGGCGGACCGAGCGACTGGGGCCTGCTCATGGGCCTGTTCGGGCTGGGCGGGCTGCTGGGCGGCGCCCTCTCGCTGCGCTGGCGCCCCCGGCGGCCGCTGGTGGCCAGCTTCGGCTTCCTGCTCCTCGCCCCGGCCATGCTCCTGCTCCTCTCGCTCACGCCGCCGCTCCCCGCCCTGGCGGTGGGCATGGTCGCCTTCTCCTCGTCGATCGCCTTCGTGAACACCGTGTGGCACACCACCGTCCAGGAGCAGGTGCCGGCCGAGAGCCTGTCGCGCGTCTCCTCCTACGACTGGATGGTGTCGCTGCTCATCTTCCCGGCCGGGTCCGCGCTGGCAGGGCCGCTGGCGGACGCGCTGGGTGCCCGCACCGCCCTGCTCGCCTTCGCTGGCCTGGCCGGGATCCCCGTCCTGCTCGTCCTGCTCGTGCCGGCGGTGCGCGCCGTGCGGCGCCGCGAGGCCGGCGCGACGGCCGCGCCCGAAGCGGCGCCTGCGGCGGGCGAAGCCGACGCCGAGCGGACCGGCGAACCGGAGACGGCCGCCGCCTGACCTCGAGCGCCCCGCCCGCTAGGCTTGCGGGGTGGGCACGTACCTCGCCTGGTTCCTCGCCGCCGTGCCGGGCTTCCTGTGGCTGGCCGCGTTGATCGCGTTGCTCTCCGGCGTCCTCACCTGGTGGCGCGCGAGGCGGCTGGGCTGGCGTGCGGCGCTCGGCGCCACGCTACCGGACACCACCCTGCTCGTGGCCCTGGCGGCCATCGCCGTCCTCACCCTGGGCCAGCCGCTCGACCCCCAGGTGGAGCGCGTGAACCTCATCCCGTTCCGCGACCTGATCTGGGCGCTCGACGGGCAGGTCGAGCCGGCGGTGGCGGTGACCGAGCTCGTTGCCAACGTGCTGCTCTTCGTGCCGCTCGGATCGGCCCTCGCCGTGCGGCATCCCCGCGCCTCGACGTGGTGGATCGCCGGCGTGGCCGCGGCGGTGTCGCTCTCGGTCGAGGTGGCGCAGGCAGTCATGAACACCGGCCGCCTGGCCGACATCACCGACGTCCTGGCCAACACCAGCGGGGCCATCCTGGGCACGCTGCTGTGGAGCCTCATCTCAGCGGACGGCAGGTCCAGCGAAAGGAGTGCGTAGTGACGGACAACTTCACCACCGAGGAGATTCGCCTTCGCGGCGAGGAGGTCCTCGCCAAGGTCAAGGAGCTCGTGCACGAGGGGAACGTGCGCCGGCTCATCATCAAGAACGAGGAGGGGACGACCCTGATCGAGGTGCCGCTGACGGTCGGCGTGCTCGGGGCTGTGCTGCTGCCGGTCTGGGCCGCCATCGGCGCCGTCGCCGCCCTGGCCACCGACTGCACGATCGTGGTCGAGCGCCGGACCGATGGCGGCGGCTCTCCGAATGAGGCGCCTCCGACAAATTGACCGGCGTTACGACCGACGTTATCATCTTTTCATGGCCATGACCGCGCCCGCCCTGCGACAGCTGCCGGCACGCGTCGTCTCGGAGGCGACCGGTGCGAACATCCGCACCGTGGAGCGCTGGCGTGCCGGCGCGCAGCCGCGCCGGCACCGGTACCGGGTGCGGCTCGACGACCTGGGCGCGATCATGGAGCTCCTCGGTGAGGTGATGGCGCCCCGCGCCCGGCAGGCATGGCTCACCGCTCGCAGCGCGCACCTCGGCTGGGAGCGGCCGGTGGACGTGCTGGCGGACGGCGGCTTCGACCGCGTACGCGGCGCGGCCACGGCCTACGCCTCCGGGGACGTGACCTGAGCCGGGCGACCCTCGCCCCCGTCGCGCGCCTCCGGACCCGGGCCTGGCGACAGACCGCCCTGCGCGTGCCCGGCTGCCTGCCACCGCGTCAATCGGCGCCGCATGCCGGCCGCTTCCACCAGCCGGGCGACCCGTGGCCCCTCTACGCCTCGCTCGACCGCGACACGATGTGGGCGGAGTGGCGCCACGCCACGGACGGCGCGGTGGACCCTCGGGACGATGAACGCTGGGCATGCGCGATCGACCTGGACCTTCGCGTGCTGGATTTCCGCGACGCGACGACGCGCCGGGCGCTGCGGGTGAGTGAGCGCCAGCTCACAGCCGGCTGGGCTCCGGACGCGCCGAATCGTCACGCGCTGCGCGTCATGCGCGCGGCACGCGAGCTGGGCGTGGATGGCATCGTCGTGCCCAGCGCGGCGCGGGAAGGCGGCTGGAACGTGGCCGTTCTGCCCGATGCGTTCGACCGCGTGCACCTCGCCCGTCGGCGCCGGGAGGTGCCGCGCCCGCCGCCCGACTGAGGCCATTGGCTGGCGGCTACCCGGCGGCCGGCGGCACGTTCTGGTTGAGCCGGAACAGGTTGTCCGGGTCGTAGCGGCGCTTCACCGCCGCCAGGCGCTCGTAGGTGGCGGCCGGGTAGGCGGCGCGCACGCGCTCCTGACCCTCGTCGCCGACGAAGTTCACGTACGCCCCCGGGACGCCCTGGTCCAGGCGCGCGGCGAAGTCGTCCACCCACGCCTGGCGCTGTCGCCGCTCCTCGTCGCCCGTGTAGAAGGCGGCGAGGTTCACGAGGATCCGGCTGGACCGATGCGCGTACGCCGTCGCGTCCGCCGGCACCCGCGCCACCGCGCCCCCCAGCACCCGCAGCTGGGCGACGCGCATCTGCGCGTCGCTCGCCCGCAGCCGCTCGACGATCGTCTCCGCTTCGGCGAGGCCGACATGGTCCATGAACATGGTGGTGGCAACCGCAGTGGGGTGATAGTCCGGGTCGTCCGGCGGGAACATCTCCGGGTATGCCATCGGGCGGACGAGGTCGGCGTACGGCTCGGCGAGCGCGCGGAAGGGCGCCAGCGCGGCATCGGCGGCGTCGGTATCGCCGGCGTGGGCGAGCATCGCGAGCACGACGAGCTCGCCGTGGCGGTCCTCGGGCAGGAACGGCATCGGCGGCGCGGGCATGACGTTCGCGATCGTGGACACCTCGTCGGGGGCGGCTTCGGCGGCAGCGATGAAGCCGGCGACCACGTCGGCCGTGGCGGGCAGGACGAGGATGCCGCCGACGAAGCCGTCGATCGGGTGCAGCCGCAGCCGGAAGCGGGTGACGACGCCCACGTTGCCGCCGCCGCCGCGGATGGCCCAGAACAGCTCGGGGTGGCGCTCGGCATCGACCTCGAGCACGCGGCCGTCGGCGGTCACGACCTCGGCAGCGAGCAGGTTGTCGATGGTCAGTCCGTGCTTGCGCGACAGGTAGCCGATGCCACCGCCGGTGATCAGGCCGCCGAGGCCCACCGAACCGGTGTCGCCGAACCCGGTCGCCAGCCCGTGCTCGGCGGCCGCGGCGGTGTACGCCCCCGCGGTGAGGCCGGCGCCGGCCCAGGCCGTGCGCCCAGGGACGTCGATCTCGAGCGCGTCGAGGTCGCGGAGATCGATGACGATGCCGCCCTCGGTGGTCCCATGGCCGGCGGCACTGTGGCCGCCGGAGCGCACCGCCAGCTCGAGCCCGGTCTCCTGGGCGAGGGCGACGGCGCGGGCAACGTCGCGCGCATCCGCCACGCGGACGATCGCGGCCGGTCGACGGTCGATGCCGCCGGCCGTGACGGCGCGCATCTCGTCGTAGTCGGCACCGGCCGGACCGACCACGCGGCCGTTGAACTCCTCATCGAGGCGCGTGACGTCGAGCGGCGCGGCGGCTGTGTTCGTGGTCTGCATCGGTGCGTCGTGTCCTTCCCGGGCGATCTGCGAGGTCGTCTGCCTCATTCGACCGCACGAACGCGCGGAACTCATCGGCCATCCGTCGCATTCCGGCCCACGGTTGACAGCCGATGCCGGGACCCGGAGCATGGCCCGATGGAGCTCCGGCCCCTCATCCGCCGGCTCGCCCGCCTGGCGCCCGCGTTCGCGATCGCCCTGGCGCTCAGCGGAGCCGCATCGCCCGTCGTCGCCGAGCACGAGGGCTCTCCGGAGCTCGGGTCGTTGCTCGACTGCGATCGGCCGGTGACGCCGCCACGCTGTGTGAGCGTCGGCGACGACTTCCGCCACTACATCGTCATCGATGCCTCGGTGCCGCGCGCCCTCGCCGACTCGGTGCGTCGCGCAATGCGCGACGCCTACGGCCCGACCGCGCTGCGGATGATCGAGCAGCGGCGCGTGAATCGGTTCACCGACGTCATCGTCTATGCCGCCGACCATGGGGCGAACGGCGCGGCCGGCTGGGTCAACTGCCCGGCGGAGGCACGGCAGGGGGTGAACGAGCACGGCGACCGCTGGTGCCGCCACCAGGAGCTCCACTTCAACCTCAACGCCCGGTACGCCGCCTTCTTCGCCGACGACGACAGCCGCACCCACCTGGCCTGCCACGAGATCGGGCACTCGGTCGGCCTGCGCCATTGGGGCAATCCGCCGCGCACCGATGGACCGGTGGCTGCCACCTGCATGCACGCCGATACGCCGAACGGCCCGGTGAGCCTCCATCGCTACGACCGGGCCCACATCAACGCCTACTACGCTCGGCCGGTCGATCGCCTCGCCAAGCGCTGCATGTCCGAGCTGTGAGCCCGCGCGTCACGAGAGCGGTGCTGGGGGCGTTCGTCCTCGCCGCCCTCGTGGCGGGCGCGGCGGCCCCGCCGGCGCGTGCCGTGAACGAGGCGCCGCCGGTGCAGTCCTACCTCGACTGCCAGGCGCCGATGATCCCGCGCCACTGCGTGAGCGTCGGCGACAACCGGCGGCACCACGTCTTCTTCCATCGGTCCGTGCCCACCGCGCTGCGTCGGGCCGTGCGGCGCGCCATGCGGGATGCGTACGGGCCGACCGACCTGGTCATGATCGTCGACCGCGAGCGGACCTCGCGCACCGACGTCATCGTCCATGCTGGCGACTATGGGCGAAACGGCGCCGCGGGCTGGGTGCACTGCCCGCGCAGCGCGCCGCAGGGCGTCAATGGGCACGGACACCGCTGGTGCCGCGCGCAGCGGCTGTACTTCAACCGCAATGCGCAGTACGCCGCCTACCTCGCCGATCTCGCCAGCAGGACGCATCTCGCCTGCCACGAGCTTGGCCACACGGTGGGGCTGCGCCACTGGGGCAACCCGCCGGCCAGCGACGGCCCCACCCGGCCCACCTGCATGAACGTGAACACCCCGAACGGGCCCACGACGCTCCACCGCTGGGATCGGCAGAACATCGACGCCTACTATTGACCGTCGGAGGGGAGGTGACCCCGACGGCCACCTGAACCGTTTCGCTCAACCCATGGCACCGTGTTCGAGGAGGACATCCGGGACGGACGCCAGGAGCTCATCGATGAGACCATCGAATGGCTCGAGCGATCGGATCAACGCCTGGCGTGGCGTCCAGCCCAGACCGAGCGACGGGCCGCCAGGGCCGTCGGCTGACGCGATCCAGCGGCCGTTGAATCCCGCCACCCGCACATCCACCCACAACGCCTCACATGACAGCCGCAGGTGGTGCATCAGCGCTGGCTCCGCCGTGTTGCCTTCAGGGCGAACAGCACCCCGGCATACAGGAGCGCGAGCAGGAGGATGAGGCTGACTTCGCGCACAGCCGTCGGGTCCATGGCTCAGGTCCCCACAACGCTATCTCGCAACTAGCGCCGCGGGCACGACGGCTAAGGACCCTTACGGTACGGGTGTTGTCAATACGCACCGGAGACGGACGCTTGGTTGCTTGACCGGGCCTGTTGTACTGACCTGCAGCGGGAGCGGGCTAGGAAGCGCGGAAGTTGCCCACGGTCGCCGATCCGCCGCGCCGAGCCACTGGCGAGACCGAGCTGCCCGAAGACTGCCGAGGGTCAGATTCATGCCGAATCTCGCGGAAGCGCTGAGCCTCGTGGCCCTGATGGCTGCGACGCTGCAGTACGCGATCCTGATTCGGCATCGCAAGGAGCGTCGCAATGCCATCCGCTGGCAGCAGACCGTCCGTGAGTCACTGCGGGCCGGGAGATTGGTTTCGCAGCGGCGCTGGAGACAGGATGGCAGCCGCTTCGTCTCGGTGAACTGACCGTGCGTTCGACCGTAGTTCCAGCCTGCGCGACGCGTACCACGCCACGACGTGGCGAGTGTGACCCGGCGGAGCGGCGCGACGTCCTCGTGTGACGGCAAGGCCTATCGCGTGGTGGCCCTGACGATAGCCGGTGGGCTCCTCGCCGCCACCGCCGCGCTGATCGCGGCCCTTGCGCTCATTGCGCGTCGGCCGCCGGAGTGAGAGCCGAGATCAGCTGATGGTCGAGCGCGCACTGATGCCTTGACCGTGTCGGACGCATTGATCGTGCTCATTCCCAGCCCGCTGCTGGGTCCGTTTTCGTGGTCGCTCGTCGGCGCCAAGATCCGGGCGCGCGGCTGGCGGACCATCATCCCAGCCGGGCTGCGCGATCCGGCGCCTCGCGAGCCCGCCTGGCACCAAACAACCGCGGGCGTGTTGGCCTCCCTGAGCGAAGTGCCCAGCGACCGATCCATCGTGCTCATCGGCCACAGCAATGCGGGTCCATTGCTGCCTGTCATCGGCCGCTCAGTACGGCAGCCGATCGCCGCGTACCTCTTCGTCGATGCGCGCTTGCCGCACGGCGGGAAGAGCCGCCTCGAGGCACTGGATGGCGGCGACCCGGCGGTCGCCGCTGAGCGAAGGGTGGCCCTGGAGACCGGCCGGCCCTACCCGACCTGGACGGACGAGGACCTGGCGGATGTCATCCCCGATCCGGAGCGGCGGCGCATGCTGCTCGCCGAGCTGCACCCGCGCGGGCCGGAGTACTGGACTGAGCGCCTACCGCAGGTGCCCGGCTGGCCGAACGCGCCCTGTGCCTACCTCCTCCTTTCCAGCGCGTATCGGTCGGAGGCGGAAGACGCCTTGCGAGCCGGCTGGCCGACCCGCGAACTGCGGGCGGGCCACTTCCACCAACTCGTCGATCCGCCGGCGGTCGCTGACGCCGTCCTCGGCCTGCTCGCCGAGTGCGGCATCCGCTGAGACCGTTAGACCTGCTCCATGCGGACGATCGGTCCGTCCAGCTTCACGCCGGTGGCGTGGACCGGGCAGTAGCCGTTCGGGACCTTGTGCAGGTACTGCTGGTGATAGTCCTCGGCGAAGTAGAACTCCGGGGCGGGACGGATCTCGGTCGTGACCTCCCCGTAGCCGGCCCTCGTCAGCTCGGCCTGGAACATGTCGCGTGATGCCTCGGCCATGCGCTGCTGCTCGTCGGTGTGGGTGAAGATCGCCGAGCGGTACTGGGTGCCGACGTCGTTGCCCTGGCGGAAGCCCTGGGTCGGGTCGTGCGCCTCCCAGAACAGCTTGAGCAGGCGCTCGTAGCCGATGACCTTCGGGTCGTACACGACCCGCACCGCCTCGGCGTGCCCGGTCATGCCGCTGCACACCTCCTTGTAGGTCGGGTTCGGGGTGGTGCCGCCCTGGTAGCCGACGGCGGTCACGATCACCCCGGGCTGCTCCCAGAACAGCTTCTCCTCGCCCCAGAAGCAGCCGAGTGCGAAGTCGGCGATTTCGGCGCCCTCCGGGTACGGCCCCTTCAGGGGTTGGCCGTTGATGGCGTGCGTCTCGGCGGTGGGGAGAGGGTCGGGTCGGCCGGGCAGGGCATCGGCCGGATCGGGCATGCGGGAGGGGCGTCCGAAGCTGAACATGGCTCGCAGTCTACGGCGCGCGCATGACGGCGTCATGAAGCCGGCATGACGCCCGGGTATCAGCCATCATCGGTCAGGCACGTCCCCATCGCGGACGAGGGCGGGCCGTCGGCACCTGACCGGCGCCGGTCAGGTTGTCCCGGACCGGGCGGTCGTCTCCACCGGCGCCCGCCACGGGGTGCCGAGCATCGGCAGCAGGTAGCGGTCGAGGCCGTAGTAGCCGGCCACCCGCCAGGCGAGCATGAGGCCGATGGCGGCGGTGAAGAGCACCGGGTTGCTCGAGGCCGATCCGGCGAGCAGGAACGACATGTTCATGAGCGCGCCGAAGAAGGCCGCGATCCCGGTCAGCGCCCCCAGGATCAGCCCGATGCCCACGGCGAGCTCGCCGAAGACGACGAGGAAGCTGAACCAGCCCTCGTGGTTGCCGTCGAGGAGGAACTGGATGAAGTCGCGGTACCAGTCGTACGTGATCGGCGGCCGCGCCGGCGCCTCGGGGATGCTGACCGCGCGCTCCCAGTAGCCGGCGAGCGCCGTTCCGCCGTTCGCACCGATCCAGCCGCCGTCCGGATCGGTCAGCTTGCCCCACCCGGAGAGGAGCCAGGAGAAGCCCAGGAAGAGGCGGATCGGCAGCCAGAACAGGCCAGCCCGCGTGTTCGAGAACAGGTAGCGCGCGAAGTTCGGCCCTTCGACCTCGACCCGTTCCGCCTCGGGGGAGTCGCGGTCGGAGAAGAGCACGAGGACGACGATGATGGACAGGATCCAGAAGACCCAGGTCAGGACGGTGTTCAGCGTGCCCTCCGGGGCGCTGATGGGCCAGTCCTCGGGCAGCTGGAGCCAGACGAGGATGACCGCCGCCACCGCGGCGATCCAGGTGACGTAACCCCTCAGGCTCGACACGCGCACCTCCTTTCGCGACAGCACCGGTGCCGCTGCTGCGTTCGCCCTGCGTCTGCCGGTATACCACTATCCTTCCGGCACCGGTGACCGATCGCGCACCAGGCACGTGGACGCCGGGACAGCGGCTTCTCACGGCCGGCCTCGTCTTCCTCGTCACCGCCGGCGCCTTCGAGGGTCTGGCGGTGCCCACCGTGCTGCCCGCCACGCTGGCGGAGCTGCGCGGCCTGGAGCTGTACGGCTGGGCGTTCTCCGGCTTCTGGCTGAGCAACCTCGTCGGCATCGCGGTCGCCGGGATGGAGGCCGATCGGCGCGGGCCGGTGCCGCCCCTCGTCGTCGGGGCGCTCGCATTCGCCGCCGGGCTCTTCGTCGCCGGGCTGGCGGGCTCGATGGCCTGGGTCGTCGCCGGGCGCGTCGTCCAGGGCCTCGGCGCCGGCGCGATGGCCTCCATCACGTACGTCGCCGTCGCCCGCGGCTACCCACCTGCCGTGCAGCCGCGAATGATCGCGGTGATCAGCAGCGCCTGGGTGCTGCCGGGCATCGTCGGGCCGGCCCTGGCGGGCTGGATCAGCGAGGCCTTCAGCTGGCGCTGGGCGTTCATCGGCCTGGCGCCCCTCGTCCCGCTGGCAGCAGCCGCGGTTGCGCTCCCGCTCGCACGACTGCCGGCCCTCCCATCTGTCGAGGCGGAGCGGCCCGTCGTTCGGGGCGCCGTCGCCGACGCCCTGGCGCTGGCCGCCGGGGCGGGCCTCCTCCTGGCCGCCGCTGGGCTCGGCCAACCGCTCCTCGCGCTCGGTGCGGTGGCGGGCGGCACGCTCCTCGCCTGGCGGCCGCTGCAGCGGCTCCTGCCGCCCGGCACCCTCGCGGCGCGATCCGGCCGCGGCGCCGCCGTCGCCACCCTGGCGCTGGTGAGCATCGCCTTCTTCGGCGCCGAGGCTTTCATCCCGCTGGCCGTGGCCTCGGTGCGCAACGCCGGCACCATCGCCGGCGGGCTGGCGCTCACCTCGGCTGCGCTCACCTGGGCGGCCGGATCGTGGATCCAGGCCCGCCTCGCCGGCCGTCGATCGCTCCGCTCGCTGGTGGTCGTCGGCCTCGTCCTCATCGGCGCGGGCATCGTCGTCGTCGCGGCGGTCCCGATCACGAGCCTGCCGCCCGTCGCGACCGCGGCGACTGCCTGGGCCATCGCCGGGCTGGGCATGGGGCTGGCCTACTCGTCGACGACGCTCGTCGTCATCGCGTCGGCGCAACCGGGCAGCGAGGGGGCGGCCTCGGCATCGGTCCAGCTCGCGAACACGCTGGGGATCGCGTTCGGCACCGGTGCGGCCGGCGCGATCGTGGCCTGGAGCGCCACCGGCCCGCTCGGCCTGGCGCCGGGCATCCTCGTCGCCGACGCGCTCATGCTCGTCGTGGTCGTCGTGGCGGTCGCCGCGGCACGGCGCCTGCCGGCCACGCCGCAGTCGACGGGCCCTGGTGGCCCGCCGCTCTGGCAGTCGGCGGGCGCGGCGAGCGGGGAGCGTGGACCCGGCCTCGGACCGTGATTCAGGCCGGATGGCCCGTCCCACGGGCCGTTCGGCTGATGCGCGCTCGGCGGGCGGCGGTGCAACGTGAGGGCATGCAGATCCCCGATCCACGTTCCTGGCTGCGCGGCAGGGGTCGAGCCCTCCTGATCGACGGTGGACGCGTGGGCTGCCCGGCCAGCGGCGACGCCGACCTGGAGCGTTGCTTCACCTGCGGCCACCTTGTCGGGATGTCGGACGGCCGCCACCCGCGCGTCGTCTGCGATTACCGGTTCGACAACCCGCTCGCATCCTTCGTGCGCCGCAGCGGCTGACCTCACCGTCCCCGCCGTCGTCGTACCCTCTGCGGGTGAGCGACGACGGCCGCGCCATGACCCGCACCATGCGGCGCCTCCGGGCGGTGCGCGACTACGGCGCGCAGCCCGTGGACGAGCGACTGCTGGCCGAGATCCTGGCCGTCGCCCGCTGGACCGGCTCGGCCGAGAACCGCCAGCCATGGCGCTTCGTCGTGATCCGTGATCCGGATTCCCTGCGCCGGCTCGGCGCGCTCATGCCCAACGCGCCGCAGGTCGCGCGGGCGCCGCTGGCGGTCGGGGTGGTGATGCCCGGCGACCGGGCCGTGCTCGACGCCTATGACGAGGGCCGGGCCGCCGAGCGCATCCTGCTGGCGGCGACGGCGCTCGGGCTGGGGGCAGCGGTCGGCTGGGTGCCGCAGGAGGCTCGCGGAGAGGCGGCCGGCCTGCTCGGCGTGCCGGAGGGCCGGCTCCTGCGCAGCGTGATCGCGATCGGGCACCCGTCGCCCGCAGCGGGTGCCCCCCGCTCACGTCCGGGGACTGCTCGCCTGCCGATCGAGGAGCTCGTCCACTGGGAGCGGTGGGGCGAACCCGCCGACGCTCGTGACTGACGATCGGCCCGGACGGCGGCGCGCGACACTGCGCGACGTCCGGCAGCTGCCGCGTCTCCTCCGCCAGCGCGGATCCCGGTCGGCGCTGGCCACGCCCGAGGCGCCGCCGCCGGAGCCGCGCATCGAGCTCGTCGAGGTCGCCGGCCTGCGCTGGTATCACGTCGAGGATCCCCAGGCCGCCGACACCGCCTGGCTGGCCGACCATTTCAGCTTCCACCCGCTCGACCTCGAGGACGTGACGAGCATCAACCAGCGGCCAAAGCTGGACGTGTACGACGACTACCTCTTCCTCGTCGTCCACTTCCCGCGCTTCGACAAGGACACGGGCCGCCTGCACGCCGCGGAGCTCGACGCATTCATCGGCCCCGACTACGTGGTCACCCTCCCGGAAGAGTCGATCGTGCCGCTGCCGGCAATGTGGGAGCGGGTGCGCGAGCAGTCGGACGTCCGGGAGGAGCTGCTTGCCGGTGGCTCCGGCCGCCTGTTGTACGAGATCCTGGACCGATGCGTTGACGCCTGCTTCCCGATGCTCGGCCAGCTCGGCCGCAAGCTGCGACGCCTGGAGGACGACATCTTCGAGGGGCGCTCCCGCGAGATCGTGCGCGAGCTGAGCAACACGAAGCAGGAGATCATCAACTTCCGCGCCGTGATCCGCCCGCAGCGCAGCGTGTTCCGGTCGCTCGAGCGCGCGAAGCAGGCCCACTTCGGCGAGGAGCTCGACGTCTACTTCGACGACCTGACCGATGCCTCCGAGCGGATATGGGACGTGCTCGAGAACTTCAAGGAGATCGTCGAGGCGCTCGAGTCGTCCAACGAATCGGTCCTGTCCCACCGGCTCAACGACGTGCTGCGGGTCCTCACCGCGGCGAGCGTCGTGCTCCTGCCGCTGACCCTCATCGCCAGCGTCTGGGGCATGAACGTCCACGTCCCCGGCGAGGGCGACCTCGGCGCGTTCTGGATCATCGTGGCCGCCATGGCCGGCGTCCTGGCGGCGCTCATCCTCTACTTCCGGCGACGCGGCTGGCTCTAGCTCCCGCCGATCAGCGCTTCTTCTTCGGCGGCAGGCACGCCACGTGGTCCAGCGAGCGGCGCAGCCAGCCGTCGCGGGCGTCCGCGTCGGCGAGCACCGAGGCCGGCAGCTCGACGTACTCGCGCATCGGTCGACCGGGCATCGGCTCGAAGGCAGCGGCGCCGGCGCCGGCCAGCTCGGCACGCTCCGCCTCCGGCAGCCGCACGAACCATCGGTCCTCGAACAGGCCGGTGAACAGGTTTCCGTTCACGAACGCGGCGGGGAATCCGAACATCTTGCGCGGCTCGGCGCCCGGCAGGTCGGCAACGGCCGCCGCGAAGGCGGCGACCAGCTCGGGCGGGGACTTTCCCCAGGCGGGCCCCTGCATCGGCCCCGTGCGCTCCTCCTGCCAGCGGTGAACGTCGTCGAGGTCGCGAGGGTAGCACTCGTGTCGCCTGGTTGGCCCGGGCCGTGCCGACCGGCCCGGCAGGCGGCGCCGATGCCTCGCCTGCACCCCGGCGGGGCATCGTGCCGCACTGGGGATGCTCTGTGGACAAGCCCGCGACGGGCTTGAAAAGTCGGGGATAAACCGTCTTGTCAGCCTGCGGCGGCGAATCCTATCCTGTGGTCGTCCCGAAGGGGCAGCGGATACCGGATCACGAGATTGCATCAAGCGTTCCGGTACCGGGTCGGTGGTCTCGCACCACCGGGCCGGGCCGCAGTTCCTTCGGGACATTTCGCTGCCCCGCGGCCGGCACGCGTTCAGCCGCCGGCGACGACCTCCACAGCGACGACCTCCTCCGGCGAGCCGAGGCGCCAGACCGGGTCGAACCCCTCCTCCCCGAGCGTCATCAGCGAGCCCTGCATCCAGCGGTGCTGCCGGCGCAGCGCCGCCGCCGGACGGGGATCCGGGCGAGCCGCGTTGCGCTCCAGGCAGACCTCCAGCGGCAGATCCAGGACGATGGCGATCGCCTGGCGGCTCGCGCGTCGCGCGATGGCGAGCAGCCGACCACGCGCCCAGCGCTCCACGTTTGTGGCGTCCACGACGCTCGTGCGGCGCGCGGCGAGCCGCAGGCCGAGTGCCGTGTGCAGCAGCTCGAAAGCCGCCTCGGTGGCGGACTGGTCGTTCGGATCGTCGGCCACGATGGCGCGCATCTCGTCGGACGCGAGGACGTGGGTCCGCGGGAAATGGCGGGACGCGAAGGTCGTCTTGCCGCTGCTGCTGGGACCGATGAGCACCACGAGGCAGCCGGTCGGCACCACGATCCGGATCGGCGTCACGCGGGCCACAGCTCCGACTGCCCGGCCAGACGGCCGTCCGCCCGCCAGCGGCTGAGCGGGGTGAGCAGCTCGGGACCCTGGGAGCGGACGTTGTTCACCGCGGGGGAGACGGCGTGGATCCGCATCCGCTCCTCCGGCGCCGGGCGCAGCATGGCGCGCAGGGCGGTGGCCGGGCTCCCCGGGCTGAGCCAGGCGTCCCAGTCGTCGCTATCGAGGATGATCGGCATGCGGTCGTGGATCGGCGCGACGAGAGCATTTGGTGCGCCGGTCAGGATCGAGACGCTGTACAGCCGCTCGGCGCTGTCCGGGTCGCGCCAGATGGCCCAGATGCCGGCGAAGGCGAATGGCTCGTCGCCGGTGGGTCGGATGGCGAAGGGCTGGCGTTCGACCACCCTGCCGGTGGCCGGGTCCCGGCGCCGGAGCCACTCGTAGAAGGCGTCGGCAGGCACGAGGCAGCGGCGGCGCCGGTACGAGGCGCGGAAGGCGGGCGAGGTCTCGACCGTCTCGGAGCGGGCATTGATGAGGCGCGCGCCGCCGCGCGCCGTCTCGGCGAAGGCGGGGACCAGGCCCCAGCGGAACTCGTCCACGACGCGCTCGCCGTGGTGCTCGACGACGGCAGCCACCCGGTCGGTGGGCGCCACGTTGAACCGGTCGCCGGCGAGCTCAGTGGCGGCTCGGGCGCGGAAGATGCGGGCCAGCTCGTCAGACGAGCGCGGCTGGGCGAAGCGGCCGCACATCGGCCCTGGTATGGGGAACGTGGACCGGGATCAGGCCTCGGACGCAGCGCACTCCGGGCACATGGCGGCCGCCGGGATCGGCGGCTGGGGCGAGCC
Organism: Candidatus Limnocylindria bacterium; assembly: GCA_036556985.1. GTDB lineage: Bacteria > Chloroflexota > Limnocylindria > QHBO01 > QHBO01 > JAPSGM01. The sequence goes on along the minus strand of DATBIK010000050.1, from coordinate 14,015 downwards.
CGTTGCGCGCGGCAGGGTCTTCCCGCAGATCGTCATCTCGGCATCGCGCTGCAGGTGGACCTTGGAAAACTGCCGGTCGGGCAGGCGCCATGTGACGTAGCGTCGCTGGTTGACGTCGGTGGCCATCTCGCTCCTCGGAAGGTGCCGCGCGGGTCCCCGCCGCGGCGTGGGGGACCCAGATTATGCCAGAAATCGGCCTCCAGCGCCACCGGGGAGGCCGGCAGGCCGGGTGACGCCTGCCGATAATGGGGCGCACATGGCACGCATCGGCATCCTCACCGGCGGCGGCGATGTCCCGGGGCTGAACTCGGTCATCAAGAGCGTCGTGTACCGGGCCACCGAGCTCGGCTGGGAGGTCCTCGGCATCCGTCGCGGCTGGCAGGGGCTCACCCACCAGCGGCCGGGCGCCGAGCCGGATCCGGACGTCGTGCGGCCGCTCGACCGTCGCGGGACACGGGCCATCGACCGCACCGGCGGCACGATCCTGCACACCTCGCGCACGAACCCGGTGCGCATGCCGGAGACGGCGCTTCCCTCGCACCTGTCGGCCTCCGACCGCGAGGGCCTCCGCACCGATTCTGACCGCTACGACCTCACGCCGGTCGTCCTCGCCAACATCGAGGCGCTGGGCATCACCCATCTCGTCGTCATCGGTGGCGACGACACGCTGAGCTACGCCGCCCACCTGGCCGGGCAGGGCGTGCCGCTCGTCGCGATCCCGAAGACGATGGACAACGACGTGATGGGCACCGAGTACTGCATCGGCTTCTCGACCGCGGTGACCCGCGCCAAGGAGCTCATCAACCGGCAGCGCACGACGCTGGGCAGCCACGAGCGCATCGGGGTCTTCCGCATCTTCGGGCGGAATGCCGGCTTCTCGGCCTGGTATGCGGCCTACGTCACGAGCTCGCGCTGCGTGATCCCGGAGGCGCCGTTCGACCTTCGGCTGCTCGCCGACCTGCTCACCGAGGACCGCCGCAACAACCCGAGCTCGTACGCGCTCGTCGTCGCCTCCGAGGGCGCGATCTGGAGCGGCGCGCATCTCGAGGAGTTCGGCGAGGCGGACGCCTACGGCCACAGGCGCAAGGCCGATGTCGGGTTCGCGCTCGCCGAGGAGCTGAAGGGCCTGACCGGAGTGGACACCGTCCACTCCGACCTCACCTACGACCTCCGCTCCGGCGATCCCGACGCTCTCGACCAGATGGTGGCGACGACCTTCGCGAACGTGGCGGTCGAGCTCCTGGCCGATGGCGTTCATGGCCGGATGACCGCGATCCAGTCCGGCCGCTACGCGCACGCGCCCCTGCCCGCGCACGACGGGGGCTCGCGCCAGATCGAGGTCGAGACGATGTACAACACCATGCGGCTGCGCCCGCGCTACGACCACCGTCTCGGCATGCCGCTGCTCCTCGGCCGACCGATCGACGGCTGACCGGGCGACCCGGCCGCGGTCCCGGCCGAAACGGGCCGAACGGCCCTGTGGCCCGGAGGGGCCGGTCCCGCACCCTCCCCGCTCAGTAGGGCGCCGGCCAGCGGCGCCCCAGCCGCAGCCGAGGAACCGATGCAACGCGCCTTCGCCTATTTCGCCGCCTTCACCGGGATGGGGATGCTCTTTGCTGGCACGCTCCTCCTGGCTGCCATCGTGCTCGGCACGGGGCAGGCCTCCGGCAATCCCTCCGGGACGGGCAGCCCGGCCGCGTCCGCGGCGCCCGAGGGCCCGATCGGCACGATCGAGATCCATGCCTTCGACCTCGGGTTCGAGCCGGCCGAGATCACCGTCGCCGAGGCGGGCGAGTACACGGTGCGGTTCGTGAACGACGGCGGCGTGCTCCACGACGTGACCTTCGCCGACGGGACGAAGCTCGAGGCCGAGGGTCACGCGGAGGCCACCGGCACGGTGACGATTCCCGCCGCCGGACTGAGCTTCATCTGCTCGGTGCCGGGTCACGCGGACGGCGGGATGCAGGGGAGCGTGACCGTGGGTGGCGGGCACGGCTCGCACGACGCCAGCGCCGCGCCGGCCGAGTCGATGACCGCCGAGGAGATGCTCGAGCATGATGCCGCGCGGACGCGCGCCTTCCCCGCTGAGACCGCCGGCAGGGGCAACGCCATCCTGGAGCCGACGATCCTCGCCGACGGCACGAAGGAGTGGGAGCTGACGGCATCGGTCTTCGAGTGGGAGACCGAGCCGGGGGTCTTCGTCGAGGCCTGGGGCTACAACGAGATGGTGCCGGGCCCGCAGCTCCGCGCGGAGGTGGGCGATCGGGTCCGGATCGTCCTCCACAACGAGCTGCCGGCGCCCACCACGATCCATTCACACGGGCTCATCGTCCCCATCGAGATGGACGGCGTGCCGGTCATCAGCCAGGACGCGGTCATGCCCGGCGCAACGTTTGTCTACGAGTACGTGATTCGCAATGCCGGCTCGCACATGTACCACAGCCACTTCATGGCGCAGCGCCAGGTGCCGCTCGGCCTGCTCGGCGCGCTGGTGGTCACCGATCCGGACGAGCCACGCGATGCCGACCAGGATATCGATTACGCCATGGTCCTCAACGACGGTCCGCTGGGGTTCACCATCAACGGCAAGGGCTTCCCGGCCACCGAGCCGATCGTGGCCACCCGGGGCCAGCTCGTCCGGGTGCGCTACATGAACGAGGGCCTCCAGATCCACCCGATGCATCTCCACGGCATCCCGCAGCTGGTGATCGCCAAGGACGGGTGGTACCTGCCCCAGCCGCACTACGAGGACACCGTGCTCGTGGCGCCGGGGGAGCGGGTGGACGTCCTCATCGAGGCCTCGGAGCTCGGGATCTGGGCATTCCACTGCCACGTCCTCACCCACGCCGAGGGCGACGAGGGCATGTTCGGTATGGTTACCGCACTCATCGTCCAGGAGCCCTGACCGTAGTGCCCACCGCACCCGATGCGGGTCCCCCTGCCGAGGAGCTGATCGGCACCAGCCGTCTGCGCGTGGCCGTGCCGGCGGCGGCAAGCCGGGACCGAGCCGCGCACGTGCTGGGACCGGGGCGCGACGCCTGGCTCGGGGAGCTGGTGGAGGCGGCGAATGCGGACAAGGCGGCACGCTATCTCCTCGACCTCGAGCTGCGGGTGAGCGACACCGCCCCGCGCGTCGCGTTCCGCAAGGCGGCGTACGTGGATGTGGGGCCCGTCGTCGAGGCGGGCGGCGCGCTCACCTTGGACATCTCGTGGCGGGCGGCGAGCCTCACCCCGCTCTTCCCGGTCTTCGCCGGCCAGCTGACCTGGGCCGACGGCGAGCTCCTCGTCGACGGGCACTACGCACCGCCCGGCGGCGGGATCGGGGCGGTCGCCGACCGCCTCCTCCTCAACGTCGCCGCGCGAGGGACGGGGCGCCGCCTGCTCGAGCGCATCGCCGAGGTGATGGCCGCCTGATCCCGTGATGTCCCGGCCCATCCGGGACCGATGTCCCTTGACGTCGGGCAGCGGAGGTATATCGTCTGACGATATATCGCCCATCGGAGGAGCCGATGCCGTCGCGCAGCCCGGACCTCGGTCGTTTCGCGGAGCCTGCCATGCTCGTGCTCGTCTCCCTGAGCGACGGCCCCAAGCACGGCTACGCGATCATGGCCGATGTCGAGGCGTTCTCCGGCAGCCCGATGGGCCCGGGCACGCTGTACGCGGTCCTCGCCCGCCTCGAGGAGGCCGGGCACGTGGAACCTCTCGCGGCCGATGATCGACGACGGCCGTACCGCATCACGCCAGGCGGCCGCGCCGCGATGCGTGGGCAGCTGGACGCGATGGAGCGTTTCGTGCGCGTCGGCAGGCTCCGCGCAGAGAGAGCGGAACGGTGAGCGACGCGCGCCCGCCGATCGGGCATCGGCTCCTCCTTCGCGCGTTTCCGCCCCGCTGGCGTGACCGGTACGGCGACGAGTTCCTGGCGCTCCTCGCCGATCGGGGCGGGCGCGGTGGGGACCTGCTCGACATCCTCGGCGCGGCGCTCGACGCGCGCCTCCATCCGAGGCGCACCGGCCGGGCGACGATGGCACGCCTCTCCGCGCCGGCAGTTCCGATCCCCGCTCGCTCGCCCGCCGCGTTCGGGATCGTGGCCTCCGGCCCGCCGGCCGGGGTCCTCAGCCGCCGTGCGTTCATGCGCCGCATGCTCGCGGTGGGCGCCGGCCTGCTCAGCCTCGAGTTCCTGACCGGCACGCTCTCGTTCCTGTGGCCGAACATCCGGGAAGGGCTCGGCGCCAGCTTCCGGATCGGCACGGTTGCCGATGTCATCGCCGCCCAGCCCTCGTTCGCCATCGGCCGGCCGTATCCGTACAACCCGGCGCGCGTCTTCCTCGTGAACGTGCCGGCGGCCATGGCCTGGGCCTCGGGCACCGAGCAGGCAGTGCCGGACCCGGCGGCCGCGGACCTGCTGGCGCTGTGGCGGAAGTGCCCGCACCTCGGCTGCCTGGTCCCGCTTCCGTGCGAAGAGATCACCCGCTATCAGTGCCGCTGCCACCGCAGCACGTACAGCATCCTCGGCGAGAAGATGAAGGAGGGGCCGGCGGAGCGCGGCCTCGACCGTTTCGCGGTTCGCATCGAGGACGACGGCGCGATCGTGGTCGACACGAGCCAGATCACGCGCGGCGCCCCGAACCTCGGCCCGTCGCGGCTCGCGTTCAGCGACCCGCATCCGTGGGAGGCGACCTGCGACCGCTGATCGGTCGCTTCACACCACGTTGAGCTCGCGGATTGGCTCGTTGCGCAGGATCCGCCCGTAGCCGAGCGGCGAGAGGTCGAGCGTCTGGTAGGCGCCGGTGGCGATCCACTCGGCCAGCCCGCGGCCGACCGCCGGCGCCTGCTGCAGCCCGTGCCCGGAGAAGCCGTTGGCGAACAAAAATCCGGGCAGCTCCGGATGGGGTCCGATGACGGCGTTGTGGTCGAGCGTGTTGACCTCGTAGTGGCCGGCCCAGGCGTCGAGCAGCCGCAGCGACTCGAATGCGGGCACCCGCCGCGCGAGCTCCGGCCAGACGATCGTCTCGAACGGCGCGCGGTCGACGTCGAGGTCGAGCGTGTCCGGGTCGGGGTCGCCCTCACGCGGCGAGTAGCCACCGATCCAGGCCGGCCCCTCCGGCCGGAAGTACACGCCGCCCGGGTTGATCGTGAGCGGCGCCGGCCCGAGCGCCGCTCGGCAGTCGAAGTGATAGACGAAGCGCTTGCGGGGCCGCACGGGCAGGACGACGCCCGCCATGTCGGCCACCTCCGCCGCGCGCGGCCCGGCGGCATTCACCACCACGCCCGCCTCGATCGAGCGCCCGTCGGCCAGGCGCACGCCACGGACCGTGCCGCCGTCGCGGTCCACCGCCACGACCTCGCCGGGCAGGTACATCACGCCGAGGGCGCGCGCCCGGCGTCGAAACGCCTGGAGCAGGGCGTGGGCGTCGAACCAGCCCTCGTCGCTCAGCCCCAGCGAGCCACCGGCGACGTCGTCGAACGCCATCCACGGGAAGCGGCGGCGCAGCTCGCCGGGGTCCAGCAGCGCGACGTTGACGCCGTGCGCCCGCTGCCTGGCGTGGTTCGCCTCGAGCACCGGCAGCCCGGCCGGCGTGGCGAGGAAGAGGTATCCCCCCTCGACGAAGTCGATCTCGGGCCGCGGGGCGCCGGGCACGCCGAGCCATCGGTCCAGGTCCTTGATGAGGGAGATGCCGAATCGGCTGATCTCGATGTTCAGGGGCGTGCTGAACTGCAGCCGGATCGAGGCCGCCGACAGGGTCGTCGACGAGGTTCGATAGGTCGGGTCGCGCTCGACGACGACGACCCGTCCGTCCCAGTCGGGACGCAGGGCGAGGAAGGTCGCGACCGCGCTTCCCACGATCGCGCCGCCGACGATGACGACGTCGGCTCGCTGGCTGCCGCTCATGGCGGCGATGCTAGCGGTGACGGATCGGCTGGCGCACGATGGTGCGCAGCGGCGCGACGCCACGATGGCGCAGGTCGGCGACGTGGATCTCGTGATGCGGGCCGTGCGGCTCGTAACCCATGGCCCGGACGTGGTCGAGCAGCCGTTCGGCGACCTCCGCGCTGCGGGCGGCGCGGCCGGCGTAGGCGGTCTGCGCGCAGAGCCCCTCGCGCAGCGACCCGAGGCGCGCGCGACGCATCGCCTGGCGCACCGGCTCTGCAAGCCGCTCCTCCGCGAGGAGCCGAGAATCGCGGACCGCCGTCAGGAGCAGCGGTGTGACGGCTGCAGGCTGGCCCACCATCGCGGTCCACGACCATTCGCCGGGCATCGCGTCGCGCCAATCGGATTCCTCGGGCGGCGACCAGAGCACCTCGAGCGGCATGGGGTCGAAGAGGTCGTCCGAGCCGGCCTGGAGGTACAGGCGCAGCGCGGCTGACAGGTCCGTGAGGGCCCGTACGGCATCGGCGAGCTCGTCCTCATCGGGAGTGCCGGCGCCGTCGATCATGAGGAAGGTCCCCATCGGCACGTTGACGACCACGACGCGACCGGCGGGGGCGACCATCGCCGCGCGAAGCCGGTCGAGCTGGTCGAGGGTGCCGGGTCGTGTCGGCGCAGTGGAGGCGATCACGGGCCTACCCTCGCGCCGGGGCGGCACCTGCCGCCAGTGCCGATCTGCCCGAATCGGCGGGTCGCAGGTCGCACGCGTCACGGTCGGACGGCCCGTCGACCGTGCAGGCCGTAGACTCAGCCCGTCATGGCCGGCCCGAAGCCCGTCATCCTCGCCGTCGACGACGACGTCCCGGTCCTCCGTGCCGTCGAGCGCGACCTGCGCTCGCGCTACGGGAAGGAGTACCGGATCGTCGCTGCGACCGGTGGCGCGGAGGCGCTCGAGGTCGTGCGCGAGCTCTCCGTGCGCGGCAGCCCGATCGCCCTCTTCGTCGTCGACCAGCGCATGCCGCAGGTCACCGGCATCGAGGTCCTCGCCGAGTCGGTCCCCTTGCAGCCCGATGCCAAGCGGGTGCTGCTCACCGCCTACGCCGACACCGATGTCGCCATCAAGGCGATCAACGACATCCGCCTCGACCACTACATCCTCAAGCCGTGGGACCCGCCCGAGGAGCGCCTCTTCCCGGTCCTCGACGACCTGCTGGCCGACTGGAGCGCCACGTTCCGCCCGCCCTTCGAGGGCCTGCGCCTCCTCGCCGGCCGATGGGCGCCGCGCGGCCATGCCATTCGCGACTACCTGACCCGGAACCAGGTCCCCTACCAGTGGCTCGACCCGGAGGACGAGGGCGAGGGCGCCCGCGTGGCGGCCAGCCTGCGGACGGACGACGGCGCGCCGTTCGACGCCGCCATCCCGGTGGTGATCTTCCCGGACGGCGGCACCCTCCGCGACCCGAGCACCCGCGACATCGCCGAGCGGGTCGGCCTCCAGATGACGGCCGCCCTGCCGTTCTACGACGTCGTCATCGTGGGCGGCGGACCGGCGGGGCTGGCCGCCGCGGTGTACGGGGCCAGCGAGGGGCTGAAGACGCTCCTCGTCGAGCGCGAGGCGCCGGGCGGCCAGGCCGGCACCACGAGCCGGATCGAGAACTACCTCGGCTTCCCGGCGGGGCTCACCGGCGGCGATCTCGCCCGGCGAGCGCTGGCGCAGGCCCGCCGCCTCGGCGCGGAGATCCTGTCACCGCAGGAGGTGAACGGCATCCGCCGCAAGGACCCGTACCGGGTCGTGGTCCTGTCCGACGGAACCGAGCTTTCCTGCCAGACGGTCGTGGTCGCCACCGGGGTCTCGTACCGCCAGCTGGACCTGCCGCAGGCCAACGAGCTGGCCGGCGCGGGCATCTACTACGGCGCGGCGACGACCGAGGCGGTCCTCTACCGCGACCAGGACGTCGGAGTGGTGGGCGGCGGCAACTCGGCCGGGCAGGCGGTCGTCTACCTGTCCCGCTTCGCGCGCAGCGTCACCCTCCTCGTCCGTGGCGAGTCGCTGACCGCGACGATGAGCCAGTACCTCATCGAGCAGATGGAGGCGCTGCCGAACGTGACGATCCGCCTCCAGACGCGCATCACCGAGGTGCGCGGCGAGACTCACCTCTCCGGGGTCAGCGTCGACGGGCCGGAGGGGACGGAGGACCTCGAGCTGGCGGCGGTGTTCATGTTCATCGGCCAGACGCCGCGCACCGAGTGGCTGGAGGGGAGCGTCCTGCGCGACGAGGCCGGCTTCGTGCTCACGGGATCGGCCGTGCTTGTCGGCGGCAAGCCGCCGAAGGACTGGGGCCTGGCGCGTGAGCCGTTCCTGCTCGAGTCGAGCCTGCCCGGCGTCTTCTGCGCCGGCGACGTGCGACATCGGTCCATCAAGCGGATCGCCAGCGCGGTCGGCGAGGGCTCGATGTCGGTCCAGTTCGTGCACCAGTACCTCGCCGAGCTCTAGGCCGATGGCTGCCGACCCCCGGTTCCTCGAAGCGCTCCGCGCCGCACCGCTGTTCACCGGCCTGTCCGAGACCGATCTCGAGCGGCTGGCCGCCACGATCGAGCGCCAGCGCCTCGCCCCGGGGGACGTCCTCCTCCGCGAGGGCGATCGTGGCGACGCGATGTTCGTCATCGTCAGCGGCGAGCTGGAGGTGACGAAGCATGCCGACGGAGTGGACCTGCCGCTGGCGCGTGTCGGGCCCGGCGCGATCCAGGGCGAGATCGCCGCCATCGGCGGTCACGAGCGCGCGGCCACCGTGCGCGCACTGACCGATGTCGAGGTGCTCCGCATCCCGCGTGAGGGCCTCCTGGCGCTCCTCGATGCCGGCCCCGAGCCCGCCCTGGCCCTGCTCCAGACCGTCCTGGAACGGATGCGCGCCCTCGAGACCTTCGTCCGCCAGCGCGAGAAGCTCGCCGGTCTGGGCACGCTGGCCGCCGGCCTGGCCCACGAGCTGAACAACCCGGCTGCGGCGATCCGGCGCTCGGTGAGCGCGCTGTCCGACGCGATCGCCGGCCGTGATGCGCTCCATCCGCCGCACAGCCTCATCGGCGTCCACCCCGACTCGTCTCGCGCGCCGCGCGACGCCCTCGCCCGCGCCGACGCCATCGACGAGGTGATCGAGCTCGTCGGCGACTCCGAGACCGCGGCCGCGCTGGTCGACGCCGGATGGAGCGTCGACGAGCTGCGTCGCGCCATCGTCGACATGGACGACGACAGCGCCCGTGATGCCGCGGCCTGGCTGGCCGCGACGGCGAACGTCGAGGCGCTGCTGCGCGAGGTTGGCATGGCCGGGGAGCGGATCAGCGAGATCGTCGGCGCGGTGAAGACCTACGTCTACCTCGACCAGGCGCCGGTCCAGCGCGTGAACGTGCGTGACGGGATCGACAACACCCTCGTCATCCTGCGCTCGAAGCTGCGGACGGTGGACGTCACGCGCCACTACGCCGAGGAGCTCCCCGAAATCGAGGCCTACGGCAGCGAGCTGAACCAGGTGTGGACGAACCTCGTCGACAACGCGGTGGACGCGATGGACGGTCGCGGGGCGATCGACATCTACGTCGAGCCGACCGATGCCGGCGGCGTGAGCGTCCGCATCTGCGACACCGGGCCAGGCATCCCCGAGGACGTGCGACCGCGGCTGTTCGAGCCCTTCTTCACGACCAAGGCGCCCGGCGTGGGCACCGGCCTCGGCCTTCACATCACGCACGCCGCGGTGGCGCGCCACGGTGGATCCATCGACGTGGAGCCGAACCCGGACGGCGGGACGTGCTTCATCGTGACCCTGCCACCCACGCTGCCGAGCGGGCCGAGCGACAAGGGACAGCGCCCGCCGTCTGAGCCGGAAGAGGAGCCGGTCGCGCCGCCTCAGCCCTGATCGGAGTCGGCCTGGTCCTCGCGCTGGCCGTACGCCGCGTCGGGGCTGTGCGCCATCCGCAGGCTGTCCTCGGTCTCCGCGTCCGCGGCGGCCGGGTCGTGCCCGCTCGAGCGGCCCTCGCGGCGCTCCTGCTCGTCCTGCGTCGTGTCGCGCTCGCCGGCTTCGATCGGCTCCTGCTCGCGGCCATGGGTCTCACCCCGGGTCACGTTCGCGTTGCGATCGTCGTCCATGTCGGCCGATCACGCATGGCCCGTGCCAGCTCGCGGGCTGACGGCGAGGCATTGACAGTGGCGTACACGGGGCGTACGGTGCGCGCCACATTCGAAGACGGCGACGATCGGGACGAGTATCCGTTCAGGCGGACCTGACAGGGAGCCGGGAAGGCTGAGACCCCGGCGGTTGCGCAAGCGGCGAATGGACCCGGGAGCCCCGGAGGCGAACGCGGACGCATCGGTCCCGTGAGTAGCCCCCGGCGGAGAGGCACCGATATCAAGGCCGAGGCCATCGCCCGCGCGAGCGACGCCGTGGCCGAACGAGCCCGGCTGAGAACACCGGGGAACAAAGGTGGCACCACGGGAAGACCCCCTCGTCCTTTGAGACGACGGGGTCGTTTTGTTCTCGGAGGTTTCACCGATGTCCCAGGCGACCCAGGTCCAGCGGCGGTACCTGCTCCCCGAATCAGAGCTGCCGACGCACTACTACAACGTGGCGGCCGACCTGCCCGAGCCGCCACCGCCCCCGCTCCATCCGGGCACCCGCGAGCCGATCGGGCCGGAGATGCTGGCCCCCCTCTTCCCGATGGAGCTCATCAGGCAGGAGGTGAGCGCCGAGCGGCTCATCCCCATTCCCGAGCCCGTCCGCGACGCGTATCGCGTCTTCCGGCCGTCGCCCCTCGTCCGGGCGCTGGGGCTGGAGCAGAGCCTCTCCACGCCGGCACGCATCTACTACAAGTACGAGGGCGTCTCGCCGGCGGGATCGCACAAGCCGAACACGGCCCTGGCGCAGGCGTTCTACAACCGCGAGGAAGGGACGCGCCGACTCGTGACCGAGACCGGCGCCGGCCAGTGGGGGAGCGCACTGGCGCATGCCGGCGCGCAGTTCGGCATCGAGACGAAGGTCTACATGGTGCGCGTCAGCTACGAGCAGAAACCGTATCGGCGCAGCTTCATCCAGGCCATGGGCGCCACCGTGGTCCCGTCGCCGTCGAACGAGACGAACGCCGGCCGCGCCATCCTCGCCGTCGATCCCGAGTCGACCGGCAGCCTGGGGATCGCGATCAGCGAGGCGATCGAGGTGGCGGCCACGAACGACGACACGAAGTACTCGCTCGGCAGCGTGCTGAACCATGTCCTCCTGCACCAGACGGTCATCGGCCAGGAGGCGATCCGCCAGATGGAGATGGCGGGTGACGTGCCCGACGTCGTCATCGGCTGCGCGGGCGGCGGCTCGAACTTCGCGGGCATCGCCTTCCCGTTCCTGGCCGATCGGCTGAACGGCCGCTCGGAGACCCGGTTCCTGGCGGTCGAGCCGGCATCCTGCCCGAGCCTGACGCAGGGCGAATACCGATACGACTTCGGCGACACGGCCGCGACGACCCCGCTGCTGAAGATGCACACCCTGGGCAACGCGTTCCGGCCGGCGCCGATCCACGCCGGCGGGCTGCGCTATCACGGGATGGCACCCATGGTCTCCCACCTCTACGAGCTCGGCTTCCTCGAAGCGCGTGCCTATGCCCAGAACACGTGCTTCGAGGCAGCCATCCGGTTCGCCCGAACGGAGGGGATCGTGCCGGCGCCGGAGTCGTCGCACGCGATCCGCGCGGCGATCGACCTCGCCGAGGACGCGCGGCGCGACGGTGAGGAGCGGGTGATCCTCTTCAACCTGTCGGGCCACGGCTTCTTCGACATGGCGGCGTACGACGCCTTCCTTGCGGGTGAGCTCGTCGACGTGGCGTTCGAGCCGGAGGCCGAGCGAGAGGCGATGGCGGTGTAGCGCGACCGGGGGACTTCCGACCGGCGGCTACGGAGACGGCGATCCGTAGTCGACTACGTGGTATCCCGGATGCCGCCGGTCGGCCCTGCCGGTAGTCTGCGGCGGTTGGCCGTGGTACGCCGTGCCCAGCGGCTGGACGTCCGACATCCTGGGGGCCCTCGAGACTGTCCGTGCCGAGCCAGCCGATCCAGACCGCGGTCCACAGCATGCCGGGGCGGGCGGCCGGGCGCCCGATGGCAATCGCCCTGGCGCTCGCGCTGTTCGGCTGGCAGCTCGCTGCGGCCGCAACGCCGGTTCGGGCCGCGTCCACCGCCACGCTGCTGCAGACGGTTCACACCTCGCTCTGGGCGCCGGCCAGTCCCGACCCGTCGGGCCTCGAATACCTGCCCGCCCCGCACAATCGGCTGGTGGTCGCCGATGGCGAGGTCGACGAGACGACCGGCGCCGGGTGGAACGGCGTCAACGTCTGGTTCGCCGACCTGGCAGATCCGCAGGCAAGCCCGACCGGGCACCTGAACACGACCGTCGCCTCGCCGAAGAACCAGGAGCCGGTTGGGCTCGCCTACGATGATGCGGCTGGCGAGCTCTACGTCTCGAAGGACGGGTCGAGCTCCCGAGTGTGGGTCTACCGTGCAGGCCCGGACATGGCGTTCGGCACGGCCGATGACGTCCAGGTCAGGACCTTCACGCTCTTCGACCGCGGCGTCGTGGACGGCGAGGGGCTCGCCTTCGGCGACGGCCGACTGTGGGTGGCCGATGGGGCCGCCAGGGAAGTGTGGTGGTTCGGGCCCGGGGCCGATGCCACGATCGGCACGGCGGACGACACGAGCGGCCACTGGGACACGGCCGTGCTGGGGCAGTCCGACCCCGAGGGCATCGACTACGACCCGGCGTCGGGGACCCTGTGGATGGTCAGCAACTCGAAGACGAACCCGCTGGCCGAGGTGACGACCGCCGGCGCGCTGGTCCGCACGGTGGCGATCAGCTTCCTGAGTCCGCAGAGCCCGGGCGGCCTTGCGGTGGCGCCGAGCTCGACCGGGACCGGCATGAGCGTCTGGATCACCGATCGCGGGATCGACAACGGGGGCAACCCGACCGAGAATGACGGCCGCCTGTTCGAGCTGGCCATATCCGAATCGCCGCCTCCCACGCCGGGCGGCAACCTGTTGTCGAACGGCGGCTTCGAGCAGGCGGACGGCAGCGGTCGGCCGACGGGCTGGACGCTCGACGCGCGCTTCACGCGCGACAGCGGCGCGGCGCACGAGGGCACCTACGCCGGCCGGCACCAGGCCAGCAACGAGGCGGGCTACAGCATCACCCAGGACGTCGCGGTGACCGGCGGCACGACCTACGTCGCCGGCGGATGGGTCTACGTGCCGCCCACCTCGGACGCATTCAAACTGGTGATCAAGGTCCAGTGGCGGGCCGGCGGGGCGCTCGGCACCGTCACCGTCACGAAGTTCACGAAGGCGACCGCCGGATTCCAGTCCTGGTCGGCCGATCTGACCGCCCCGTCCGGTGCGACGAGCGCGCGGGTCATGATGGTCCTGTCCGGCCTCAGCACCACCGTGTACGTGGACGACTTCTCCGTCGCGGTGAAGTAAGGCGGCAGACGTCGCGGTAACCGCGGGCTCGCGCGGCCATACACTGGCCCGGCATGAAGGTCGGGCTGCAGATCAACAGCTTCACCTGGCCGGGCGGCGGAGCCGGCATCGGTCCCACCCTGGCGCGCGTCACCCGCGCCGCCGATGACGCCGGGTTCGACTCGATCTGGGTCATGGACCACTTCTTCCAGATCCGCGGAGGCGGTCCTCCCGAGGCGCCGATGCTGGAGGGGATGACCGCGCTCGGCTTCATGGCCGCCCACTCCGATCGGGCGCGGCTGGGGCTCATGGTGGGCGGGATCCACTACCGCCAGCCGGGCCTCTGGATCAAGGCCACCACCACGCTCGACGTGCTCTCCGGCGGGCGCGCCTGGTTCGGGATCGGCGCGGCCTGGAACGAGGAGGAATCCCGCGGCCTTGGCTTTCCGATGCCGCCGCTGCGCGAGCGATTCGAGTGGCTGGAGGACACGTTGCGTATGGCCCACGCCATGTGGAGCGGGGGATCGGGGAGCGGCGAGCGCTTCGAGGGCACCCACGTCACCGCCACGCGGCTTCTGAACTCACCACAGTCGCTCAGCCGGCCTCGGGTCCCGATCATGGTCGGCGGCGGCGGCGAGCGGAAGACCCTGCGCCTCGCGGCGCAAT
>DATBIK010000049.1:0-47667 GCA_036556985.1 Candidatus Limnocylindria bacterium | reverse complement strand
CGAGTCGGCGATGGTCGAGCGGTCGCTGTACCCGCTCCTGCCGGTGATCGGGCCGCGGCGCGGCAAGGAGGTCGGGGCGATCATGGCCGGGGCACGGTCCGGGGCCTGGACGCTGCTCGACGACGGCCGGGTCGAGGTGGCCGGCATCATGCTCGCGCCCGACGAGTTCGAGCTGGCCGCCCGCGCGCGTCCCGGGCACGAGGTCGCCGAGGAGGGCGACGTCCTCGTGGCGCTCGACACCGCGCTCACCCGCGAGCTCGAGGCCGAGGGCCTGGCCCGCGAGGTCGCCCATCGGCTTCAGAACCTGCGCAAGGCGGCCGGCTACGAGATCAGCGACCGGATCGAGGTGGCGATCGGCGGTGACGGCGCGGCGCTGGCACGCCTGGAGCCGCACCGCGACTGGCTTGCCGAGGAGGTGCTCGCCACGCGGCTCGAGCTCGGCCCGGAGGCGACGCTGGCCGACGCGGATCGCCACGAGGATGCCGGGCTCGACGGGGCGAGCCTGCGCCTGGCGGTGCGACGCGCGGAGGCGGGTACCATCGGCACATGAGCAACGCGGTGGTCCGGGACGAGCGGCGGCGCGAGCTTGCCGCCCTGGGCCTCACCGCGGTGGCCGTTGTCGTGGCCGACCAGCTGACGAAGGCCGCCGTTGTCGGCACGCTCGGGGTGGGGGAGCGGGCCGAGGTCATCGGCGACCTCGTCGTGCTGTGGCACATCCGCAACACCGGGGCGGCGTTCAGCCTCTTCCAGTTCGAGGGCAGCCTCATCCTCTTCTACGCGGTGCACGTCGTGGCGCTCGGCATGGTGGCCTGGTTCCACCGCTCCTTCCGCGGTCGGAGCCCGTGGCTGCACGTCATCCTGGGGCTCCTGCTCGGCGGGTCGATCGGCAACCTCATCGACCGCATCCGGCAGGGCTACGTCACCGACTTCATCTCCGTGGGCATCGGCGACGTGCGCTTCCCGACCTGGAACATCGCCGACGCGGGCATCACGGTGGGGATCGTGCTGCTGGTCGGGTACCTCCTCTTCCTCGAGCCGCGACATCCCGCGGCGCCGGCCTCGTGAGCGCCACCGCCGCCGGGGAGCGGGTGGTGGAGGGGCCTGCGGCGCCCGGGCGGTTCGACCTTTCGGTTGCCGCGCTGGCCGGGATCAGCCGCGCCCACGCGCAGCGGCTCATCGGCGACGGCCGCGCCCTCGTCGACGGCCGGAGGGCGCGCGCCAGCGACCGCCTGCGCGGCGGGGAGCCGCTGCGCGTCGTCCTGTCCGCGCCGCCGGACGAGACGCTCGTCCCGGAGGAGATCCCACTGCGGATGGCCTACGAGGACGACACGATGCTCATCGTCGACAAGCCGGCGGGGCTGGTCGTGCATCCCAGCGCCGGGCACGCCACCGGGACGCTCGTCCACGCCCTGCTCGGACGGGCGCAGCGCCGCGGCGAGCCGCTCGGCTCGATCGCGGGCGTGGGGCGGCCCGGCATCGTCCATCGGCTCGACAAGGACACCTCCGGGCTCCTGCTGGTGGCCAAGACCGATGCCGCCCAGGCCTCGCTCATGCGCCAGTTCGCCGACCACGCCATCGCCAAGGAGTACCTCGCCCTGGTGCACGGCGAGGCGCCGGCGCCGCGCGGCCGGGTTGAGGCGCCCGTCGGCCGGCACCCGGGCGACCGCCAGCGGATGGCGGTCGTGGCCGGTGGCCGCGCGGCGGTGACCGAGTACGAGGTCCTCGCCACCCGGGGCGGCTACACGCTGCTTGCCCTGCGGCCGCTGACCGGTCGCACCCACCAGCTGCGGGCGCACCTCGCCTACCTGCGACTGCCGATCGCCGGCGACCGGCGCTACGGCGGCGGGCAGGGGCCGGGCGGCCTCGAGCGCCAGTTCCTGCACGCGTCCCGATTGCGCCTCGCGCGACCCGCCGACGGGCGTACCCTGCGCGCCTGGAGCGAGCTCCCCGCCGACCTGGCCGCCAGCCTCGCCGCGGCGGGCATCGTGGCCGAGGGGCTGCCGAAGGGCGTGGGGGCCGAGCTGGAGGGGCCGATTGACCGATGAGCTGACCTCGCCGGGCCCGGCGACGGACACCGGGGAGGCGCCCGAGCCCGACAAGCGCATGACCTTCCCGAACCCGATGCTCGTGGTCGTCTCCGGGCCGTCGGGCGTGGGGAAGAGCACGATCGTGGCGGAGCTGGCGGCGCGCCGGCCGCAGGTCGTGCCGATCGTGACCGCCACCACCCGGCCGCGGCGGCCGGGGGAGATCGACAAGGTCCACTACCACTTCCTGTCGGCCGAGGAGTTCGATCGGCTGCGGGCCGAGGACGGGCTGCTCGAGTCGGCGGTCGTGCACGGCAAGCACTGGTACGGCGTGCCGATCGGGCAGGTGCGCGGCATCCTCGCCGCCGGGCGCGACGCGATCCTGACCATCGACCCGCAGGGCGCGCGCTCGGTGCGGGCCAAGGTCCCCGACGCGCTGCTCATCTTCGTCATGCCGCCGTCGATCGAGGACCTCGCCGCCCGCCTCGCCGAGCGCGGATCGGAGGACGCGGCGTCGCTTGCCAGCCGCCGGCGCAGCGCCGAGGCGGAGATGGCCGCCAGCGGCGACTACGACTACGTCATCGTCAACGAGACCGGGCACCCCGACGCGGCGGCGGATCGGATCTGGGAGATCATCCAGGCCGAGGTCCGCCGCGACCCGCCCCGCCGGGTGCAGGTCTAGCCCGGACCCATGGAGGCCGGCACCGGCCGGGTGGTGCGGGTCGCCGTCGACGCGGTGGCCGACCGCCCGGAGCGGACGTTCAGCTACCGGCTCCCGGCGGAGCTCGGGGACGCGGCGCCGGGCTCCCTCCTCCTCGTCACCTACGGGCACCGCCTGGCGCTCGGCTACCTCCTCGCCGGAGCGCCGGACGCCCCCGAGTCGGGGGTCGAGCTGAGGCCGGTGGAGGGCATCGTCTCCGGGCCGATGCTCACCGGCGACCTGCTCGCCCTGGCGGAGGAGGTGGCGGCGTACTACCGCGCCCCGCTGGGCACGACCCTGGCGGCGATGCTGCCGCCGGGCCTCGAGTCCCGGCTGCGGCGACGCTGGACGGTGGCCGACGACGCGTCATTGCCGGCCGGCCTCCTCGCCGAGGCGCGTGACGCCCCGGACCGCACGATCAGCGACGCGGCCCTGCGCCGGTACGCCCCGTCCCGCGGCAGGGAGGCGTGGATCGAGCGGCTGCGCCGCCAGGGGGCGGCGCGACCCCGCTGGGAGCTCGACCCGCCGGAGGTGAGGGCCAACCGCGTTCGCGTCCTGCGCGCCGTTCCCGGCGGGCCGGAGCCGCCCCGGCGCGCCCCGCTCCAACGGTCCATGCTCGAGGCGCTCGGGGCGGAGGAGCTGCCGCTGTCGGAGCTGGCGGCGCGCCTCGGCGCGGATGCGGCGAGCCTGCTCGCCCCCGCCCGGAGGCTGGCGGCCATCGGTGCCGCCGCGCTCGAGTGGCGCGAGGTTGCCCGCGACCCGCTCGCGCACCGGGTCGACCTCGCCGCCGTGCGCCACGACCTCGCCGACGAGCAGCGCGCGGCGGTGGCGGCGATCGGGGGGCTCGCACCGGGCGGCGAGCTCCTCCTCGAGGGCGTGGCCGCGGCCGGCAAGACGGAGGTGTACCTGGCCGCGGTCGCCGACACCCTCGAGGCCGGGCGCACGGCGATCGTCCTCGTCCCGGAGGTCAGCCTCGTGCCGCAGCTCGCCGACCGCCTCCGCGCCGTGGCGGGTGACGAGCTGGCGGTCCTGCACTCCGGACTGTCCGCCGGGGAGCGGCACGACGAGTGGTGGCGGATCCTGCGCGGCGAGGCGCGGGTCGTGACCGGCACCCGCTCGGCCGCGTTCGCACCCCTCCGCGACCTCGGGCTCGTCGTCCTCGACGAGGCGCACGACGGCGGCTACAAGTCGGACCGCACGCCGCGCTACGACGCCCGCTGGGTGGCCCGTCGGCGTGCCGCGCTGGCAGGGGCGCGGGTCGTGCTCGGCACGGCGACGCCCGACGTGGTCACCCTGGCCCGCGTGCGCGGGGGCATGGTCGAGCGGTCCCGCCTCCGCGAGCGGCGCGTGGGGAGCGCGCCGGCGGTCGAGGTCGTCGACATGCGGGCGGAGCTGGCCGAAGGGCATCGGTCCATCTTTTCGCGTCCGCTCGGGGATGCGCTCGCGTCGCTGCGGTCCGGCCGCGAGCAGGCCATCCTGCTCCTGAACCGGCGCGGCGCCGCGACCTTCGTCCTGTGCCGGGACTGCGGCGAATCCCTGCGCTGCCCGGACTGCGACCTGCCGTACGTGTACCACGCCGTGGGCGAAGCGCTGCGCTGCCACCACTGCGGCCGCACCGCGCCGCCGCCCGAGACCTGCCCGTCGTGCGGCTCGGCGCGGATCCGCTACTTCGGCGCCGGGACGCAGCGCGTCGAGGCCGAGCTCCGCGCGCTGCGGCCGGACCTGCGGGTGGCGCGCCTCGACTCGGACGCGCTCGCCGCGCGGCGCGCCTTCGAGGCGATCTACGACGATTTTCGCGACGGCCGCACCGATGTCCTCGTCGGGACCCAGCTCGCCGCGAAGGGCCTCGACCTGCCGGGCGTGACGCTCGCCGCGGTCATCGCCGCGGACGTGACCCTGAACCTGCCCGACTACCTCGCGCCGGAGCGCACCTTCCAGCTGCTGGCCCAGGTCGCTGGCCGCGCCGGGCGCGGCGACCTGCCGGGGAGAGTGCTCATCCAGAGCTATGCCCCCGACCACTACGCGGTGCGCGCCGCCGCGGACCTCGACGTGGACCGCTTCGCCGACGAGGAGCTCGTACGCCGGCGCCTGCTCGGCTATCCGCCGGCGACCGTCCTGGCCCGGCTGCTGGTGAGCGACCCGGATCGCGCCCGAGCCGAGTCGCGGGCCGCGGCGGCGGCCGAGACGGTGGCGATCGACGGGGTGGAGGCGCACGGCCCGCTGCCGGCGTACATCCCGCGCCGCGCCGGCCGCTGGCGGTTCCAGGTCGTCCTGCGGGCGGCCGACGATGTGGCCCGTCGCGCGGCACTGGAGCGTGTCCCGGCCGGCGTCGCCATCGACGTCGACCCCGAATCGCTCCTGTGAGCATCGGTACAATGGCCGCATGGTCATTCGCCGCATCCTCACCGCCGAGGAGCCGATCCTGCGCGAGCGCGCGAAGAAGGTGACGCAGTTCGACGCGTCCCTGCATCGGCTCCTGGACGACATGCTCGAGACGATGCGCGATGCCCCCGGCATCGGCCTGGCGGCCAACCAGGTCGGGGTGGGGCTGCAGGTCGCGGTCATCGAGCTCGAGGAGAAGGTGACGGAGCTCATCAACCCGCAGATCGTGCGGTCGTCCGGCGAGATCGTCGACTGGGAGGGCTGCCTCTCGATCCCCGGCTTCGTGGCCGAGGTGAAGCGCCACGAGAAGGTCACGGTCAAGGCGAAGGATCGGCGCGGCAAGGAGTTCCGGGTGAAGGGCGAGGAGCTGTTCGCCCGTGCCCTGCAGCACGAGATCGACCACCTGAACGGCGTCCTCTACATCGATCACCTCGAGTCGCTCGAGGAGCTCGTCCGCGTCAGCGAGAGCCCGAGCGAGGTGGAGGAACAGGCCGCCGCCGGCATCTAGTGGACGCGCGGTGAGCGGCCTGGGTCGGCTGGTCTTCGTGGGGACCGGCGCCTTCGGCGTCCCGCTGCTCGACAGGCTCGTCGCGATGGGCGAGCAGCCCCTGGTCGTCTCGCAGCCGGACCGCCCAGCCGGGCGTGGGCTGAAGTCGCGCCCGTCGCCGATCGCCGCCCTGGGGCGCGAGCGCGGGCTCCGGGTCGAGACGCCGCGCCGGCTGCGGTCGGACGAGGCGCGCCACCTCCTGGCCGACTACGACCCTGATGCGCTCCTCCTCGCCGCGTACGGACAGATGGTGCCGCCGCACGTCCTGGCCATGGGGCGCCGTCCGCCGCTGAACGTCCATCCCTCGCTCCTGCCGCGGCACCGTGGCGCGGCCCCGGTGGCGTCCACCATCCTGGCCGGCGACAACGTGGCCGGCCTCACCCTCATGGTCATGACCGACGAGCTCGATGCCGGGCCGATCGTGGCGCAGTGGCCGATGCCGCTCGCCGGCCGGGAGACGGCGCCCGAACTCGAGGCGCGGCTCGCCGAGCTGGCGGCGGAGGTCGTGCCCGACGCGCTGCGCGACTGGCCGGCGGCAGCAGCCGACGCGACGCCCCAGGACCCGGCCGCGGCCACGATGATCCGCCCCTTCCGTCGCGCCGACGGCTGGATCGACTGGCGCCGGCCGGCCGAGGAGATCGACCGCCAGGTGCGCGCCCTCCAGCCGTGGCCCGGCGCGTGGACCACGATCGACGGGGAGCGGCTGCACGTCCGCGCCGCCCGACCGGCCGCCGGCGTGAGCGGCGTGCCGATCGGCGCGCTGCTGCCCGGCGCGTGGCCCGAGGTGGCCTGCGGCGAGGGCGCGCTGCTCCTCGAGTCGGTGCAGCCCGCCGGGAAGCCGGCCATGCCCGCCGACGCGTGGCGCCGCGGGCTCCAGCGCGACCACGTCCTGCTCGGCGCGGCCCCGCCACCCGACCCGGCGGCCGCCCCCGCCTCAGCCTAGCGCCGTGCCGGGGCCGGCTCGCCCGGCCCGTGAAGCAGGTTCTCCACCTCCCACACGCCGGGGATCGCCCGCGCCTCGTGCTCGAGGCGCTCACCGAGCGCCGGATCCGGCACCTCGCCGCGCAGGACGACGACGCCCTGCTCGACGTTGATGTTGATGGCTCCCTTGGGGACCGACGGGTCGCGGAACAGCTCGCTCTCGACCTTCATCGCCAGCGAGGCGTCGTTCGGCATCGGCTCGCCGGCGCTGCTGCCGATGGCGCCGATCTTCCCCTCGACCGTCGAAGTCAGGCGGCGTGCCCGGCGCTCGACCTCGCGGCTCGCGTCCCGCAGCATCGCTGCTCCCCGGTCGACCACCTGGGCGCGACGGCTGCGGCCCCGCTGCGGGTCGAGGAAAAAGGCGAGCACCGCCCCGATCGCGGCGCCGATGGCGCCGATCGCCAGGAAGCGGCCCGGCCCTGGCCGCCTGCGGCCGGTCATCTCCTCGGCGCTGCGTCCGGCCTGCCGGCCGGCTTCGCGCATCGCCCTCGTCAAGTCCTTCGTCTTCATGTGGTGCGCTCCTCGTACGGATGGCGTCTGCTGTCTTCCGTGCCCACCCGCATGCGGCGTGCCCGGATCGGGTGGGCGCGGCATGGTGAACGCGTCTTCATCGGTCCGGCACCGGGGGTTCACGAGGGCTCGGCTATACTCGGCTCCGCCCCAAGGAGGTGGCAGGACAACCATGGGATTCTTCACGTACGTGCTGCTGGTGATGCTCCCCAGCATCGCCATCACCGGTTGGGCCGCGTGGCGCGTGCGCTCCACCTACGCCAAGTGGTCGAAGGTGGACTCCGGCATCGACATGAGCGCGTTCGACTTCGCGCGCAGGCTCCTGGATCGCCAGGGCCTGACCGATGTGAAGATCGAGCCCGTGCCCGGGCAGCTGACCGACCATTACGACCCGCGCGGCAAGGTGCTGCGCGTCTCGAGCACGGTCGCCGGACGGCCGGAGCTCGGCAGCTACGACCCGACCGAAGTCGCCCTCGGCGTGCCGGGCGGCGAGCGCCTCTCGGTCGCGGCCGCGGCAGTCATCGCCCACGAGGTGGGCCACGCCCTCCAGGATCGCGAGCGCGACCCGTGGATGGCGGTGCGCCAGACGATCGTGCCGGTCGCCCAGTTCGGCAGCAGTGTGGCGCCGTGGCTCATCATCGGCGGTCTCATCTTCAACGCGCTGAACCTGGCCTGGGTCGGCCTCATCGCCTTCGGCGCGGCGGTGGTGTTCACCTTCGTGACGCTGCCGGTCGAGATCGGCGCCTCCGGCAAGGCGCTCGCCTTCGTCGGCAGCCTGGGGATGCAGGGGGAGCGGCAGGTCGGCGCGCGCGACGTCCTGAAGGCCGCGGCCTGGACGTACGTGGCGGCCGCGCTCACGGCGCTGCTCACCTTCCTGTACTACCTCATGCTGCTCATGGGGCGGCGTGACTGAGCTCCCGTTCGCCGGGCAGCCACCGGCGATCAGCGAGGTCCATCCCGATGCGCTCGCCGCGTGGCTCGAGGCCCGCGGCGAGCCCGCGTACCGCGCCGGCCAGGTGCTGGCCGGCGCGCATCGGCCCGAGGCGGGCGGCTTCGCCGACCTCAGCGACCTGCCAGTCGGGCTGCGCGAGGCGCTGGCGGCCGGCTTCCGCTTCTCGACGATCGCCGACAGCCACGTGATCGAGACCGATGACGGGCTCACCGCCAAGGCGGTTCACGAGCTCGCCGACGGGCAGCGCATCGAATCGGTCCTCATGCGGACCCCCGCCCGCGGGCGATCCGCGGCGCGGACCACGATCTGCATCTCCAGCCAGGCCGGTTGTGCGGTGAACTGCCCGTTCTGCGCGACCGGGCAGGCCGGGTTCGGCCGGCAGCTGACGCCGGGGGAGATCGTGGACCAGGTCCTGCACTGGCACCGCACGCCCTGGCTGGCCCTCGGCGCCGACTGGCGGCCCGGGTCGGGCAGCGGCCACTACAACGTCGTGTTCATGGGCATGGGCGAGCCGCTGAACAACCGCGACCGCGTGTTCGCCGCCGTGCGCCTGCTCAACGATCCCGATCGCCTCGGCATCGGCGCACGGCACATCACGGTCAGCACCTCCGGCGTGGTGCCGGGGATGGAGGCGATGATCGCCGACCTGCCGCAGGTGAACCTGGCGATCAGCCTGCACGCGGCGGAGGACCGCCTGCGCGACGAGCTGGTGCCCATCAACCGCAAATGGCCGATCGAGCGCGTCATCGGCGCCGGACGGCGCTTCTCGGAGCTGACCGGCCGCCGCGTCAGCCTGGAGTACGTGATGATCGACCGCGTGAACGACGACCTGCCGGCCGCCGAGCGGCTGGCGGCCCTGTCCCGCGGTTGGCGCTGCCACGTGAACCTCATCCCGCTGAACCCAACGCCCGGTTCGCGCTGGAGCGGAACGCCGCTCGACCGGGTCGACGCCTTCGCCGGGGTGCTCCGCGCCGCGGGCGTGGCCGTCACCGTGCGCGACACGCGCGGGCGCGAGATCGAGGCGGCCTGCGGACAGCTCCACGCCCAGCTGGCCGGCCGATCCCTGCGCGAGCTGCGGGCTGCGGGGTCGGACGCCGCGACGCCGGTGGCGTCATGACCGCTGCCGACCGGACCGGTGCGGCCGGGACCGATGCCGTCCGGCCGCCGCACATCAGTGCGAGCATCCTGAACGCCGACTTCAGCCGCCTCGGCGAGGAGATCGCGCGGGCGGACGCGGGCGGGGTCGACTCGATCCATCTCGACGTCATGGACGGCCACTTCGTGGCGAACATCAGCATGGGGCCGGTGGTCGTGGACGCGGTGCGCGGCCACAGCCGGCTGCCGTACCACAGCCACCTCATGATCAGCCAGCCGCTGCGCTACGTGGACGCCTTCGCCGACGCGGGATCGGACGTCATCGCCTTCCACGTCGAGGCGGACGACGACCCCACGGCGGTCATCGCGGCGATCCGCGGTGCCGGCCGCGGCGCGGGGCTGGCCCTGAACCCCGAGACCACCGCCGACCGCGTTCTCCCATTCCTCGACCGCATCGACCTGCTCCTCGTCATGACCGTCAATCCCGGCTGGGGCGGCCAGGCATTCATGGCCGATGTGCTGCCCAAGCTCCGCTCCCTGCGCGACGAGGCCGAGCGGCGGGGGCTCGACCTGCCGATCGCGGTGGACGGCGGCGTGAACCTCGATACCATCGGCCCGGCGCACGCCGCCGGTGGCGACGTGCTCGTGACCGGCAGCGCGCTGTACGCCGCGGAAGGCGACCTCCAGCCCGTCGTCGAGGCGCTGCGCCATGCGGCGTCCGGCGCCGATCACCCCGACCGCGACCCAGAAAGGAGCCGATCCTGACCCGCGTCCCGACCCCGCGAGCCACCGCCACCCTCGTCGCCCTGTCGCTCCTCCTCGCCGCCTGCGGTGAGTCGGGGCCATTGCCGTTCATTCCCACCGCCGAGCCGACGCCTGAGCAGCCGCGGGAGCTCACCGTGTCGGTCACGGAGCGGGGGAGCGGCGAGCCGGTCGCCGACGCGCGGGTCGTCGGCGACGGCGTCGACGCGCGCACCACGGCCGACGGGTCGGCGACGGTCAGCGCGCTGCGCGGCACCGAGCTGCGGGTCGAGGCCGACGGCCATGATCCGGCGGCGATCAGCGTGCCGGACGACGGCGATGCGACAGTGGAGCTGCGGCGCAACGTCGTGCGCGGCGTGATCACCGACGCCGGCGGCGACCCGGTGGCGGGAGCCCGCGTCTTCCTGGACGGCGCTGATCACGCGGTCCGCACCGATCGCCGCGGTCGCTACGCCCTGGCCAACGTGCCGGAGTCGGGGACCCTCATCGTGAAGATGCCGGGCTTCCGCCTCGTGGAGGTCACGCTCGGCGAGTCGATGGACATCGACGTTGCGCTCGAGCCGTTCGAGACGCGTGCGCTGTACGCCCCGGGCCTCGTGTTCGAGGGTCCCGGCCGGCTTGACGAGCTCCTGCGCATCATCGAGCGCACCGAGGCGAACTCGATCGTCATTGACGTGAAGGAGACGGGCGGCTGGCTCTACTACGAAACCGATTTGCCCGAGGCCGTCGAGTCCGGCGCGGCGGCCCGTCCCATCTTCGAGCTCGAGGAGCTCCTGCCCGCGCTGAAGGAGCGCGGCATTTACACCATCGCGCGGATGGTGTGCATGAAGGACAACACCGTCGGCGCCTCGCGTCCGGAGCTGGCGGTGCGCAACGTGGCCACCGGCGAGCCTTGGCGCGACAACATCGGCGGCATCTGGCTCGACCCGGCCGCTCCCGGCGTGGCCGAGTACCTCGCCGCGATCGCCGGCGACCTCGCCGACAAGGGGTTCGACGAGGTGCAGCTCGACTACATTCGGTACTTCAGCGACGGACCGTACGACGTGGCCGACACGAACCTGCCGAACTCGCAGTCGTTCCGGCTGCCCACCATCCGGCGCACGCTGCGGGTCATCGCGGAGCGGCTCGAGACCGAGCGCGCCTTCCTCTCCGCCGATGTCTTCCCGATCAGCTTCATCGTTCCCGACGACCAGGGCATCGGGCAGCGGCCGGAGGTGATCATGCCGTACGTCGACTACTTCAGCCCGATGGTCTATCCCAGCCATTACGGCCCGGGCGTGTTCGGCCACCCGGTGCCGAACCGGGCGCCGTACGACGTCATCGACAAGACGCTCGAGATCATGAACCGCCAGGCCGCCGGGCTGCCGATGCGGATCCGGCCCTGGATCCAGGATTTCGGCTACGGCCCGTTCCCGCCGTACACCGCGGCGCAGATCCGCGACGAGATGCGCGCGCTCGATGACAACGGCGCGGTGGGCTGGATGATCTGGAACGCCCAGGCGCGCTTCACCGAGGCTGCGCTCGGCGGCCCGCGACCCAACGAGGACGCCGGCATCGTGCGGATCGGCGAGCCGGAGCCGAGCGCCGGCGCCTCGCCCTCGGGCTAGCCCACATGCGGCTCGTCGTCCAGCGCGTCCGGCGCGCCGCCGTGCGGGTGGGCAGCGAGGCGGTGGGAGCCATCGGTCCCGGAGCTCTGGTGCTCGTGGGCGTGGGCGCCACCGATGACGGGGCGACCGTCGACCGCATGGCCGACAAGCTGCTCAGCCTGCGCTACTTCACCGATGCGACCGGACGCACGAACCTCTCGATCGGCGACGTCGGCGGCGCGTTCCTGGTCGTCAGCCAGTTCACCCTGTACGCCGATGTGCGCCGTGGACGGCGACCGGGCTTCACCGATGCCGCCGCGCCGGCGGTCGCCGAGCCGCTCGTGACGCGCTTCGCGCAGCGGCTGCGCGATGCCGGCCACGAGGTGGCGACCGGCCGGTTCGGGGCGGAGATGGAGGTGGAGCTCGTGAACGATGGGCCGTTCACGCTGGCGCTCGACGCGGAGCGCGACCTCGGGGGAGGGGCCTAGACCTTTTCCAGGGTGCGGCGGCAGCCCGTGCATGCCTGCACGCGGACGGTCCGGCCGTTGCGCTGGACGGCCACCGACTGCAGGTTCGGGATCCAGCGGCGCAGGGCGCGCTTGCGGTTCATCCCGACCGACTGCGGGTTCCAGCCGGTGATCGGCTTCTTGCCGCAGATCTCGCACTGTCGTGCCATGGGGTCTCCAATCACAGACGAACCGGCGCACCTCGGGTGGCGCCGCCGGAACGGCCCGATGCTAGCACGCTACGATCGGGCCATGCAACGACGCGACCGGGGCGTCGGCGCGTGACGCGGACCGTCACCCGGCGCGGCCTCGCCCCTGAGGATCTCGACCGGCCGCTGCGGATCGCGCTCCCGGAGCTGGGCCGGGGGGCCGCGACACTCGGGAAGCTGGGGATCGAGACGCCGCGGCAGGCGCTCTTCCACCTGCCGTCGCGCTACGACGACTTCAGCGAGCTGCGGCCGCTCGGCGACCTGCGTCCGGACGAGAAGCAGTCGGCGCGCGTGCGCGTCACCGACGTGAAGGTGGAGGCTGGCTTCGGCCGACGCCCGCAGCGCGTCATCGCTCAGCTCGCCGACGACACCGGCAGCGCCGAGGCGATCTGGTTCGGCCGCCGCTTCGTCGAGACGCGGCTCCGCAAGGGGATGGAGATCGTGGTCAGTGGCAAGGTCGCGCTGCGCGGCTGGCGGCCGCAGTTCACCTCCCCGGAGTTCACACCCGCCGGCCGGGAGTCGATGCACACCGCGCGGGTGGTGCCGGTCTACCCCCTGGTTGGCGGCGTCACCCAGAAGCGCGTGCGCGAGCTCCTGGCCCGGGTGCTCGAGCGCGCCCTGCCGGGCATCGAGGACCCGCTGCTCCCCGGCGAACGGGACGGGATGCTGCCGCTCCGCGAGGCGCTGGCGGCGGCCCATTTCCCGGGGGAGGCGGCCGACGTGCCGGCCGCCCTCGACCGGCTCGCCTTCGATGAGCTGCTCGCCCTCCAGCTCACGCTGGCCCAGGCGCGCGTCGCGCGCGAGGGGATGCGCGCGGCGGGCGTGATCGTCCCATCCGACGAGCTGGAGCGGCTCCTCGCCGCGCTGCCCTTCACGCTCACCGACGACCAGCGCGCTGCGGTCGACGAGGTGGTGGCCGACCTGGCCCGCGAGCGGCCGATGCGCCGGCTGCTCCAGGGCGACGTCGGCAGCGGCAAGACGGCCGTGGCGGCGGTCGCGCTCGGGGCGGTGGTGCGCGCCGGCTGGCAGGGCGCGCTCATGGCGCCCACCGAGATCCTGGCCCGTCAGCACCACGCCGGCCTGGCGCCGCTCCTCGCCGCGCTCGGCGTGCGCGCCGAGTTCCTGTCCGGCTCGCTGAAGCCGGCGGAGAAGCGACGGATCCACGACGCGATCGAGGCCGGGGAGGCGGAGGTCGTCATCGGGACCCACGCCGTCATCAGCGAGGCGGTGACGTTCCGCAGCCTCGGCCTGGCGGTCGTCGACGAGCAGCACCGCTTCGGGGTCGCGCAGCGCGCCGCGCTGCAGGCCAAGGGCGCCGGCCTCGAGCCCCACGTGCTGGCCCTCACCGCGACGCCGATCCCGCGCACGCTGGCCCTCACCTTCTACGGCGACCTCGCCATCTCGACGATTCGCGAGCTGCCGCCCGGACGGCAGCCGATCCGCACCGAGATCCGGGATCGTTCGGCGCTGCCCCGGATCGAGGCCTTCCTCGCCGACGAGGCTGCCGCCGGCCGCCAGTCGTTCGTGGTCGTGCCGCTGGTGGCGGAGAGCGAGGCGCTCACCGTGGCCTCCGCCGAGGCAGAGGTCGAGCGCCTGCGCGACCGCCTCCCATCCCTCCGCATCGGGCTGGTTCATGGGCAGCAGCGGGCCGACGAGCGTGACGCGACGATGGCTGCCTTCGCCGCCGGCGAGCTCGACCTCCTCGTCGCCACGACGGTGGTCGAGGTCGGCATCGATGTCCCGAACGCGAGCGTCATGCTCGTCGAGGACGCCGAGCGCTTCGGCCTGGCCCAGCTCCACCAGCTGCGCGGGCGGGTCGGCCGCGGGCCACACCGATCGTTCTGCATCCTCCTCTCCGACGCCACCGACGAGCTGGCGCGGCGCCGCCTGGAGGTCGTTGCCGCCTCGTCGGACGGATTCGCCATCGCCGAGGCCGACCTCACGCTGCGTGGCGCCGGCAACCTGCTCGGCACGCGGCAGTCGGGCCTGCCGCCCCTGCGCGTGGCGTCGCTGTTCGAGCCGCGGCACGTCGCCCTCGCGGAGCGGGCCCGCGACCTCGCCGACCAACTCGTGACGGCGGACCCGGCGCTCGCCGGGCGGCCCGGCCTGGCGCGGCTGCGGTCCGACTTCGCCGCCGGCGAGGACGATGGGGAGGCCGCGTGAGCGGGCCGGCATGCGGGTGATCGCCGGCACCGCGCGCGGCGTCCCGCTGCGCGCGCCACGCGACCGCGCCACGCGGCCGGTCACCGACCGGGTGAAGGAGACGCTGTTCGGCATCCTCGGCGAGCGCGTCCCGGACGCGCGGGTGCTCGACCTGTACGCGGGCAGCGGGGCGCTCGGCATCGAGGCGCTCTCCCGGGGTGCGGCGCACGCCAGCTTCGTCGAACGTGGCCGGGTGGCGCTCGCCGCGATCCGCCACAACCTGGAGCGGACCGGGCTGGCCGCCGCGGCATCGGTCCATGGCGGCGACGTCGATCGCTTCCTGGCGGGCGATCGGCACGGGCCGTACGACCTTGCCTTCCTCGATCCGCCGTACGAGGAGCGTGCTATCCTCGCGCCGCTCGAGCGGCTCGTGCCGCTGCTGGCGCCGCATGCGAGCGTGGTGGTGAAGCACTTCTGGCGGACCGAGGTGCCCACACCTCCGGGCCTGGCCCGCTGGCGCGACCGGCGCTTCGGCGAGACGGCCCTCACCTTCCTGGTCCGAGAGGTGGAGGAGCCATGAGCCGCGTCGCCGTTTTTCCCGGCTCGTTCGACCCGATGACGATGGCCCACCTCGACGTCGCTCGCCGGGCGGCGAGCCTCTTCGACCGGCTCGTCATCGGGGTGCTCCACAACCCGAAGAAGTCGCCGCTGTTCCCGATCGAGCGGCGGGTCGAGCTCATCCGCGCGTCGGTGGCCGAGCTCGGGGCGCACGTGGAGGTCGAGTCCTTCGACGGGCTCACCGTGGAGTTCGCCGCGCGGCGGGGAGCCGGGTTCATCGTGCGCGGGCTGCGCGCGATCAGCGACTTCGAGGCCGAGCTCCAGATGGCCCATACCAACCGCAGGCTGGAGCCGGGCGTCGACACCGTCTTCCTCATGACCGCGCTCGAGTTCGGCTTCGTGTCGAGCTCGCTGGCCAAGGAGGTCGCACAGTTCGGCGGCGACGTGCGCGGCATGGTGCCCGAGCCGGTGGCGGCCGCGCTCGCCGAGCGCTTCCGCGGCTGAGCACGCGGACGACGGAATCGTTCGATCCCGGGTCTATAATCCCGGCCACGGACGGAGGATCACGGCCACGGACATCATCTTCCTCGTCGAACGCCTCGAGTCCCTCGTGGCGGCCGGCAAGAAGCTCCCGCTGACGAACAACGTCGTCCTCGAGCAGGCGGCGGTGCTCGAGCTGATCGACCAGCTTCGCGTGTCCGTGCCCGACGAGGTGCGCCAGGCGCGGCGCATCACCGAGGAGGCGGGCCGCATCACCGACCGGGCGCGCGAGGAGGCCGACGCGATCATCGCCCGCGCCCAGGAGCAGGCCGCCCAGATGCTCGAGGAGCGCGAACTGGTGCGCATGGCACAGCAGCGCGCCGGCGAGATCCTGGACACGGCCAACCAGGAGGCGGCCGAGGTGCGCCGCGGCGCCGACGAGTACGCGGCCGGCGTCCTCATCCGGCTCGAGGGGGAATGCATCAAGGCGCTGACGAGCATCAAGCGTGGCATCGACATGCTCGACGAGCGCCACCGGCCGCCGCGCCCGGCGACCGACGGCGTTCCCATCGGCGAGCCGGAGCAGGAGGCTACCGAAGCCGCCCCACGCCCATGACCGCGTTCAACGTGGCCGGGCTCCTGCGGGAGCCGCCGGGCGCGGTCCGCGAGCACCGCCTGCGCGACCGATACCTGTCCCTCGCGCCGGACGTCGAGCTGGCGGGGCCGGTGAGCGGGCTCGTCCGCATGCAGCGCACGAACCGCGGCATCCTCGTGCGCGGCACGCTCAGCGGCGACGTGCGACGGACCTGTGGGCGCTGCCTGGAGCCGTACGTGGAGCAGGCCACCGTCGAGATCAGCGAGGAGTACCTGCCGACCATCGACCCGGAGAGCGGGGCGGCGCTGCCCGGCCCGGAGGGCGAGGAGGCGGTCCGCGCCATCGACGAGCACCACGAGATCGACCTGGGGCCCGTCCTCCGCGAGGAGTTCGCGCTCACCGAGCCGATGCACCCGCTGTGCCGGCCGGACTGTGCCGGCCTCTGCCCGGACTGCGGCGAGCCGCTCGGCGCGGGCCACGCGCCGCACGCCGACGACGAGATCGACCCGCGCCTCGCCGGCCTGGCCCGGTTCCTGGAGCGCGAGCGCAACTGACCCCTGCCTCGCCAGCCGGGGCGATGGCGGCTATACTGCGGCGTCCCGTCCCCGATCCGCATCTTCAGGAGTCAACACGCGTGGGCGTTCCCAAGCGCAAGGTATCCAAGGCCCGCCAGGGCGAGCGACGTGCTCACCTGGCGATCAGCGCGCCACCGCTCGTCGAGTGCACGCATTGCCACGAGCTGAAGCGCGCCCATCACGTCTGCCCGACCTGCGGCTACTACGATGGCCGCGAGGTGGTGCCGGTCGAGTCGAGCACGCCGGCCGAGGGCGGCGCACGCTGACCCGCGGCCGCTGATGCGCATCGCGGTCGACGCGATGGGCGGAGACTTCGCACCGCGCGAGGTCGTCCGCGGGGCCATCAACTACGCGGCCGCCAATGCCGACGAGATCATCCTCGTTGGCGACCTGCCCCGCATCGAGGCCGAGATCGCCGAGTACGGTCATGGCCGCCCGGCGAGCGTTTCGTTCGTCGACGCGCCGGACGTCATCGGGATGGGCGAGTCGCCCGCCACCGCCCTGCGCGCCAAGCGGCGCGCCTCGATCCGGGTGGCCACCGAGCTCGTCCGCGACGGGAAGGCGGACGCGGTCGTCAGCGCCGGCTCGACGGGGGCCACCATGGCAGCTGCCGTCTTCCGGCTCGGCCGCATCGAGGGGGTCGACCGCCCCGCGCTCGGCGCGCACCTCGTCACTGCCACCGGCCCGATCATGCTCCTCGACGTCGGCGCCAACGTGGACTCGGACGCCACCAACCTCGTCCACTTCGCCGTCATGGGCTCGATCTACGCGGAGCACGTCCTGAAGGTGCCGCGCCCGCGCATCGGCCTCCTGAACATCGGCGAGGAGGACGAGAAGGGCAACGCCCTCACGCGAGAGGCGAACGAGCGGATGCGCGAGGCGGACCTGAACTTCGTCGGCAACGTCGAGGGCAACGACCTCATCGCGCACGGCGCCGACGTGGTGGTGTGCGACGGGTTCGTCGGCAACGTCGTCATCAAGTTCTTCGAGGGCCTGACGAGCTACATCTTCCGCTCGCTGCGCAGCGACCTGCAACAGGGCGCCGTGGCGCCGCTCGCCCTGCTGGCCCTGAAGCCAGGCTTCGACCGTCTGAAGCACCGGTTCGACTTCGAGCGCTACGGCGGCGCGCCGCTGCTTGGCGTGCGCGGGGTGAGCATCGTGACCCACGGCCGGGCGAAGGCGCGAATGGTCGAGCACGCCATCCGGGTCGGCTCGGAGGCGGCGGCCGAGGACATCCCCGGGCTCATCGCCGAATGGACGCGGGCCCATCCCGCCCTCGCCCGGCACGACGCCGGCGAGGCGGTGGCCGAGGGCACGCGCGCCGTCGCCGCGCAACCCGAGGCCTGACCGGGTGACGCCCACGCGGCAGAGGCCCGCCACCGACCAGGGGCTCCAGGCCCGCCGCCTGGCCATGCTCGCCCTGTTCGAGGACGAGTTCCGCCCCGAGCAGGCGCTCACCGCGCTGGAGCGCCTCGCCACGGAGAAGGGCCTCCGCCGCGACACGGCCGACCAGGCGCGTGACCTGGTGGAGGGCGTGCTCCGTCATCGGCCGGAGATCGACGCCGAGATCGCCCGCCTGGCGCCGGCGATCCCGGTCAGCGAGCTCGGCCGCGTGGAGCGGACGATCCTGCGGAGCGCCCTGTACGAGGTGCTATACTCCGCCGCGATCCCGGACGGGGAGACGATCCACGATGCCGTTTCCCTTGCCCGGACGTACGCCGGAGATGCCGCCCGACGCCTCGTGAACGGAGTCCTCGGCAGCGTCGCGCGTTCAACGGGAAGCGGAGCATCGGGTAGAGGAGCCTAAGACGGGTGACCGACGGAACCACCTTCGACCGACTCAAGAAGATCATCGTCGAGCAGCTCGGCGTTGACGAGGAGGAGGTCACGCCGCAGGCCTCGTTCGTCGACGACCTGAACGCCGACTCGCTCGACCTCGTCGAGCTCATCATGAGCCTCGAGGAGGAGTTCGGGATGGAGATCTCGGACGAGGACGCCGAGAAGATCCAGAAGGTCTCCGACGCGGTCGAGTACATCGAGGAGCACCAGCAGTAGGTTCGAGCTTCGACGAGCTCGGCGAGCGACTCGGCATCGCCCTGCGGGATCCGGAGGCCGTTCGCCAGGCGTTCGTCCACAGCTCCTACTTCAACGAGAACCAGCAGCTCGTTGCAGGGCACAACGAGCGCCTCGAGTTCCTCGGCGACGCCGTCATCGGCCTCGTCGTCAGCCGTCTCCTCTACGACCGATACCCCGACGAGGACGAGGGGCTCCTCACCGCGCGCCGTGCCGGGCTCGTGAACCGCGACGCGCTCGCCCGCCTGGCCGTGAGGACCGGCATGGACCGATACCTCCTGCTCGGTCGCGGCGAGTCCGAGGCCGGCGGCGCGAACCGCCCTTCCCTGCTGGCCGCCCTGTTCGAGGCCGTCGCCGGCGCCGTCTACCTCGCCGAGGGCCTGCCCGCCACGCGTCGCTGGCTGCTTCACCTGTTCAGCGAGGAGCTCGACGGCCCCGAGCGCGTGTCGCTGAAGTCGGCGAAGAGCCGGCTCCAGGAGTGGAGCCAGCGGGTCCACCGCCAGAAGCCGCGCTACGAGCTGCTCGAAACCTCCGGTCCGCCGCACGAGCAGCGCTTCCGGGTCGCGGTCCTGCTGAACGGGCAGCGGCTCGCCGCTGGCACCGGGTCGAGCCGCCAGCGGGCCGAGGAGCACGCGGCCGGCCAGGCCATCGAGCGCGTGCACCGGCGGACGGCCGTGGACGTGGAGCCGGTATGAGCCGGCTCAAGGAGCTGCGGCTTCACGGGTTCAAGACCTTCGCGGATGCCACGCGCTTCGTCTTCGAGCCGGGCGTGAACGCGGTCATCGGTCCGAACGGATCGGGCAAGTCGAACATGGCCGACGCCGTGCGGTGGGTGCTCGGGGAGCAGTCGAACCGGTCGCTGCGCACGCGCCGCGCGGATGACGTCATCTTCGCCGGGTCGCAGGAGCGCAAGCCGCAGGGCATGGCCGAGGCGATCCTCACTTTGGACAACGCCGATGGCTGGCTGCCGATCGAATTCACCGAGGTCACCATCGGCCGCCGCGCCTACCGTTCCGGCGAGAGCGAGTACCTCATCAACGGGGCGCGGGCGCGGCTTCGCGACGTCGTCGAGCTGCTCGGCGAGGGCCGCCTCGGCGCGAACGAGCTCGTGGTGGTGGGGCAGGGGACCGTCGACGCGGCGCTCTCCCTGCGCCCGGAAGAGCGGCGCCAGCTGTTCGAGGAGGCGGCCGGGGTGAAGAACCTGCAGGTCCGCAAGAACGAGGCGCTCGCCCGGCTCGGCAGGGCCCGTGACAATCTGACCCGTATCAGCGACCTGGCCGGCGAGCTTCGGCCCCAGGTCCGGCGGCTCGCGCTGCAGGCGAAGCACCAGCAGGAGCACGACGCGCTCGGCCGCCGCGCGCGGGCCCTGGTCGGCGAGTCCCATCGTCGCCGCGAGTCGGCAGCTCGTGCAGCACTGGGAGAGGCGCGCCGGCGCGCTGCGGCGGCCGAGGCCGCGCTCGAGGCCCTTCGCACCGAGCAGGCCGCTGGGCGCGAGGCCACCGCAGCGGCCGAGGAGCGCTACTGGCGGGCGGAGGAAGCCGCCCGCGGGGCCATCGAGCGCCGTGAGGCCACACGCGAAGCGCGGATCCGTGCGGAGAGCCGTTACGAGGCGATCGAGGCGCGCGCCGCCGACCTGCGCCGCGCGGAGGAGTCCGCTGCCGCCGAGCTGGCCGGGATCGAGATCGCGCTCGCCGAGCTGGCGAGCGGCGCGGTTGACTCCGACGTCGATCCGGCGCGGGCTCGTGCGAGCGAGGCGGAGACAGCCTGGCGAGCTGCCGCGGACCGCCTCGCCGAGGCCGACGCCCGACTGCTGGCAGCGGAGTCCGCGCTCGCCGACCGACGGCGGGAAGAGGGGGAGCGGATCGCCGAGGCCGCGCGTCGGGGCGAGGTCGCGGCGCGGCTCGCCTCTCGGCGCGAGGAGCTGGCACGGGAGCTCGCGAGCGCGCGGGAGACGCTCGTCGAGCTGGCCGAGGCGGTGGAGCCCGCCCGGCGCGCCGCTGCGGCCGCCCGTGAGCGTGCCGACGCGGCCCGGGCGCGCGAAGCCACCGCGCAACGAGAGCTGGAGGCCGCGCAGCCTCGAGCCGATGCCGCGCGACGTCAGTCGTCCGAGCTCGCTGAGCGCGTCGGGGCGATGCGCGGCGAGCTCGAGGCGCTCCACGAACGCGCGGAACACGGGGCCATCCTG
Source organism: Candidatus Limnocylindria bacterium (assembly GCA_036556985.1). Taxonomy (GTDB): domain Bacteria; phylum Chloroflexota; class Limnocylindria; order QHBO01; family QHBO01; genus JAPSGM01. The sequence continues at coordinate 26,805 of DATBIK010000049.1, read as the reverse complement.
GGCTCGCTGCTCACCGCGGCGGGATGGACGACCCTCCTCGACAGCCTCGAGGCGCCAGAGGCGGCGTGGCCGGCCATCGAGGCGGCCATCGGCGGCGAGCTCGAGCAGGCGCTCGTCTGGCGCGACGGTGACCTCGTCGAGCGGCTCGCCGAGGCGCGTGGCGCCGCACGTCTGCTGGCCACCGCCGCAGACGACGACCTCGTCGCCGATGCCGCCGACCGCGATCGCGCGCTCCGCGCCGTGGGTGGCGACCGGACGCTGGCCGAGTGGGCGGGCGGCGCTGGCGCGGGGCTCCGGCTCCTGCGCCGCACGGTCGTGGCCCCCGATCTCGCGGCGCTCCTTGCCGGATGGCGGGCGCTGCCGGCCGGCTGGCTGGCGGTGACGCCGCGCGGGGACCTCGCCGACGGCCGCGGGCTCGTGTCGGTCCGCGGCCGTGCCGACGCCGCCGGGGGAGAGGCGGCGCGGCGGCACGCGCGCCGTCGCGAGCTGGCCGAGGCGCTCGAACGCGCCGAGCAGGAGCAGTCCGAGGCCACCGCCTCGGCCGCCCGGCAGCTGGCCGCGGTCGGCGAGGCGTCTCGGCGCCTGGACGGGGCCCGTGGCGACGTAGGCCGGGCAGAGGGCGAGCTGCGCGCGGCGGAGGCGACCCTTGCCGAGGTCGAGCTGCGTCACACCCGCGCGGCCACCGCGGGGGCGGCCCTCGACGAGGAGGTGAACGCGCTGCCCCCGGCTCCTCCGTCCGGTGAGCCGCCCGACGAGAAGGCTGCGGACGCACGGCTGGCCGAACTCGAAACCGCCGCGAAGGCCGCCCGCGAGGTGCGCGCCAGCCTCGCCGCCGAGGCGGATGCCGCACGCGAGGCGTGGGTTGCCGCACGCGAGGAAGCCCGCGGCCGCGAGGAGCGACAGGTCGGCCAGGGACGTGAGCGCGCCACGCACGAGGCGCGGCGGGCGCACATCGTCGCCGAGGGAGGGGCGCGCGCGGCGGCGCTTGCCGCGATCGATGCCGAGGCCGCAGCCGCCCGCGATGCCGTAGCCGCGGCGCGCGCGGCGGACGAGGCTGCCGCGGCCGAGAGCAGTGGCGCCGAGGAGGCGCGCCAGGCGGCGCGCGCCGACCTGCTCGACCTGGAGCGCGGCGCCGGTGGCAGCTTGGCGCGGCTGGGTGAGCTCGAGCGGGACGCGCAGACATCGGCCATCGAAGCGTCGCGGCACGAGGAGGCGCTGGCCGCGCTCGCTCGCGAGCGCGAGCTCGCCCTCGACTCGCTGCCCGTTCCCGAGGCGGGGGAGGCGCCCGCGGACCCCGGTGACGCCGAGGCGGGAACGGCGGCGCGCGAAGGGATCAACGCGCTCGACGACGAGGCCCTGGACGGGGAGCTGCGGCGGGTGCGACGCACGCTGGCCCAGATCGGCTCGGTGAACCCGTTTGCCGTCGAGGAGCACCGCGAGCTGTCCGCGCGGCTCGACGAGCTTGCCGGCCAGGAGACGGACCTGTCCGAAGCCATCGGCTCCACCGAGGAGCTCATCGGCACCCTCGACGCCCAGATCTCCGAGCAGTTCAACGCGGCCTTCGCCGCGATCGGCGAGAAGTTCGACGAGTTCTGCCGCCTCCTCTTTGCCGGCGGGTCGGCCTCGCTGAGCCTCGGCGGCGGGACAGATGGCGACGCGCCGGATGGCATCGAGATCGTCGTGCGTCCGCCGGGGAAGCGGCTCCAGCGCCTGGCCATGCTCTCCGGGGGCGAGCGCGCGCTCACCGGCGTGGCGCTGCTGTTCGCCATGCTCAGCGTGAACCCGGTGCCGTTCTGCATCCTCGACGAAGTGGATGCCGCGCTCGACGAGGCGAACATCGGCCGTTTCGCGGACGCCCTGCGCAAGCTGAGCGAGGCGATCGACTTCGTGGTCATCACCCACAACCGCGCCACGATCGAGGTGGCCGACACGATCTACGGCGTGACGATGACCGATGCCGCGGTCTCCCGGATCGTGTCGCTGCGCCTGGCCGACATCCCGGTGGAGGCCAGCGCGTGACGATGCCGCGCCCGGCGCGCGGGCCGACCGGGATGGGCCTGCGGCCGCGACCGGGAGGGCTCGGCGCGCGCCTGCGTGCGATCTTCGCCGGCCCGGCCGACGCGGCGAGCTGGGAGGAGGTCGAGGAGGCGCTCATCGCCGCCGACATCGGCCCGGAGGCGGCGCTCGACATGGTCGACGCGGCCCGGGCGCGCGCTGGACGCTCGCCGGAGGCAGCACGTGAGGCGCTGGCCGCGGAGCTCCGCGAGCGGCTGGCGCGCACCGGGTCGGGCGCCTGGGAGCTGGGCCCGGCGCCGTCGGTGGTGGTCATGGTCGGGGTCAACGGAACCGGCAAGACGACCACGATCGCGAAGCTCGCGCACCGGCTCGTCCGCGAGGGGCGCAGCGTCATCCTCGCTGCGGGCGACACGTTCCGGGCGGCGGCGATCGAGCAGCTCCGCATCTGGGGCGACGAGCTCGGCCTGCCGGTCGTCGCCCAGCGCGCCGGCGCTGACCCCGGGGCGGTCGCCTTCGACGCGGTGGCCGCCGCCGAGTCGCGCGGTGCCGATGCGGTGATCATCGACACGGCGGGGAGGCTCCAGAACAAGACACAGCTCATGGCCGAGCTCACGAAGATCGTGAGCGTCATCCGCCGCAAGCTGCCGGATCAGCCCCGCCACGTGCTCCTCGTGCTGGACGCCACGACCGGCCAGAACGGGCTCGCCCAGGCCGAGGCCTTCAGCCGCGAGGCGGGGGTCACCGGTATCGTCCTCACCAAGCTGGACGGGACGGCAAAGGGAGGCGTGGCGCTGGCCGCCGCGGACCGTCTCGGTGTGCCGATCGTGTTCGCGGGCATCGGCGAGGAGGTCGACGCGCTCGCCCCGTTCGACCCCGAGGCCTACGTGGAGTGGCTGCTCGCCTGAGGGCCAGCGTTGCCGGAGCGCGCCCCGCCGCCTAGAATTGGCAGCCGCTCCGCGCGAGCCATCATCCCCGTACCCGGTTCACCGAATGTTCGAATCCCTGTCTGCGCGCCTGCAGTCGATCACCCAGCGATTGCGGGGCAAGGCGAAGATCACCGAGGCCGACCTCGACGTCGCGCTGCGCGAGATCCGGCTCGCCCTGCTCGAGGCGGACGTGAACTTCAAGGTCGTGAAGGCGTTCGTTGCGAAGGTGCGCGAGCGGGCACTGGGCCTGGAGGTCCTCTCCGGGCTCGACGCCGGCCAGCAGGTCGTGAAGATCGTGCACGACGAGCTCGTCGCAGTCCTTGGCGGCGAGCGCCGTGAGCTCGAGCTCGGCGCCCGCCCATCGGTCCTCATGCTCGTCGGCCTGCAGGGGTCGGGCAAGACGACGACCGCCGCCAAGCTGGCGGTTCGCCTGCGCAAGGAGGGTCGCCGCCCGCTCCTCGTCGCCGCTGACGTGTATCGGCCCGCGGCGGTCGACCAGCTCGTGCAGCTCGGGGACCAGGCCGGGATCGAGGTCCACACGCGCCCCACCGGAACACCGGCCCTCGAGGTGGCCCGCTCCGGTCTGGAGGCCGCTCGTCAGCGGGGGCTCGACCTCGTCCTCATCGACACGGCCGGCCGCCTGCACGTCGACGAGCCGATGATGGACGAGCTGGTCCGGATCGCCGGGTCGGTGACCCCGGGGGAGACGCTGCTCGTCGTCGACGCCATGAGCGGCCAGGAGGCGGTCCGCGTCGCCGAGGCCTTCCATCAGCGGCTCCCGATCACCGGCCTCGTGCTCACGAAGATGGACGGCGACGCCCGCGGCGGCGCCGCGCTGTCGATTCGCAGCGTGACGGGGCTGCCGATCACCTTCATCGGCACCGGCGAGCGCACCGACGGTCTCGAGCCGTTCCACCCGGATCGCCTTGCGCAGCGCATCCTGGGCATGGGCGACATCCTCTCGCTCGTGGAGCGCGTCCAGGAGAACGTCGACCGCGAGGAGGCCGAGCGGGTCGCGCAGCGGATGATGGAGTCGCGCTTCACGCTGGAGGACTTCCGGAGCCAGCTCAACCAGGTGAAGCAGATGGGCCCCATCGGCCAGATCATGCAGATGATCCCCGGCGCCGGGCAGATGGCGGGCGCCGCGCAGCAGGCCGTCGACGAGGGGCACCTGGCGCGCATCGAGGCCATCATCGACTCGATGACCGCCGATGAGCGACGCCGGCCGGAGATCATCAAGGCCAGCCGCCGGCGGCGGATCGCGCTCGGCAGCGGGACCACCACCGCGGACGTGAACCGCCTCCTCAAGCAGTTCGCGGAGATGCAGAAGCTCATGCGCCAGATCAGCGGCGGGCGGATTCCGAACCTCGGCGGCATGGGCGGCGGCCTGCGCGGCCTCATCGAGCGCTAGCGCGTGCATCGGCTCGTCATCGCGCTCACCACCCTCCTCTCGCTCACCGCAGCGACGGTCCTCGGCGCGTACCTGTTCGTCTTCGCGGCACAGGCGGATCGTGCCGCGCGCGCAGTCCCGGCCCACACGGCCGTGTACGCGACGCTGTATCTGCAGCCGTCGACCGGGCAGAAGCTGAACCTCGGCGAGCTCATGAGCCACGTCCCGGGTTTCGCGGACACCGCGTCGCTCGACCAGAAGATCCACGAGATCACCGCTCGCTTCCTCGGTGACGCCGGCATCGACTACGAGGCCGATGTCCGACCCTGGCTCGGCGACCAGGTCGCGCTCTCGGTCCAGCCGGAGGGCGTCGACCCGGAGCAGGCGAACATGCTCGCCGTCATCGACGTGAAGGATCCCGTCGCCGCCGAGACGGCGCTGGCACGCATCGCCTCCGACCTGGGGCTGTCGATCGCGTCGGAGACTCACGAGGGGGTGACCGTCTCGGTGACGGCCGAGACGAGCTGGGCCCTGCTCGACGACGTCGTGCTCGTCGGCTCGAGCACCGACGCCGTACGCGACGGGCTCGACGCGGATGCCGGCCGGACCGACTCCCTCGCCGATTCGGCCGCCTTCCGCGACGCGATGGACGACGTGGCGGCAGACCACCTGGCCTCGATGTACGTCGACCTCGAGGCGTTCGGTGCGTCGGCTGGCCTCGGGGAGCAGTTCGGTGGCTACCGCACCGCAAGCCTCGCCCTCCTGGTTGAGCCGACCGGGCTCCGCCTCGAAGGCTCGGCCCCATTCGACGCCGACGCCGCATCCGCGCAGGCCAACGAGGCGTTCGCCCTGTCGAGCGAGCCGTCAAGCCTCGCCGAGTGGATGCCCGCTTCCACCCAGGCCGAGCTCGTCGTGTTCGGGCTGAGCCAGTCGCTGCAGGCCGCCGAAGACGAGCTCGGCAGCGCGGAGGGTGGCGAGGATCTCGTGGGCCTGCTCACCCAGCTGCGCGCGATTGCCGCCCTCGGGCTCGGCATCAACCTCGACGGCGACGTCCTGCCGCTCTTCGATCGGGAGGCTGCCGTCGCGATTTCCGGCCTGGAGGGCATGCTCCCGACCGGCCAGCTCCTTCTCCGCCCGTCCGATCCGGACGCGGCCGCGGCTGCGCTGGAGCGGATGCGGGCCGCGCTCGAGGAGCGCGGGGCGGCCGCCACGACCGAGCAGGTGGGTGCCGCCACCGTGACGAGCGTCGCCGTGCCCGAGCTCGGCATGGTCTCCTACGCGGTCTCGGAGGGGATCGTCGTCATCGGCCTGAGTGCCGTCGACGTGGCGGCGGCACTCGAGGCCCGTGGGGATGGCCGGAGCCTGGCCGCGGACTCGCGCTACACGCAGGCTTGGGAGCTCGCCGGCAGCCGCGGCGGCAACGAGCTCTGGCTCGATGTCGGTGCGCTTGTCGACGGGGCGGGAGAGGAGCTCGGCGTGACGGGCGAAGCCCGCGATATCCTGCTCCAGGCCGGAGCCCTGGCGATGACGGCTCCGGCGCGCCCCGATGAGGCACGCAGCGACTTCCACGTCGTGCTCACGGTCCGCTAGGGCCGAGCCCGACGGCATTCGAACCGACGCCCCGCGGCCGCGGGGCAACGAGACAGAGAGGACGAACGACTTGGCAGTACGGATCCGGCTCACCCGGGTGGGGGCCACGAAGCGCCCCAGCTACCGGGTGATCGCCATTGACAGCCGCCGTCCACGGGACGGCCGCGCCCTGGAGATCCTGGGCTTCTACGACCCGCTCACCGATCCCGCCACCGTGCAGATCGACGGCGAGAAGCTGAACGCGTGGATCGCGAAGGGCGCCACGCCGTCGGACACGGTGGTGAAGCTCATGCGACAGGCCGGGCTCGCGGAGCCGGCGGGCGCGACGGCCGAGCCGGCCAAGGCCGCAGCGAAGCCGGCAGGCAAGCCCCGCACGAAGAAGTCGGCCGCCCCGGCCGCAGCGGCGGCCGACGAGTGAAAGAGCTGCTCGAGTACATCGCCCGCGCGCTCGTCGACAACCCCGATGCCGTGAGCGTCGAGGTCGAGGAGGACGACGACGAGGTCGCGCTGATCCTCACCGTCGACGAATCGGACATGGGCCGGGTCATCGGCCGCGACGGTCGCATCGCGAACGCGATTCGCGCCCTGCTGCGGGTGGCCGCCACGCGCGACGGCCGCCATGTCGAGCTGGAGATCGAGAGCAACGACTGAGCGGCTCGCCGTGGCTCGCGTGCTCGGGGCGAAGGGGCTCGCCGGCGCGTTCCGCATCGAGTCGCTGACCGACGTCCCCGGACGCCTCGTGGTCGGGGCCTCGCTCTACCTCGAGGGCGAGGAGCAGCCCCGCCGGGTGACCGATCTGCAGTCGGGAGGTCGGGTCCCGGTCGTCGCGGTCGAGGGCATCGTCGATCGCGACGCGGCGGAGGCCCTCGCCGGCCGATACCTCGAGGTCGATGCCGAGCCGCTGCCCGAGGGGAGCTGGTACTGGCACGAGATCGTCGGCCTGGAGGCGGTCGACGAGGCCGGCACGCCGCTGGGCAGCGTGGTGGAGGTCTTCCGGGCCGGCGAGAACGAGGTGTACCGCATCGAGGGACCTGGCGGCGAGCTGCTGATCCCGGCGCTGCGCGACGTCGTCCGCGAGATCGACGTGGCGGCCGGGCGCATGATCGTGCGATGGGAGCCCGAGGAGGTGCGCTGAGGTGCGGATCGACATCGTCACACTCTTCCCGGAGGTGTTCGACGTGCCGCTGCGGACGTCGGTCATCGGTCGCGCCCTCGAACGCGGCCTGGTCGAGGTGAGCGTCCACGACCTCCGCGAGCACGGCCTCGGCCGGCATCGGAGCGTGGACGATTACCCGTACGGTGGGGGAGCGGGGATGGTCCTCCGCCCCGAGCCTCTGGCGGCCGCGATCGACCCGCTGCGCCGGGCCGGTGCCCATGTCGTCCTCCTCGACCCCGCCGGCGAGCGGCTGTCCGACGGCCTGGCGCGGGTGCTCGCCGGGATCCCGCACCTCGCCCTCGTGTGCGGCCGCTACGAGGGCCTCGACGAGCGGGCCCGGACGAGCCTGGTCGACCGCGAGGTGAGCATCGGCGACTACGTCCTGACCGGCGGCGAGCTGCCGGCGCTTGTCCTCATCGACGCCGTGGCGCGGCTCGTCCCCGGCGTGATCGAGGCCGCGTCGCACGAGTCCGACTCGTTCGCGACCGGACTGCTCGAGCACCCCCAGTACACCCGGCCCGAAGCCTTCCGCGAGATGGAGGTGCCGGGCGTCCTCCTCTCCGGCCACCACGGCGAGGTCGCGCGCTGGCGTCGCCGCGAGTCGCTGCGGCGCACGCTCGAGAGACGTCCCGACCTGCTCGAGACGGCCGACCTGAGCGACGAGGACCGCCGCACCCTGGACGAGCTGGGGCACGAGGCCGACCACGCCTGACCGACCGGCCGGTTGTGGGCGCCCGGACGCCGCTGCTATACTCCGCCGGTCGCGGCCGGTCCCGATCGGTCGCGTTCTTCACGCCCACCGATTCATGCCGCCGATAAGCCGCGGGTAAGCCCGCGATAACGAGGTCGCCCCATCATGGATGCCATCAAGGAGCTCGAGCGCGAGCAGCTCCGCACCGACGTGCCACAGATCGCCCCCGGCGACACGGTGCGCGTCTCCGTGAAGGTGGTCGAGGGCAACCGTGAGCGGGTCCAGGTGTTCGAGGGGACCGTCATGCGCATGCGCGGCGGCGGCCTGAACCAGCAGATCACCGTGCGCCGCATCGCCAGCGGCGTTGGCGTGGAGCGGACCTTCATGGTCCACGCCCCGCGCATCGAGAAGATCGAGGTGGTCCGCCACGGCGTTGCTCGACGCGCGCAGCTCTACTTCCTCCGCGCCCGGGTCGGCAAGTCCGCCACCCTCCGCGAGCGCCGCTGATCCGGTGACCGATCTCCGCCAGGGATCGGTCGAAGCGCGGCGTCCCCGGCGCCGCACCCCCCGCGTGCGCGACGCGCACATGCGCCACGAGCGTGAGCTGCGTCTCGCCGGCTTCCAGCGCATCGCCGGTATCGACGAGGTCGGGCGCGGCTCGCTCGCCGGCCCCGTGGTGGCGGCCGCGGTCGTCCTGCCGGAGCACCATCGGATCAAGGGCCTGCGCGACAGCAAGGTCCTCAGCCGCGCTCGGCGCGAGGCGCTCTACGAGCGCATCCTCGACCGGGCCGATGCGGTGGGCGTGGGCTGCGTCGAGGTCGAGGTCATCGACCGCATCAACATCCTGCAGGCCACCAAGCTGGCGATGGCCGAGGCCCTCGGCCGGCTGCCGGAGCGTCCGGATCACCTCGTCATCGACGCCCTCAGCCTGCGCGACGTCGACCTGCCGCAGCGCGCCATCATCGACGGGGACGCGATCAGCGCCTCGATCGCGGCGGCGAGCATCGTCGCCAAGGTCACGCGGGACCGGATCTGCGCCGAGCTCGACGGACGCTACCCGGCCTACGGCTTCGCGCGGAACAAGGGCTACGGGACGCAGCGCCACTTCGACGCGCTCCTCACCGAGGGGCCATGCGCCTGGCACCGCCGCTCGTTCGCGCCGATCCGGATGCTGCTCGCCGGCGAGCAGCTCAGCCTCGACCTGTTCCTCGAGGGACCGATCCTCGACGAGGAGGACTTCGAACCCGAGGATTGACCAAGCGCCGCCTCCCATCGAAGAGGAGGGAACGTGCCCGACCCGCGCCACGTGCTCGGGCTGCGCGGCGAGTTGGCGACGGCCCGCTGGCTGTCGGGCCACGGCTGGAGGCTGCTCGCGCGTCGCTGGCGCTGCCCGTCGGGCGAGCTCGACCTCGTCCTCCGCGACCCGGACGGGGTGCTCGTGGGCGTCGAGGTGAAAGTGCGTCACACGACGCGGGCGGGTGGCGCGGCCGAAAGCGTCGATGCCCGGCGCGTCGCCCGGCTGCGGTCGGCACTCGTCGACTACGCGTCCGCCACCGGCGCCGCGCGCGGGGCGGCGGGACTGCGGGTCGACCTCGTCACGCTGGCGCCCGCCGGCGAGGGGCGCTGGCGGCTCAGCCGGCTGCCGGCGATCGACGCCTGGTGACGACCCCCGCGCGTCTTCAGCCGGCGAACAGCTGCTGGAGGCGCAGGATCGAGGCGATGTACGGGCGCGAGACCGGGAAGATGCCGTAGCGGTCGGCCGCCGACATGCCCTGGTAGTAGGCCGCCAGCACGAGCGAACGGTCGCCGCCGTATCGGACCAGGTAGTGCTTCAGCAGGCGCACCCCGGCGAGCACGTTCTCCTGCGGCTCCCACAGGTTCACCGGGCGGCCGAGCATGGTCGCGCTCACCCAGTCGCCGGTCGAGGGCAGCAGCTGCATGACGCCGATGGCACCGGCGTACGAGACGACGCGCGGCTGCCAGCCCGACTCCTGCCAGGCCACCGCCAGCGCGAAGGCCGGAGGGACGCCCTGCCGCCGCGCCTCGGCGACGATGATGCGCCCGATCTCGCGCCGCGCGGCGACGACGACGGCCATGTCGCCCGGCATCGCGGCCGTTGGGCCGCCCAGCGAGCCAGCGCCGCGGCCGCGGTCGGTCCAGCGACGCGCTCCGTCGCGAACGCGGGCGCCGGGGATCCGCAGCTCCTGGCCCGCGCGGATGAAGGAGGGATCGGTGATCCGGTTCGCCTCGGCGATCGCGCTCACCGAGCTGCCGTATCGCGCCGCGATACCCCACAGCGTTTCGCCGTAGGCGACGCGGTGGGTGGTGTAGGTCCGGGGACGCTCCGCGCGACCCTGGCGGCTCCGCGGCTGGTCGCCTCGCTCACCGGGAATGCGGAGCACCTGGCCGGCACGGATGAACGACACGTTCGCGATGTCGTTTGCCCGGGCGATGGCGGTGACGGTCACGCCATGGACCAGCGCGATCCCGGACAGCGTGTCGCCGTACACGACCAGATGGCGCGTCGCGGACCGGGACGCCGGTCGGTCGGCACGCTCATCCGAGCGTCCGTCCGGTGCACGCAGCCGGAGGCGCTGCCCGGCGTAGACCCGGTTGGCGTCGGCCAGGTCGTTCAGGCGCACGAGACGCTGAACGGTCACGCCGTGCCGCGCCGCGATGCCCGAGAGGGTGTCGCCAGGCCGGACGGTGATCCAGCGATCGGCGGCTGCCACCCGGCCCGGGAACGGCGCGCTCACGGCGCCCAGGGCGATCGCCGCGGCGAGAAGGATGATCTGCGGTCGGTGTCGCATCGGTCTCGAACGTCCCCGCTGCTAGGTCCGGTCGTTGGCATCCGGCGGACGGGTGCCCGTCGGGGAGGCCGATGCTAGGTAGCCGACCGGGAGGGTCAAGGTACGAGCGGATGGGGCAGGGGTACTTCGGTACCGTTGCGCGGGGATCGGGGAGGTCCGTGGCGGATCGGGGCGGAGCGGGCTGATGGGCCTTCGTGCTATACTCGCTGTCGGCCTCAGCGGCGCGTGACGCGCGCCCTCGACGGCCGAGCGGTTCCCATCACACACGCTCGCGGATCTCGCGGTCCACGGTGCCCGGCGCCCCAGGCGCGGGTCGACCGGCGGGAAGAGATGCGGGCGGAGGACACAACCGGAGGTAGAAGCACATGGCTGCGACGAGCATGAAGCAGCTGCTCGAGGCGGGCGTCCACTTCGGACACCAGACCCGCCGCTGGAACCCGAAGATGCGCGAGTACATCTTCGCCGAGCGCAACGGGATCCACATCATCGACCTGGCCCAGACGGTCAGCCGGCTGGACGACGCCCTCGACTTCGTGCGCGACACGGTCCGGCGCGGCGACAGCATCCTCTTCGTGGGCACCAAGAAGCAGGCCCAGGAATCGGTTGCCGCCGAGGCGGAGCGATCGGGCCAGCACCATGTGAACACCCGCTGGCTGGGCGGCATGCTCACGAACTTCACGACCATGAAGCGCCGCATCCAGCGTCTCGAGGCGCTCGAGGCACGGCGGGACAGTGGCGAGTTCGAACGCCTCACCAAGAAGGAGGCGAGCAAGCTGAACGAGGAGATCACGAAGCTGAACGCGGGCCTGGGCGGCATCCGGCGCATGCGCCGCCTGCCCGGCGCGGTCTTCGTCGTCGACCCGCACCGCGAGTCGATCGCCGTGGCCGAGGCGCGACGCCTCGAGATCCCGATCGTGGCCATCACCGACACGAACTGCGACCCGGACCTCATCGACTGGGTCATCCCCGCCAACGACGATGCGATCCGTTCGGTGAAGCTCATCTGCGCCAAGGTGGCCGATGCGGTCCTCGAGGCCCAGCAGGATCGCCAGGCCCGCCTCGACGAGGAGTTCGAGCAGGCCGAGGCGATGCCGCCGATCGACGAGAGCCAGCTCGCCGGCGAAGCGGACTACAGCGCCGCCCTGGCCGCGGGCGAGGCGCTCATCTTCGAGCCCGAGCCCGAGGAGGACGAGGAGGAGGAGCGTCGGGCCCGCGCGCGACGCGCCGCCGAGGCGACCGAGGACGATGACAGCGTCACCGAAACGGACAGCGACAGCGACAAGAGCACGGTGCCGTCCTGAGCGACGGCGTCGGAAAGGCGAACCCGGAAGGAATGAACCCAGTGAGCACGATGATCAAGCCCGAGGACGTGAAGCGCCTCCGCGACCAGACCGGCGCGGGGATCATGGACTGCAAGCGGGCACTCGAGGAGAGCGGTGGCGACGTCGAGAAGGCCGTCGCCTGGCTGCGCGAGAAGGGCCTGTCGACGGCGGCCAAGAAGGCCGGCCGTGCCGCTCGCGAGGGCGTGATCGCCTCCTACATCCACCACGGCGCCCGGCTCGGCGTCCTGCTCGAGCTGAACTGCGAGACCGATTTCGTGGCCCGCACCGATGACTTCCAGGGGCTGGCCCGGGAGCTCGCCATGCAGGTCGCCGGCCTCGGGCCGCAGTGGGTCAGCCGCGACGAGATCCCTGCTGAGGTCCTCGAGGCGCAGCGCGCCGAGTTCAGCGCCGATGCCGAGCGCGAGGGCCGGCCCGCGGACCGGATCGCGGAGATCGTCGAGGGCAAGCTGAGCAAGTGGCTCGAGACGGTGTGCCTGCTCGAGATGCCGTACCGCGACACCGAGCGGAAGGTGGCCGACCTCATCACCGAGAAGGTGGCGCTGCTCGGCGAGAACATCCAGGTCGCCCGCTTCGTGCGGATGGCCGTCGGCGAGACCGCCGGGGATGCCGCGGGCGAGGAGGCCGCCTAGGTGGCGACCTACCGCCGGGTGCTGCTCAAGCTCTCCGGCGAAGCGCTGATGGGCCCGCGCCAGTACGGGATCGATCCCGAAGTGGCGCGGGACATCGCCGCGCAGGTGGCCGAGGCCCAGCAGGGCGGCGTCGAGATCGCGATCGTCGTCGGCGGCGGCAACATCTTCCGCGGCCTGTCGGCCGCGGCGAGCGGCATGGACCGGGCCACGGCCGACTACATGGGCATGCTGGCCACGGTCATGAACGGGCTGGCCATCCAGGACGCGCTCGAGCAGGCCGGCAGTCGTTCGCGGGTGATGAGCGCGATTGCCATGAACGAGGTGTGCGAGCCGTACATCCGGCGTCGGGCGGTGCACCATCTCGAGCGGGGCCTGGTCGTCATCATGGTGGCGGGCACCGGCAACCCGTACTTCACCACCGATACCGCCGCGACCCTGCGCGCGGTCGAGGTCGGTGCCGAGGTCATCCTCAAGGCCACCCGCGTGGACGGGGTGTACGATGCCGACCCGGAGAAGGAACCGGGCGCGACGCGGTACTCCCGGATCAGCTACGGCGATCTGCTCGCCAATCGGCTGGAGGCACTCGACGCCACCGCGGTGAGCCTGGCCATGGACAACGAGATGCCGATCGTCGTGTTCGACATGACGCAGCCGGGGAACATCGTCCGCGCCGTGCGCGGGGAGGCGATCGGCACACTGATCGCGGGAGAGGTGAGCTGATGGTCCACGAGGCGTTGACCGACATTGAGCCGAAGATGCAGCGGGCGGTGGAGGCCATGGAGCGCGATTTCGCAGGCATCCGCACCGGCCGCGCCTCGACCGCGCTCGTCGAGCGCATCTCGGTCGACTACTACGGGACGGCGACGCCGCTGAACCAGATCGCCGGCATCAGCACGCCCGACGCGCACCTCATCGTCATCCAGCCCTGGGACCGATCGGTCCTGTCGGCGATCGAGAAGGCGATCACGAAGTCCGACATCGGCCTGATGCCGAACGTCGACGGCACGGTCGTGCGGCTCAACGTGCCGCCATTGACCGAGGAGCGCCGCCGCGAGATGGTGAAGCAGGTGCGCCGCCGGGCCGAGGAGGCACGGGTGGAGGTGCGCAACCACCGCCGAGAGGCGGCCGACGCCCTGAAGAAGGGCCTTCGCGACGGCGACCTGTCCGAGGACGAGGAGCGCCGCGAGCTCGACGCGCTGCAGCGGCTCACCGATCGGTTCGTGGAGGCGGTCGACGGCCGCGCAGAGCGCAAGGAAGAAGAAGTGATGGAGGTCTAGGCTGCCTCCATCCGACGTCCCGCAGCACGTCGCGATCATCGCCGATGGCAACCGGCGCTGGGCCCGCGCCCGCGGCCTGCCGGTGATCGCGGGCCACGTCCAGGGCGTGGAGGCCATCCGCCCGGTCGTGCGCCGGGCGCGCGACCGCGGCGTGGGCACGCTGTCGGTCTACACCTTCTCCACCGAGAACTGGAGCCGCCCCGATGACGAGGTGACCGGCCTGTTCGGCCTCATCGACGGCGCCGTGCGGCAGCACACCGACGAGCTCATCGCCGAGGGGGTGCGGGTGAACGTCATCGGTCGCCTGCACGAGGCGCCGCCGGACGTCCAGCGCTCGATCCGCGCCGCCGAGGAGCGCACGCGAGGAGGAACGCGCCTGACGCTGAACATCTGCTTCAACTACTCCGGGCGCGCCGAGCTCATCGACGCGGTTCGAGCCCTCGTGGCGAGCGCCGCGAGCCCGGCCGACGTGGACGAGGCGCATCTCGGCGCCCACCTGTACACCGCCGGACAGCCGGACGTGGACCTCCTCATCCGCACCGGTGGCGACCGGCGCACGAGCAACTTCCTGATCTGGCAGTCCGCGTACGCCGAGCTCGTCTTCTCCGACAAGTTCTGGCCGGACTTCACGCCCGACGACTTCGACGCCGCCATCGAAGACTTCGCCGGCCGCGAACGGCGCTTCGGGGCCTGAGCCGATGCTGCGCACGCGCATCGCCGCCGCCGCCGTCCTGGCCCCGGTCGTGCTGGCGGTCGCGATCCTCGGCGAACCGTGGGTCTCGCTCCTCGTGGGGCTGGTCGTGTTCCTGGCGCTCGTCGAGCTCATCGCGCTGCTCGACGCAGCGGGCCTGGAGCCACCCCAGGTGCTCCTTCTCGCCGTCGGCGTTGCCGTGGCCGGCGCATTCCTGCTGGCCGTGAACGAGGGCAACCTCGGCGGGGCGTTCCTCGATGTCGTGCGTGGGGCGCAGCCGCTCGGCCTGCCGCTCGTCGCCTTCGTCCTCGGCGCGGTCGTGCTCGCCATGGCGAGCTTCACGCGCGGCGACCCGCGGGCCGGGTTTCTCAGCTGGGCGACCTCGTCGTTCGGTGTCGCCTACGTGGCGCTCCTCATGCCGTTCATCGTCGTCGTCGCGCATCTCGCTCCGCCGGACGGTACGGCGGCTACCACGGTCGGCGGCCTCGGACTCCGATCGGGCAGCGCATGGGCGCTGCTCCTCATCCTCACCGTCTGGGGCTACGACTCGGGCGCCTACCTCACCGGGCGCTGGCTCGGGCGCCGCCGTCTCATCGACCACATCAGCCCGTCGAAGACCGTCGAGGGGCTTGCCGGCGGCCTCGTGGCGGCGACGCTCGCCGCCGGCCTCGGCGCGTGGTTCGTCGGGCTCGAGCCGTGGCACCCGCTCGTGCTCGGCCCCGTCATCGGCCTGAGCGCCCAGGCAGGAGACCTCGCCGAGTCCCTCCTCAAGCGGGCGGCCGGGCGCAAGGAGTCGGGCTTCCTGATCCCCGGCCACGGCGGGATCCTCGACCGCATCGACTCGTTCCTCTTCGCCGCGCCGGTCCTCGCCGGCTACGCGATGCTCGTCGCCGGCAGGGTCGTGTGACGGGCGTCGCGATCCTCGGCTCGACCGGCTCCATCGGAGGGCAGGCGATCGAGGTCCTGGCGGCGCACCCGGACCGCTTCGTGCTTCGCGGCCTCGCCGCCGGGCGGGGGAGCGACAGGCTGGTGGCCCAGGCCGCGGACCACCCGGACGCGCGGGTGTGGTGCGCGACGGGGCGCCCCGAGAGCGTCCCGGACGCTCGCTGGGCGGACGGCGGCCTCGAGGAGCTGGCCACGGCGCCGGGCGTCGACCTCGTGGTGGTGGCCACCACGGGCATGACCGCGCTGCCGGCCGTGCTCGCCGCGCTGGCGGCCGGACGTCGCGTGGCGCTCGCCAACAAGGAGACGCTCGTCACCGGCGGGCACCTCGTGGCTGCCGCCCTCGACGGGCTCGACGGCGATCCGCTCGACCGTCTGCGCCCCGTGGACAGCGAGCACTCGGCGATCTGGCAGTGCCTCCTCGGGGAACGCATCGAGGACGTCCGGCGTCTCATCCTCACCGCATCGGGTGGGCCGTTCCGCGACCACGACCTCGCCGATCTCGCCTCGGTGACGCCGGACGAGGCGCTCGCGCACCCCACCTGGCGGATGGGGCCCAAGATCACCGTCGACTCGGCCACGCTCGTGAACAAGGCCTTCGAGGCGATCGAGGCCCGATGGCTCTACCGGATCCCGTACAGTAGGATTGATGCCGTGCTCCATCCGACGAGCATCGTCCACTCGCTCGTCGAGTTCAGCGATGGCTCCTTCAAGGCCCAGCTCGGGGTCCCTGACATGCGCCTCCCCATCCAGTACGCCCTGACCGCGCCCGATCGCCTGCCGTCGCCCGCCCGCCAGGCCGCGCCGGAGGCATGGGGGCCGATCGAGTTCGCGCCACTGGACGAGGCTCGCTATCCCGCCTACCGGGTCGTAAGGGACGCCGCGGCGGCAGGCGGCAACCGTGGCGCGATCCTGAATGCCGCGGACGAGGTGGCGGTCGCCGCCTTCCTGGGTGGCACGATCGCGTTCCCGCGCATCGCCGAGGTCATCGCATCGGCCGTGACGCGCTGGGGCGATGACACGGAGCCGGCCCTCGAGGCGATCACCGCGCTCGACGCCGAGGTGCGGTCGGCGCTGGCGACCGAGCTGGGGGTGCACTGACCCGTGGACGTCCTGAGCACCATCATCGCCTTCATCGCCGTCCTGGTCGTGCTCGTCCTCGTCCACGAGGTCGGGCACTTCGTCGCCGCCAAGATGGCCGGCATCACCGTCCAGGAGTTCGGCGTCGGCTTCCCGCCGCGGATCGGGTCCGTCGTGTGGCGCGGCACCCGCTACTCGCTGAACGCCATCCCGCTCGGCGGCTTCGTGAAGATGCTCGGCGAGGACGGTGAGGGCGAGGCGCAGAAGATGCGCGAGCGCGGGTTCTCGGAGGCCGCCGTCGAGCGCGCCATGAGCGGCGCCTTCAACCGCAAGCCGATCCCGGTGCGCATCGCCGTGCTGCTGGCCGGTGTCGTCATGAACTTCCTCCTGGCCGGGGTCCTGTTCGCCATCGCGCTCGGGATGCCCGTGCCGCAGGGCCAGGGACCGCTGACCGTGACCGAGATCCAGCCCGGCAGTCCCGCGGAGCAGCACCTTCGGGTGGGGGACGTCATCGTCGCCGCCGATGGGCAGCGCTTCGACGTGTCGAGCGAGCTGACCGCCTACGTCCGCGGGCAGGCGGGCGAGGAGGTGACGCTCACGATCCTGCGCGACGGCGCGGAGACGGCGGTGACCGTCGAGCCCCGCGTCCTCACCGATGCGCAGCGCGCCCGCGGGGAGGGGCCCATCGGCTTCAGCTACGAACCGGAGCGCTACGTCGAAGTGCCCTCATCGGTCTCCGGGCCGGTCGAGGCCGTGGGCCGCGGCTTTGGCGAGGCGGCGAACCTGGCCTGGCGCATCCCCGGTGGCCTGGCCGATGCCATCGGCGGACTCCTCGGCCTCAACCCGAACGCCGGGGCGGCGGTCGGGCCGATCGGCATCGCCGAGGAGACCGGGCGCATGCTCGAGGCACCGCTCGTCAGCCAGCTCATCTTCGTGGGGCTGCTGTCGGTGAACCTGGCCGTGCTCAACGTGCTGCCCTTCCCGCCGCTCGACGGCGGCCGGATCGCTGTCGTCCTCATCGAGGCGGTCCGTCGCCGGCGCCTGCCGGCCGAGCGCGAAGCGCTCATCTACCTCACCGGCTTCATGGTCCTCATCGCCCTCGTCATCCTCATCTCGATCCAGGACGTCCAGAACCTCATCGAGGGCTGATCGGCCCCTCGTTTGGCGGTGAGCGGGGGCGGCTGATATACTCCGGGACGGTTTCGCAGACCGTTTGTGCGAGCCGAATCGATACTGACTAGGGAAGAACGTGGGTCGGTTCGCCAGTCCCACGTTTTTGTTTCTGCCCGGAAGGGCGCGAGGTGCGGACGTGAATCGAGACTTCATCGGAGCTCTGCTCCAGTTGAACGCCGAGAAGGGCGTGCCGCAGGACATCCTCATCCAGACGCTGGAGCAGGCGATCGAGTCCGCCTACCGCCGCAATGCCGACGCACCCGAGAACGTCGTCGTCAAGGTCGACCAGGAGAGCGGGGAGATCAGCGTCTACCGCGAGTACGAGGTCGTCCCGTCCGAGGACGAGATCGAGGATCCGGAGCTCCAGATGGTCGTCGCCGAGGCGCAGAAGATCGACCCGTCGACCGGTGTCGGCGGCAAGGTCCGCGTCCCGGAGAACGTGACCCAGGCCCAGCTGGGCCGGATCGCGGCGCAGACGGCCGGCCAGGTGTACCGGCAGCGGCTCCGGGAGGCGGAGCGCGACGTCGTCTACAGCCAGTACGCCAGCCGCGAGGGCGAGATCATGACCGGGGTGGTGCATCGCACCACCGACCAGGCCGTGGTGCTCGACATGGGCAAGGGCGTGGAGGCCATCCTGGCCGTCACGGAGCAGCTCCCCGGGGAGCACTACCGCATCGGCCAGCACCTGAAGGTGTACGTGCTCGAGGTGCGGCGCACGGCCCGCGGCCCGGTGCTCGTGGTGAGCCGGACGCATCGGGGCTTCCTGCGTCGGCTGATGGAGATGGAGATCCCCGAGATCTACAACGGGACCGTCGTCATCCGCGGCATCGCCCGCGAGGCGGGCAGCCGCTCGAAGGTTGCCGTCGAGAGCCGGCAGCCCGGCGTCGACGCCAAGGGCGCGGCGGTCGGACAGCGTGGGGCACGGATCCAGGCCATCGTCGCCGAGCTGAACGGCGAGAAGGTCGACATCGTGTTGTGGGACGAGGATCCCGGCTCGTACGTGGCCGAGGCGCTCTCGCCGGCCGAGGTGCTCAGCGTGCGCGTCGACGAGGAGCACAAGATCGCGAACGTCATCGTCCCGGAGCGCCAGCTGAGCCTGGCCATTGGCAAGGAGGGGCAGAACGCCCGTCTCGCCGCGAAGCTGACCGGCTGGCGGATCGACATCCGATCTGATGCCGGCGTAGCCACGGCGGCGGCCCAGCACGACGACGGCGAGGGTGAGGTCGGCGCGCCGGCCGAGGAGGCGGCGGTCGATGCCGAAGCGACGACCTGACCATGTGCCGATGCGCACCTGTGCCGCCTGCCGCCAGGTGCGCCCGAAGCGGTCGCTGACCCGCATCGTCCGCGGCGCGGACGGGACGGTGGCGATCGACCCGACCGGCAAGGCAGCCGGCCGGGGAACGTACGTCTGTGATGACCCCGCCTGCCGCGAGCCGCGACGGCTGGCCGAAGCAGTGAATCGAGCGCTCGGCGCGGCCGTGGAGCCGGGAACGCTCACGCCAGAGGTGATGGATGCCGCCACGTAGATACCAGCAGCGACGAGGACCACGACCGCCCCGACGGCGCAACGCGCAGGGAGGCGCGGCGGTTGCCGATGCGCCGGTCGCGCCGCGACCGAGTGGGCCGGTCGAGATCCCGTCGTCGGTGGCGGTCAAGGACCTCGCCACCGCGCTGGGCGTGAGCCACGCGGACATCATCAAGGAGCTCATCCGCAACGGCATCTTCGCCACGATCAACCAGTCGATCGACTTCGACACTGCTTCCCTGGTCGCGTCCGAGCTCGGGATGGAGGTGACCCAGGCCGGGGCCGCCGAGCGAGCCGCCGCCGAGGAGGCCGAGCCGCAGGAGCTCGTCGCGCCGGGCGGGGACCGCAGCGAGGGGACCGGGCGGCCGCAGATCTTCACCGAGGACACCGACGCGGAGCTCGTCACCCGCGCCCCGATCGTCACGATCATGGGCCACGTCGACCACGGCAAGACGAGCCTGCTCGACGCCATCCGCTCCACGACCGTGGCGGCGGGGGAGCGCGGCGGCATCACGCAGCACATCGGCGCATCCGAGGTCGTGCACAACGACAAGCGCATCGTCTTCCTCGACACGCCCGGCCACGAGGCGTTCACCGCCATGCGTGCCCGCGGCGCTCAGGTGACCGACATCGCGATCATCGTGGTCGCCGCCGACGACGGCGTCATGCCCCAGACCAAGGAGGCGATCGACCACGTCCGCGCCGCCCGGGTGCCGATGATCGTGGCCATCAACAAGATCGACAAGCCGAACGCGCAGCCGGACCGCGTGAAGCAGGAGCTCGCCGACAACAACGTCCTCATCGAGGAGTACGGCGGCGACATCATCTCCGTGCCCGTGTCGGCGAAGCAGAAGACCGGCCTCGACGACCTGATGGAGATGATCCTGCTCGTCGCCGACCTCCAGGACCTGAAGGCCGATCCGAAGCGGCCGGCGGTGGGCACCATCGTCGAGTCGAAGGTCGAGAAGGGGCGCGGCAACGTGGCGACGGTGCTCGTCCAGACCGGCACCCTGCGGGTGGGCGACATCGTGGCGGTGGGGCGCACCCACGGCCGCGTTCGCGCGCTCCAGAACGCCGCGGGTCGGCGCGTGAAGGTCGCCGAGCCGGCGACCGCGGTCGAGATCATCGGCCTGGCCGACCTGCCCGAGGCGGGCGACATCCTGCGCGTGGTCGCCGACGAGAAGGCGGCCCGGGACCTCGCCGAGGCGACGGCTCGCGAGGCGACTGCCGGCGACGGCCGCGGCGCCTTTACGCTGGAGGACATCTCGGCCCAGATCCAGGCGTCCGAGGTGAAGGAGCTGCGCGTCGTCCTCAAGACCGACGTCCAGGGCTCGCTCGGCGCGATCCGTCATGCCCTCGAGCGCCTGAACACGACCGAGGTCCGCATCGGCATCCTGCGCGAGGGCGCGGGCGACATCAACGAGTCGGACGTGCTCCTGGCATCGGCGTCGGATGCGGTGGTCATCGGCTTCAACACGAAGCTCGACCCGGGCGCCCAGCGCATCGTCGACACCAGCGGCGTCGACGTGCGCCTGTACGACGTCATCTACAAGCTGACCGATGACGTCGGCGCGGCCCTGCAGGGCATGCTGGCCCCGAAGCTCATCGAGCAGGTCGAGGGCCACGCCGAGGTGCGGATGATCATCAAGGCCGGCAAGGCGGGCAACGTGGCCGGCTCGTACGTCACCGACGGGCGCATCGTGCGCGGCGGCCAGGTTCGCCTCTTCCGCGCCGGCCAGCAGGTGGCCGAGGGGCGCATCGAGTCGCTGAAGCGCTTCAAGGACGATGTCCGCGAGGTCGCCTCGGGCTACGAGTGCGGCATCGGCCTGTCGATCGATGACATTACCGAGGGCGACGTCATCGAGTGCTTCCAGATGGTGTCGGAGCAGGCCTGACCGCCCGATGAGCCAGCGCACCGATCGGCTGGACAGCCAGATCCAGCAGGAGCTCATGGAGCTGCTCCAGCGCGAGATGAAGGACCCGCGCGTCGGGTTCGCCACCATCACCCGGGTCGAGACGGCGCGTGACCTGGGTCATGCCCGGGTGTGGGTCAGCGTGCTCGGCAGCGACGAGGAGCAGGCGCGTTCGCTCGACGCGCTGCGCGACGCCACGCCCTGGCTCCGACGTCGGCTCGGCGAGCGGCTCCACATCCGGCACGTGCCGGAGCTCAGCGTGCGGCGCGACGACTCGATCGAGACCGGGGACCGCGTCCTGCGCATCCTGCGCGAGCTCGAGGACGAGCGCGCATGAACGAGGTCGTCGACCTCATCCGGCGCGCGGAGCGGGTGACGGCGATCTGCCACGAGAATCCCGACGGGGACACCCTCGGCGCGGCGATCGCCATCGCCATCGCCGCCGAGCGGCTCGGCAAGCAGGCAGAGGTCGTGAGCGGTGACGCGCCGCCGCCGTTTCTCGCGGTGCTGCCCCGGATCGAGACCGTCCGCAGCGCGCCGCAGCTCGACCCGGACCTGGCGGTCGTGGTCGACACCGGCGACCTGCAGCGCACCGGACGCGTGGCCGTCGAGTCGGCGGAGTGGCTGTCGCGGGCCACGATCGCGGTCATCGATCACCACGTCTCGAACCGCGGCTTCGGGACCGCGAACTGGATCGACGCCGACGCGGCGGCGACCTGCGAGATGGTCACGCTCATGCTTCCGGCGCTTGGCGTGGAGCTCGACGAGGAGCTCGCCACGGCGCTCATGACCGGCATCGTGCAGGACACGCACACCTTCGCCCACCCGAACGCCACCCCGCGCACGCTGCGGGTCGCGGCCGAGCTCGTCGAGGCCGGCGCGCCGCTCTCTCGGCTGAACCGCGCGGTCTATGCCGACAAGCCGTTCTCGACCCTCAGCCTGTGGGGCCGCATCCTGAACGGGATCCAGGAGCGCTGCGAGGGGCGCATCGTGCACGCCGCCATGACGCTCGACATGCTCCGTGAGACCGGTGAGCAGCCGAACGCGTCGGAGGGCTTCGTCGACCTGCTCGGCTCGACGAAGGCGGCCGACATCACCGTGCTCTTCAAGGAGGCCGAGCCGGGGCGGACGCGTGTCAGCGTGCGCACGACCGACCGGGCCGATGCCGTGGCCATCACCGGGGCCTTCGGTGGCGGCGGGCACGCCCGCGCGGCGGGCTGCACGGTCGAGCAGCCGCTCCCGGCCGCCCGCGAGCTCGTCCTGGCGGAATGCGAGCGCGAGCTCGCCCGGGGCGATGCTCGGGGTCGTTAACCTCGACAAGCCGGTCGGCCCGACCTCGCACGACATGGTCGGCCTGCTGCGCCGCCTGACCGGCACGCGCCGCATCGGCCACGCCGGCACGCTCGACCCGCTCGCCTCGGGCGTGCTGCCGATCCTGGTCGGCGCGGCGACGCGCTTCAGCGAGGAGCTGACCGGCGGGTCGAAGCGGTACGACGCGGTGGTCCGCCTCGGCCTGCGCTCGGCCACCGACGATGCGGAGGGCCCGATCACGCCCGGCGCCGGCCCCCTGCCCGATGCGCCCGCCGTCGAGGCGGCCCTCGGCGCGTTCGTCGGCACCTTCGACCAGCGGCCGCCGGCCTTCTCGGCGCGAAAGGCGGGCGGCCAGACCGCGCATCGCGCGGCCCGCGCCGGCGCCCCGATCGACGTCCCGCCGCGCACCGTGACGGTGGATTCAATCGACGTGCGCGGGTTCGCGGCGGGCGACGGCTGGCTCGACGTGCGGCTCGACATCCGCTGCGGCCCGGGCACCTACATCCGATCCATTGCCCGCGACCTCGGCGAGCGGCTCGGCTGCGGCGGGCACCTCGCCGCCCTGCGGCGCACGGAGGCGGCCGGCCTGGACGTCGCAGACGCGATCGTCCCGGAACGCCTGGAGGCGATGGCCGCCGAGGGCCGCCTCGGCGACGCGGTGCGGCCGGTTGCCCCTCTCCTGCGCCTGCCACGGGTGGCGCTTCCCGCGGTCGCGGCCATGAGATTCCGCCACGGGTCGGAGGTGACCGTCGACGGCAGCGCTCCCGCGGGCCGGGTCGCCGTCTTCGCCGGGGACGCGCTGCTCGGCCTCGGCCGCGTCGTCGCCGGGCGGCTGCGACCGGAGAAGGTGCTCCCGGAGGCGGGGGAGTGACGCGGGCGCTGGGCCTCGACGAGCTGCCCGCGATCGGGCCGGCGGTGCTCACCCTCGGCGTGTTCGACGGCGTGCATCGCGGCCATGCGGCGCTGCTCGCCGCGGCCCGTGCCGGCGCCGAGGAGGCCGGCGCCGCCGCGATCGCGCTCGTCTTCGACCCGCCCCCGGACGAGGTGCTGCGACCTGGGATCCGCGTCCCGCGCCTTGCCCCGCTCGCCACGGTGCTCGACCGCATCGAGCGGGACGAGGGACTGGACCGGGCGATACCGATCCGCTTCGACGACGGGCTACGCTCCCTTGCGGCCGAGGAGTTCCTGGCCGCGCTCGCGCCGGCGATCGAGCTGCGCGGGCTGGTCATGTCGCCGGAGAGCGCCTTCGGCCGTGGCCGTGGCGGCACACTCGAGCGGATGCGGGAGGTGGGGGAGCAGCGCGGCTTCGCGGTGATCGGGGTGGACCCCGTCATCGTCGACGGGGAGCCGGTGAGCTCGACCCGCATCCGCGAGGCGATCGCCGCCGGCGACGTGGAGACGGCTTCGCGCCTGGGCCGGCCGCCGCGCCTTGAGGGCACCGTCGTGCCGGGTGACCGCCGCGGCAGGCAGCTCGGCTTCCCGACGGCCAATCTCGCCTTCGACTACCTGCCGGCCATGCCGGCACTCGGGATCTACGTCGGGCGCGTGGCGGTCCCGCAGCGCGAGGTCGGTCCCAACCATCCGGCGCTCGTGAGCGTCGGGGTCCGTCCCACCTTCCACGACGAGGGCGTCGTGCTCGTCGAGGCGTACCTGCTCGACTACGACGGCGACCTCTACGGCGCGGATCTCGCGCTCGACCTCGTGGCGCGGCTGCGCGATGAGCGACGCTTCGCCGACGTGGATGCGCTCGTGCACCAGATGCGCCGCGACGAGGCGGAGGCGCGCGCGGTGCTGGGCATCGGCTAGTACATGGCGCACATGCCCGGCTGACGGCATGACCAGATATCCGCGTGGCGAATCCCAGACAAGTGCCTTGTGGTTGGTGTGGACGCGTCATGCCCCGCGCGAATGCCGTGTCAGTGTCGCCGTCACAACCGTGAGCCGGCAGTCGCCTGGCGAATTGCTGGCAGGAGCGTGGTGTGCAGCCGCTTGGCCGTGTCGCAACCAAGGCCCCGGACTGTGCGAGAAGAGGTCCCGTCTGGTAGGATTCGCCTGATACGGAAAGGAAAGTGGAGGAATCTGTGCCGCTCGCCAAAGACGCGAAGAGCGCGATCGTCGACGACTACGCAACGCACGAGGGGGACACCGGATCCCCCGAAGTTCAGATCGCGCTGCTCACCGAGCGGATCAAGTCGCTGACCGAGCACCTGCGGACGTACCAGAACGACAATCACTCCCGGCGCGGCCTGCTGAAGCTGGTCGGCCAGCGCCGCAGGCTGCTGGCGTACCTCGTCCGCAACGACGTGGACCGCTACCGGCAGGTGATCAACCGCCTGGGGCTGCGCCGCTAGCACGATCCCGCATCGACCCAGGACCGAATGGGCCCTGGGTCACGCGCATCCGGCGGATCGTTTCCCGCAATGACACCCGAAGCGTCCGTGACGCCGCTCGCCACCGCGCAGTGCCGCGGCCGAGGCTGAGCGCAGGCTCCGGACCCAAGGACCCATGACCAACCTGGAGGAATCTGTGGCAATCAACGTGGAAGCCGAAATCGGCTCCCAGACTTTCTCGCTGGAGGCCGGCAAGCTCGCCGAGCAGGCCGACGGCGCCGTCCTCGTTCGCTACGGGGACACCGTCCTCCTCGCCACGGCCGTCTCGGCCGAGCCGCGAGAGGGCATCGACTTCTTCCCCATGACCGTCGACTACGAGGAGCGGATGTACGCCGCGGGCAAGATCCCGGGCGGCTTCATCAAGCGCGAGTCGCGACCGTCCGAGGCGGCCATCCTGGCGATGCGCCTCACCGACCGCCCCATCCGCCCCCTCTTCCCGAAGGGGTACTACAACGACGTCCAGGTCGTCCTGACGGTCCTCTCGACCGACATGGAGAACGACCCCGACATCCTCGCGCTCAACGGTGCGTCAGCCGCGCTGTCGATCAGCCACATCCCGTTCATGGGTCCGGTCGGAGCCGTCCGAGTCGGGCGTCTCAACGGCGAGTTCGTGACCAATCCCACGAACAGCCAGCTCGACGAGAGCGAGCTCGACCTCGTGGTCGCCGGCACGCGCGACGCCGTGATGATGGTCGAGGCGGGAGCCAAGATCCTGCCCGAGTCCGTCATGGCCGATGCGATCGCCTACGGCCACGCGGAGCTCCAGAAGTCGATCGAGCTCCAGGATCGCCTCGTCGCATCGGCGGGGACCCCGAAGAAGATGCCGTTCGTCGGCCCGAAGGCCGCATCGGTCCCGCAGCTCGGTAAGCTGCTCGCGGACGGCAGGTCCGAGTTCGTCGTCTTCGACCTCGAGACCACGGCGATCAAGCCAGAGAACGGCTACATCGTCGACATCGCGGCCCTGCGGGTGCGCGACGGGCAGGTCGTCGACCGGTTCGAGTCCCTCGTGAACCCGGGCCGTCCGATCGTCGGGCACCAGGTGCATGGGATCAGCAGCGACGACGTCGCCAATGCGCCCACGGCCGCCGAAGTGCTGAGCCGCTTCACCGAGTGGGTCGGCGAGACCCCGGTGGTGGCCCACAACGTCAGCTTCGACCTCCCCTTCCTGCTTCGCCACCTGCCCAACGATGTCCGCTGGGAGCCCTCCGCGGTGTTCGACACCCTCGAGCTGGGCTACCAGCTGTATCCGGACGCGGGCGCCTGGAAGCTGGGCGATCTCGTCCGGTTCGTGTTCGGGCGCGACCTGCCGGCGGCCCACCGGGCGATGCCTGATGCCGAGGCCACGACCGAGCTGTTCATCCACTTCACGCAGGGCCTGGCCGAGCGGCTCGACGCGATTCGTGGCGACATCGCCGATGAGATCCGGCGCGCTCGCGAGAGCTACAACCGCTCGGAGCAGGGGGATCGGCTGGAGGACATCCGCCGCCGCCACGGCATCGGCTCGGCGCTCATGGACGTCCTCACCAAGGCCACCGTCCGCGAGCTCGTGCTGAGCGAGAACGTCCGGATCGACGGCCGCGACACGAAGACGATCCGGCCGATCTCGGTCGAGGTCGGCGTCCTGCCGCGGACCCACGGCTCCGCCATCTTCCAGCGTGGCCAGACCCAGGCGCTCTCGATCGTCACGCTCGGCCCGTCGAGCGACGTGCAGCGCATGGACACGATCTCCCCGGAGACCGAGAAGCGCTACATGCATCACTACAACATGCCGCCCTACTCGGTCGGCGAGGCGAAGTTCATGCGCGGCCCCGGCCGGCGTGAGATCGGCCACGGGGCGCTCGCGGAGCGCGCGCTGCTGCCGGTGCTGCCGAGCTCCGACGAGTTCCCGTACGTCATCCGCGTGGTC
Organism: Candidatus Limnocylindria bacterium; assembly: GCA_036556985.1. GTDB lineage: Bacteria > Chloroflexota > Limnocylindria > QHBO01 > QHBO01 > JAPSGM01. The sequence goes on along the minus strand of DATBIK010000049.1, from coordinate 46 downwards.
AGCGAGGTCGTGAGCTCGAACGGCTCCACGTCGATGGCGTCTACGT
>DATBIK010000048.1:0-25111 GCA_036556985.1 Candidatus Limnocylindria bacterium | reverse complement strand
ATCCGGTCCGCTCTCCCGCTCGTCGCGGTGGCCGCGACCCCGTTCCTCGTCATCGCCACCGTGGCAATGGACGGCCCGGAGTCGATGAAGCTCCTCAACCGCGCCGGCATCGGGCTCATGCTCGCCACCGTGGCCCTGCGGCAGAGCGTGCTCCTGCGCGACCGGGAGTCGGCGGTGAAGCGCGAGGTCACGCTGAGCCGAAACCTCGCCATGGCGGAGGCGCGCTACCGGGCGCTCGTCGAGCGCCAGCCGGGCATCGTCTACCTCGCCGAGCCGGGCGAGCACGGGCGCTGGCACTACGTCAGCCCGCAGGTGGAGTCGCTGCTCGGCTACACACCCGAGGAGTGGCTGGCAGACCCTGCGCTGTGGGCCGAGCGCATCCACCCCGACGACCGAGACCGCATCCTCCGAGACGAAGCCGAGTCGGCAACGACGCCGCGCAGCGGCTCGCGAGTGTGGGAATACCGCATGCTGGCGCGCGACGGTCGCGAGATCTGGATCCTCGATGACGAGGCCGTCACCGAGGTGGGGACCGCGGGGCTGCCGACCCTGGTGCAGGGCGTTCTCCTGGACATCACCGAGCGCAAGCGGGTGGAGGAGGCGCTGCGCACCAGTGAGGAGCAGACCCGGCGCATCATCGAGACCGCCAGCCTCGCCTTCGTCGGCATGGACGCCGATGGTCGGGTGGCGGCCTGGAACCAGCGCGCGACGGCCACCTTCGGTTGGTCGCGCGAGGACGCGATGGGCCGCTCCCTGGCCGAGCTCATCATCCCACCCGAGTCCCGTGCCGCCCACCGGCGTGGCCTGGCGCACTACCTCGCCACCGGCGAGGGACCGATTCTCTCCAAACGAGTCGAGGTGACCGCCCTGCACCGTGACGGCCGCGAGTTCCCGGTGGAGCTCACCATCTGGCCGGTGCGCACCGGCGGCACCGTGCAGTTCAACGCGCTCGTCGACGACATCACCGTCCGCAAGCAGCTCGAGGGCCAGCTGCGGCACCAGGCGCTGCACGACGCCCTCACTGGCCTCCCGAACCGCATCCTCTTCGCCGACCGGCTCCAGCACGCGCTCGACCGGGCCAAGGCCGATCCCACGCTGAGGCTCGCCGTCTTCTTCGTGGACCTCGACGACTTCAAGACGGTGAACGACAGCCTGGGGCACACCGCCGGCGACCAGCTGCTGGCAGCGGTCGCCGATCGACTTCGCGCCTCGCTCCGGCCGGAGGACACCGCGGCGCGCTTCGGCGGCGACGAGTTCGCGCTCCTCGTCGAGGACAGCCTGACGTCCGACCCGAGCACGATCGCCAGCCGCATCCTGGACGGCCTGTCGCGGCCGTTCGAGGTCGACGGCAAGCCGGTCTCGGTGCGGGCCAGCGTGGGCGTGAGCCTCAGCGGGCCGGACGGCAGCACGCCGGACGAGCTGCTGCGGAACGCGGACCTGGCGATGTACCTCGCCAAGGCGCGCGGCAAGAACCGCCACGAGCTGTACACGCCGGGCATGCACGAGCAGGCGCGACGCCGGATGGACATGAAGCGCGCGCTCGAGGAGGCGGTCGCCGACGCGCGACTCGAGGTCCACTACCAGCCGGTCGTGGCCCTCGCCGACGGATCGATCGTCGGGATCGAAGCACTCCTCCGCTGGCGCGCCCCGGACGAGGGCTACGTCCCGCTCGTGGAGGTCATTCCGCTCGCCGAGGAGACGGGCCTCATCATCCCCATCGGCCGCTTCGTGCTGCAGCGTGCCTGCGCGGACCTGCGGACGTGGCGGGACGAGCTGGAGCTGGAGGACGGGCTCAGCCTGGCGGTGAACGTCTCCCCGGTGCAGCTCGAGCACGGCAGCCTGGTGACCGACGTGGAGCGGGCGCTCGGTGACGCCGGGCTCGAGGCGGCGTCGCTCGTCCTGGAGCTGACGGAGAGCGCCCTGACGAACGACAGCCTGGACACCCTCAGGACACTGCGTGACCTCCGCGCGCGCGGCGTCCGCATCGCGCTCGACGATTTCGGGACCGGCTACTCCTCGCTGGCGCGGCTGCGCCGCTTCTCGGTGGACATCGTGAAGATCGACCGCAGCTTCGTGGCGGCCGTGGGCACCGAGCGCGGCGACCCGCTGCTGCAGTCGATCATCGACCTCGGCCGCTCGCTGGGGATGGAGGTCGTGGCCGAGGGCATCGAGACCGTCGAGCAGCGCGAAGGGCTCCTGGCCCGCGGCGCGGGCCACGGCCAGGGCTTCTACTTCGCCCGGCCCCTGCCGGCGGCAGCGGTCGGCCCGATGCTGTCGCTCGGTCGCCTGCCGCTCCCCCGCCGGCGTCGGCGCGCGACCACGGCGCGCAGCGCCTGACCCGGCGCGCTAGGCTTGGGCCGATGAAGATCGGCGAGTGGGACAACCTGGGCCGCGCCCGGGGTCTCCTGCAGCGGCAGCTCGGCGACCTCCACGCCGCCGAGTACGCGTCGCACGTCACGATCAACCCGGAGACGGGGCGCCTGCGCATCCTGGTCGCCACCGACGTGGGGCTCATCGAGTACCACTACGGGCCGGCGGGGTCGGACCCGGAAGGTGCATGGCTGCTTCGTGGCGAGGTGTACCGTTGGGCATCGGTGAAGGGCATCCGGCTCCAGACCGATGCCCAGATCGACGAGGACTCCGGCGAGGTGCGCGGGATCTGGCGGCTCATCGCCGAGCAGCCGAAGATCGAGCTCACCGCCGATACGACCGGGGCCGACGAACGGGCGCTCGACGCGCTCCTGCCTCTGGCGCACGCGTGCATGGAGCACGCCGGGTAGATACGCCGCCGGCCCGGCCAGGAGCACCCCGCCGCACCACGGGCGTTCGTGCGTTCGTGCAGCCGTGCCGCACGAATCGTGATGCCGGCCCGCCGGCTCAGGTGCCCGTCGTCCCCCGCACTCCGGTGAGGTAGATCGCGCCGAACGGAAGCCGATATCCCCCGTTCTCGTCCCGCGGCGCGGCCGCCATGAGGTCCCGGGCGAATGCCTCCCGTCGCTCCGGCTCCCAGGTCCCGGTGAGCCGGTTCCGGGCCCCCACGCGCAGCCAGGTGCGAAACGCCTCATCATCAGCGAGGGGGATGCCCATGCCCGGGTCGTTCGCGAGCTCGACATCGGTCCAGCCGGCCTCCGTCGCCCAGGCGGCCACATCCTCGGGGGTCGGATAGTCGTCGCCCCACTCGATGCCGTATGCGTCGTACACGTCGCCGAGCACCGTGCTGGGCACGACGTCGCCCGGGCCCGGCACCGAGATCGAGATCCGCCCGCCGGCGCGGGTGACCCGCAGCCACTCGCGGAGGGCGGCCACCCGGTCCGCGGCGAACAGCAGCGCATGGGCCGCGAGCGTGACGTCTGCATGGCCGTCCTCGAGCGGCAGCGCGGTGAAGTCGGCCTCCACGAACGTCGCCTCCGGCACGCGCTCGCGCGCGATGGCGAGCATCCCCGGCGCGGCATCCAGCCCCGTGACCCGGCGTCCGGCTCCCACCGCCAGCGCCGCCGCGTTGCCTGTGCCGCAACCGACGTCGATCACCGTCTCGCCCGGCTGGAGCGCCGCGCGACGCACGACCTCGGCGGCGACGGGCGCCAGGGCGAGCGCCATGGTCCGCTGGTAGGCGTCGGCGGTCTCGCTGAACGCGGCGGCCCCTCCCTGCCGCTGCGTCCTCACGCGGTGCGTCGCTCCACGAAGCGCTCCATGCGGTCCATGGCCTCGACGATGTCCTCGTAGGCCGTGGCGTAGCACATCCGCACATGCCCGCCGCCGGACGGCCCGAAGGCGCTGCCCGGCACGACCGCCACCTTCTCCTCGCGGAGCAGCTCCTGCGCGAAGGCCTCGTCGTCGAGCCCCGTGGCGGTGATGTTCGGGAAGCAGTAGAACGCGCCCTCCGGCTCGAAGCAGAGCAGGCCCATCCGGTTGAGCCGCGAGGTCATCAGGCGGCGGCGGCGGTCGTACTCGGCCCGCATCTCGGCCACGTACGGGGCACCCGAGCGAACCGCCTCCATGGCGGCGAACTGGGCGGCGGTCGGGGCGCACATGATCCCGTACTGGTGCACCTTCGCGATCCCTGCCATGAGCGCCGCCGGGGCGGCGACGTAGCCGATGCGCCAGCCGGTCATCGCGTAGCTCTTGCTGAACCCACCGATGAGCACGCTGCGCTCCCGCATCCCGGGCAGCGACGGGAAGGCCGTGTGCCGATGCTCGCCGTACACGAGCTGCTCGTAGATCTCGTCGCTGATCACGAGGAGGTCGTGGCGCTGCGCCACCGCGCCGATGGCCGCCAGCTCGTCGCGCGCCAGCACGGCCCCGGTCGGGTTGTTCGGGTAGCCGAGGAAGATGGCGCGCGTCCGCGGCGTGACGGCGGCCTCGACCATCTCGGCGCTGATCCGGAAATCGGTGCGATCGGTGGTGGGGATGGCGACCGGCAGCCCGCCGGCGAGCGTGATGCACGGCCCGTAGGCCACGAAGCACGGCTCGTGGTGGATGACCTCGTCGCCCGGGTTCACCACCGCACGGAGCGTGGCGTCCAGGCCCTCGGAAGCGCCCACCGTGATGATCAGCTCGGTGCGCGGGTCGTAGCGCACGCCGTGTCGCGCCTCGAGATCGGCGGCGATGAGCTCGCGCAGCTCGATGATCCCGCCGTTGGCGGTGTAATGCGTCTCCCCTGCCTCCAGGCTGGCGATCGCGGCACGGGTGATCGGCTCGGGTGTGGTGAAGTCCGGCTCGCCGATGGTGAGGCTGATGACGTCCTTCATCTCGGCCAGCATGTCGAAGAAGCGGCGGATGCCCGATGGCGGCATCTCGCGGATCGTGGACGACAGGAATCGGTCCGCGGAAGCGGTTTCACCGGCAGGGCCGACGTCCGGGCGTGGGACGGCGGCGGGCTCGATGCTCATGGCGCAGACAGTCTAGACCCAGCCGCTAGGCTTGCGCGGTGAGCGAGGTCGAGATCGTCCTCCTGCTGCTTGCCGTGGTAGCCGGCCTCACCGTCGTGGCGCGCTGGGTGGCGATCCCGTACCCGATCGTCATGACCATCGGCGGCCTGACCCTCAGCTTCATCCCCAACCTGCCGCGCGTCGAGCTGCCGCCGGAAATCGTCTTCCTCCTCTTCCTGCCACCGATCCTGTTCGCGGCCGCGTACACGATGTCCCCCCGCGAGCTGCGCATGTATGCCCGTCCCATTGGCCTCCTGGCGACCGGCCTCGTGCTGGCCACCACGCTGGTGGTTGGACTGGTCGTGCACGCGCTGGTGCCGGAGATCGGCTGGGCGGCGGCCTTCGCCCTCGGAGCGATCGTCTCCCCGCCCGATGCCGTGGCCGCGACTTCGATCGCGCGGCGGCTCGGACTGCCCCGGCGTGCAGTTGCCATCCTCGAGGGCGAGAGCCTCGTCAACGACGCCACCGCGCTCGTCGCCCTGCGCCTGGCGATCGCCGCGGCGGCTACCGGGACCTTCTCGATCATCGACGCGGCGTCGAGCTTCGCCGTCGTGGCGGTCGGTGGCGTCGCGATCGGTTTCGCGGTGGGAACCGTTCTGGTCTGGGTGGAGAGCCGGCTCAACGACCCGCCGGTGGAGGTGCTCGTCTCGCTGCTCGGCCCGTTCGCTGCCTGGATCCCGGCCGAGGCGCTCCACGTCTCGGGCGTCCTGTCGGTCGTGACAGCCGGCCTGCTGCTCGGCCGAGCCGCGCCACGCGTGATGAGCTCGGACACGCGGATCCTCGGCGCCGGGGTGTGGCAGGTGGCGATCTTCGTCATCAACGGGCTCGTCTTCATCCTCATCGGGCTCCAGCTGCCGACCGTGATCGGCTCGCTGCGCGCGGACCGCACCCCCGGCGAGCTCGCGCTCCTGGGAGTGGCCGTCAGCCTGGCCGTCATCCTCGTGCGCCTGGCATGGGTCTTCCCCGGCACCTATCTGCCGCGCTGGCTGTCCTCGGGGATCCGGGAGCGCGAGCCGCGGCCCTCACCACGCGTCGTGCTCGTGGTGGCCTGGGCCGGGATGCGCGGCGTCGTCTCGCTGGCGGCGGTCCTGGCCCTGCCCCGCACCGTCGAGGGCGGCGCCGAGTTCCCCGGCCGCGATCTCCTCCTCTTCCTCACCTTCGCGGTCATCCTGGCCACGCTCGTGGGACAAGGGCTGACGCTGCCCCTCCTCATTCGGCGGCTGGGCGTGGGCGATGACGGCTCGGCAGAGCACGAGGAAGTGCACGCGCGGGAGGCGGCGACCGCGGCGGCGCTCGACCGGCTCGCCTCCATCGGCGGCGAGTGGCCCGGCCACGGGGAGCTGGTCGACCAGATGCGCGCCCGCTACGAGCACCAGGCCGAGCATCTCGAGCATGGCCACGACACGGAGACCCACGAGACGACGCACGACCAGGAGTGGATCGAGCACGCCGCCATCCGCCAGGCGGTGATCGACGCGCAGCGCGTGGCGGTCATCGATCTCCGTGACCGCGGGGTCATCGGCGAGGAGGCGCTCCGGCGCGTCGAGCGCGACCTGGATCTCGAGGAGCTGAGAGCGGAGGGCTAGTCCGTCACCTCGGAGACTTCCGCGCGCATGCTCCCGAGCCAGTCGTCGGCTCGCCGCTCGCCGTGCAGCTCCGCATGGGCTTCCGGCAGCGTCGAGTGAACGCCGGCGTCGTCGGCCCGCGGAGTTCGCACCGCCAGCTCGAACGTCGGCGCCGTGGCGGAGTCACCGATCGTGACCGCGCCGACCCGGACCATGACGAAGCGCCCGTCCACGGCGCGGTTCAGCCAGGAGACGGCGGCAGCGTGCTCGCTGGTGGGATCGCCGCACACCCAGACCGCGTGCGCCGCGGCGCTCGCGGCGAAGTGGCGCACGAGCGCGCCGAAGGCGTCATCGGTGGATGCGCCGCGCTGTGCGAGCACGACGGCGGAGGTGCCGCCGCCGGCGCCAGCCAGGACCACCGGAATCTCGCCGTCGAGCACCTCGGGCTTGGCAAGGCGCAGGTCGACGACGTCGGTGAGCGCGTCGAGGTTGTCCGCCACCCATCGGGAGAAGTCGGCGTCGCTGGACCACAGGCTGGCGGCATCAACGCTCGCAAGCCGACCGAGCTGTGGCCCGCCGGACTCGGGTGGCGCTGGCGCTGGCGCGGGCTGCCCGCCAGGTGCGGGCGCATCGGCCGCCGGGGAGGTTGCCTGCGCCGGCGGCGCCACCGGTGGCGGTGTCGTGCCGTTCGTCGTGTCAGGCACTGGTCGGGCGTTGCCGGTGATGGCCGAGATCCGCGCCAGTGGGTTTCCGGGGCGTGGCTGGCCGGGCGCCGCGTCCTGCGGCTGATCGGCGGGGCGATCCATGACCTAGGTACTCCGTCGTGCGCTGCGAGATTGAACCCCCGGACAGCACGGCGATTCTCAATCGGTTCGTGCGTACGCGGAACAGTACGAATGACTGGTACCGGCGCGCTCAGGGTTTTCGCTCACCCGCCTCGATGGACAGCGCCAGGCGGTTCGGCGCCGGCGGCAGCGGACAGGTGGCATACGGCGTGAAGACGCACGGCGGGTTGTAGGCGAGGTTGAAGTCGGCCACCACGTTGCCGTCGTCGGCCACGGGATCGGTGTAGAGGAATCGACCGCCACCGTACGTGGTGCGGCCGTTCGTCGCATCGGCGAAGACGAGCCACAGCGACCCCTTGTCGCCGCCGGGCAGCGCCTGGATGCGCCACTCCCGCCCGTCGCGCTCGAAGGCGAAGGCACCGGGCGATGGCTCCCGGGTGACGACGCCGATGACGTCCACCACCTCAAGGGTGGTGCCCGCAGGGGCCGGCTCGAGGCGGCCGCTGACGCGCCAGGCCGGGTCGATCGGGAAGTGTTTCATGCCGCGGAACGCGGCGAGCGCCGGCGAGGCGTGGTCACGAACGCGCAGGCCGAAGCGGTCCCCGCGCCGGATGACGTGCATCCGCAGCGTGCCGAGGTCGAGCATGGTCGGCTCGCCCGTGACGTCCGGTGCGAGCTCCTCGTCCCGGTACCCGTCGCGGCGCAGGACCACCATCTCGTCGGCGAGAACCAGGCTGCCGGCATGTTCCGGCACGTCGGCGCCGCGCAGAACGAGGTCGTTGTCCATCCCCGACCCGAAGCGGTTCTCTCCTGGCTCGAGCCAGTGCAGCCCGACGAGCGTGAGCCAGCCGTCCGGGTCGCGCAGCCGCGCGTCCCGAGCCGCGCGCCAGGCCTCGACGGCGGCGCGGTGCTGGTCGGGGGTCATCGGGCCGGGAGGAAGAGCAGGTACGGCGCCGTTCGTGGCCCGAGGCGGACCCAGGCCCCCGGCCCGCCGTCCACCGGGTTGGTCGTCACCTGGGTGCCGATGGGACTCGTTCCGTCGAGCGCGAGGGCGATCGGCCCCTCGCCGAAGCGCGTCAGGCAGGCCGCCGCGTAGCCTTCCGTGCTCGGCTCGGCGAGCACGAGCACGCCGCGTCCGAGCGGCTGCCGCCGGCATCGGGCGCCGAGCACCGCGTCCTCCCCGGCGTCGATCCAGGCGTCGCCGAGGGCGGGCGCCAGGTCGGCTGCGGCACGTTCCGCGTCGAGCGTCGCGAGCACGAGGCCACGTGGTGTTTCCGTCCAGTCGTCGTTCGGCCGCGGGAAGAGGCCGGCGCGCGCCGGATCGTCCGGGACCTCGATGAGCTGGAGCTGCGCGCCGCGCACGCCCCACCACACGATTCGCGGCTCGTCACCCGGCTCGGCATACAGCCATTGCGGAAACGATTGTGCCCCGCCCTCGCGCAGCAGGCGGTTGAGCGGCGCCTGCTCGGGAACGGCGATGCGCACGTGGGTGATCTCGGCCATCGGCTCCGAGTGTAGACCGCGGCGTCGGGGAGTGGTGAGAACCGCGTCGTGAGGCCCGATGTGGGAGCAGAACGAGTCGCAGCAGCTCCCTCTGATAGCATCCCGCCATCTCGATGCGAACGGCCGTCGGTCCTCGTTCCCTCGCGCTCGCGCTGGGCGCCGCCGCGCTGCTGGCCGGCTGCGGGCCGACAGGCCAGCCCGCATCACCGGGCGCCTCCGTCACCTCGTCCGCGCCTGCATCGGGGGCCTCCGCTGCTCCCACCGCCTCCCCGACGCCGCCGGTGCAGGGAGAGCAGCTCCCCGAGGTCGGATGCTGCTTCGGAACGGAGCTCGAGCCGGGTCGCTACGCGTCGCCGCGCTTCATCCCATTCTGGGTGTCACTGGAGCTGGGTCCCGGCTGGCGCGGGGTTCGCAACGGCACGGATCGGATCTTCGCCTTCGTACGCGGCCGCAACAGCATCGGCCACTCCACGCACTACCTCATGCTCATCGGCGCGGACGCGACTTCGCGAGAGGCGTTCCTCGACTCGCTGGCGGAAACGCCGAGACTGCGGATTTCCGCTCCGCGCCCCGTCACCCTCGGGGCGCTCCAGGGGGTGGCACTCGATGCGGAGGCCCTCCGCAATCCCGAGGTGGAGGGCACCGACGAGCGGATCGCGGGCGCCGTCCTCATCCCCGGCATCGCCGCGCTCACCAACCCGTTCCTGTCGTGGTTCACGGAGAGCCCGCGCGCGCTCTTGCGTGTCTACGTCCTCGAGGCCACGGACGCGCACGAGCTGCTCGTCTACGTCGAGGCTCCCCGCGACGAGTTCGCGTCGTTTACCGCGGAGGTGGAACAGGTCCTCGCCACGCTGCAGGTCGCAGCCCGGTAGCCCTCGGCGGAAGCTGGCGCCGTGGGTCCCCGGCGGATCATCGATCCGCATCCGACGCGTGCATCACGCTGTCGGTCAGCTCGAAGATGTTCCCCTCGGAATCCTTGAACCAGGCGGCCCGGTGGCCCTCCACGGTCATCACGCCCCTGACGGTGGCCATGCCGTTGCCGAAGTCGTACTCCTCGAACGCCACCCCACGCGACCGGAGGTCGCTCATGGTCGTATCGAGGTCATCCACCTCCCAGCCGCCGACCGTGTTCTTCGCCGTGCCGGCGGCTTCGGTCTGGTAGAGGAGGAACCACGTCGGGCCGGCCCGATACCAGAGCGCCATCCCGCCCATCTCTTCGGTCTCCGGCGTCAGGCCCAGCCTGGTCTCATACCACTCCCTGGCTCGGGCGATGTCGGACGCGGCGATCCGCGCCGACAAGGGGAAGTCGCGAAGCATCTGGGGCCTCCACGTTGTACTGCCGACGAGCGTCGGCGGGCGCAGCGTGCTCTGCTGACGGCGCGCCGTCAATCGTCAGTCGTGCGCGGTCGGTGGGCGGAGCGACGCGAAGCCGGCGGCGCGCTCGTAGGCATCGGCCACGCGCAGGATCGTCGCCTCGTCGAACGCCTTCCCGATGACCTGCAGGCCGACCGGCAGCCCGTCGGACAGGCCGCAGGGCACCGAGATCCCCGGGAGGCCGGCGATGTTGACCGGCAGCGTGCAGGCATCGTTGAGGTACATGAGCAGCGGGTCGTCGGTCTTCGCGCCGATCTTGAAGGCGACGCTCGGCGAGGTCGGTGCCAGCAGGGCGTCGACATCGGTCAGGACCTGGTCGAACTCGGCCTTGATGAGCGTGCGGACCTGCTGCGCCTTCACGTAGTAGGCGTCGTAATAGCCGGCCGACAGGGCGTAGGTGCCGAGCATGATCCGGCGCTTCACCTCCGCCCCGAAGCCGGCGCCGCGGGTCCGCAGGTAATTCTCCAGCAGGTCGTCCTCGCCGGCGCTGAGCCCGTACTTGACGCCGTCGTATCGGGCCAGGTTGGCCGATGCCTCGGCGGGAGCGATGATGTAGTACGTCGCCAGGCCCGCATCGGTCGAGGGCAGTGAAACCTCCACGATCTCGGCGCCGAGGCCCTCGAGGACGCCGAAGGCCGCCCGCACCGCGGACTCCACGCCGGGCTCCATGCCGGCCACGAAGTACTCGCGCGGCACGCCCAGGCGCATGCCGCGGACCTCTCCGGTGAGCGTGGCGGCGTAGTCCGGCACCGGTACCTCCACGCTCGTGGAGTCGCGCGGGTCGTGCCCGGCCAGCGCCCCGAGCACGTGCGCGACGTCCCGCACGCTCCGGGCAAAGGGGCCGCACTGGTCGAGGCTCGAGGCGAACGCGATCATCCCGTACCGGCTCACCCGGCCGTAGGTGGGCTTCATGCCCACCACCCCGGCCAGGGAGGCCGGCTGGCGAATGCTGCCGCCCGTGTCGGTCCCGAGGGCGAAGTAGGCCTGGCCTCCCGCCACGCCGGCGGAGGAGCCGCCGGATGAGCCGCCCGGAACAGTCGACTCGTCCCAGGGGTTGCGGACCGGCCCGTAGGCGCTGTTCTCGTTGCTCGACCCCATGGCGAACTCGTCGCAGTTCGTCTTGCCGAGGAGGACGGCGCCGGCAGCGGCCAGCTGCTCCTCGGCCGACGAGGGGTACGGCGAGCGGTAGCCCTCCAGGACGCGCGATCCGGCGGTCGTCGGCAGGCCGCCGTTCGGCTGCCCGTCGTCGTCCAGGGCGCGGGTGACGAAGATGTCCTTCAGGGCGTACGGGATGCCGAGCAGCGGCTCGTTCGCCCCCTCCCCCGCCGCCAGCCGCGCGTCGACAGCGTCGGCGGCCTGCAGGGCCCGTTTTTCCCCGACCGCCAGGAACGTGTTCAGGCGCTCACCGTCGCGACGGATGCGGGCCAGGCAGGCCTCTGTGAGCTCCCGCGACGAGACCTCGCGCCGACGAAGAAGCTCCCCCACCTCGGTGATCGTGCGGTCGACGAGCGGCAGCGTCTCCGCAGCAGCCGTGCTCACCGCCCTTCCTCCAGCACGACCGGGACGCGGAGGTGGTCGCCCTCACGCAGCGGGGCGTTGGCGAGCGCCGCGTCCCGGGCCATCGGCGCGCGCGAGTCGTCCTCGCGCATGACGTTCTCGAGCGCGATGACCTGGGCGGTCGGCCCCACCGCGCTGGTGTCCACCGACTGGAGCTGCCCGATCGCCTCCAGGATCCGGTTGAGCTGCCCCTGCATGCGGTCGATCTCGTCATCGGTCAGGCCCAGGCGGGCCAGGGCGGCGACGTGCTCGACGTCGGCTCGGCTGATCATGGACCGATGCTACCGCGTGGGAGACGGGCTGGCAGTCCGCGACACGGCCGGCGTGTACCGATCTATCGACTTGGATGCACCTGAGCAGCCGATTGGGTGCGGCCCGCCAGATCTATCGGCACAGGCTGAGCCTGGACCCGCGCCTCCGGGTGCAGTTCTGGCTTGCGGTGTGCCGATAGATCGGTCAGACGGAGCCCAGAGGCGCGCTCCGGTCGATTCCAGCCGATAGATCGGTACGACCGCGCCAAGCAGGCGGCGGGATCGGCCTGTCTGGCACCATGCCCGGGTGAGCGTGCAGGAGATCCCGATCCGCGGCGGTCGCATCGAGGCGCTGCACCTCCCGGGCGGGCCGGGCATTCCGCTCCTCGTGCTGGGCGGCGTGGAGACCGGGCTGCGCCGTCTGGCGGGCACGGAGCACGTCCTCGAGAAGCGCTGGGCGCGGCGCACCGAACGGCGCCCCGTCGTGATCGTCGGCCGTCCGCTGCCCGACGACGGCGAGGTCGATCGGCTCATGCACCCGCGCGTCATCGCCGATGCCGTGGCGGCCGCCATCGAGGCCGTGGGGGGCGGCGGCGGGCCGGAGCCGCCGTACGCGATCGAGGCCGAGTCCGGCGGCGGCCGGATCTCTCTCTGGCTGACGGTCGATCACCCGGAGCTCGTGTCGCGGCTCGTCCTCTCCTCCGTGGCCAGCGAGACGCGGCCGGACGACGCCATGGCGCACCGCATGGCGCAGTGGATCGAGCTGGCCGAGAACGACGACTGGGGCATGTTCTTCGGGCACATGGCCGTCCAGATGAAGCCGGCCGAGAGCGCCGCGGGCGCCGCCTCGTTCGATGCCGCCGCACGGCTCCAGCCGCGCCCGGCCACCCCGGAGCGCTTCGTGGCGGAGCTGCGCGCCACGCTTGATCCGTCCTCGTTCGTCACCGATCGCCTCGGCGAGATCCACGTCCCGGCGCTGATCCTCGCCGGGGAGCGCGACCAGGTGGTGCCGCCGGAGGCGACGCGCCTGGTCGCCGAGCACATGCCGCAAGCGCGCTTCGCCAGCGACCCGGAGTGCGGGCACACCGTGCGCTCCAGCTTCGAGGGCTACCACGACCTGGTGGAGGCATTCCTGGCCGAGGGCGACGGTGGTTGAACCGGAGGTGCGTACCGAGCGCCTGCTCCTCCGCGGCTGGCGGGAAACGGACCGGGCCCCCTTCGCGGCGCTCAACGCGGATCCGGCGGTCGTCGAGCACCTTGCCGGGCCGATCGATCGCGCGGCGTCCGACGCATTCGCGGACCGCATCGCAGCCCACTGGGCGACGCATGGCTGGGGCCTGTGGGCGGTGGAGGTGCCGAACGTCGCGCCGTTCATCGGCTACGTGGGCCTGTGGCCGCTCCCGCTGGCCCTGAACCCGCCGGTCGAGATCGGCTGGCGCCTGGCCGCGGCACACTGGGGACACGGCTATGCCACCGAAGCCGCGCGCGCCTGCCTGGCGGTGGCATTCGACTCGCTGAACCTGTCGCGCCTCCACTCGATCACGGTCCCGCAGAACCGGCGCTCGATCGCGGTCATGGAGCGGATCGGCATGACGCGCGTCCCCGACGGCGACTTCGACCATCCGCGCGTCGATCCCGCCACCCACCCGCACCTCGTGCGGCACGTGCTCTACCGGCTGACCCGAGAGGCGTGGCTGGCCGCGCGGCGACCGTCTACGACTCGCCCAGCGAGCTGAACGGGCCACCGTCGCCGGCCACCAGGCGGCGCGCCACGTTCTCGGTGGCCGCCATCGCGTGCCGCCACAGGCCGCCGCCGACCGAGATGCGCCGCACGCCGAGGCGCCGCAGCTGCTTGATCGTCGGCGAGCTCGGCCGCAGCAGGATGTTGACCGGGCCGCCCACGCGACGGACGAAGCGGCCGATGAGGCCCGCGTCGTCGAGCCCGATCGGGTAGACGCAGTCGGCTCCCGCGGCCAGGTAGCCCACGCCACGCTCGATCGCCTCGTCGAGGACGTCGCGGTGCGCCGCCTCCGTGCGCAGGAACGCGTCGATCCGCGCGTTGATGACGACCGGCACGCCCATCGCCTTCGCCGCCGCTCGCACCGCCCGGATGCGGTCCGCCTGCAGTGCCGCGTCACGGGGCGGACGGGCGGGATCGGTCCAGTCGGTGTCCTCCAGGTTCATGCCCACCGCACCGGCCCGCAGCAGCTCCTCGACGACGGCCTCCGGCGGCAGGCCATAGCCACCTTCGATGTCGGCGGTCACCGGGATGCGCACCGACCCGGCGATGCGGAGCACGGTGAGGAACATCTCGGCGGCCGGGATCTCCTGCCCGTCCTCGAAGCCCAGTGCCGCCGCCGCCCCGCTCGAGGTGGTCGCCACGGCCAGCGCGCCGGCACGCTCCACGGTGACCGCGCTGCCGACGTCCCACGCGTTCGGCAGGAGCAGCGGGCGACGGGCGTGATGGAGGTCACGCAGCTCGGTCGCCAGCCGGACGAGCGCCTCACGCTGCATCGGTGCTCAGTTCTCCTGGCCCGCCAGGAGCCGCCGAAAACCTTCCTCGTCAAGGACCGGCACGCCGAGCGACTCGGCCTTCGACAGCTTGCTCCCCGCCTTCTCGCCGGCGACGAGGTAGTCGGTCGCCTTCGAGACCGAGCCGGCGGCGTGCCCGCCGGCGGCACGGATCGCCGCCTCCGCGTCCTGCCGGCTGAAGCCGGGCAGCGTGCCGGTCACGACGAGCGTCTTTCCGGCCAGCGGCCCCTCGCCCGGCTCGGGCACCGTGGCGCCCGGCTCCGGGGCCTCGGCCACCACCCCTGCGGCGAGCAGGTGGTCGAGCGTGTCGCGGGTGTGCTCGTCGCCGAAGTAGCCGGCGATGCCCTCGGCCACGACCTGTCCGATGCCGAACACCTGGGTCAGCTCTTCCACCGAGGCGCCGCGCAGGCGCTTCGCGACGCGGCGGGTCCAATCCGCTTCCGACTCCCCCTCGGCCCGCGGCGTCTCGCGGGTGAGCCAGGCGGCAAGATCGATCGCCGTCTGCTCCCCGACGTGACGGATGCCGAGCCCGTTCAGAATGCGGGGCAGCGGCCGGCGCCGCGCCTCGGCGATCGCGGCGTGCAGGTTCTCCGCGCTCTTGCGGCCGAGCCGCTCGAGGCCCTCGAGCGTCTCCACGTCGAGACGGAAGATGTCCGCCGGCTCACGGACGAGCTCGCGCTCGATGAGCTGGAGCATGATCTTGTAGCCGAGCCCGTCAACGTCCACCCCGCCGCGACCGCTGAAGTGGAGCAGCCCGCCCACCCGTTGCGCGGGGCACCACGGGTTCGGGCAGCGCCAGACGACCTCGCCTTCCTCGCGGACCGCATCGGTACCGCAGACGGGGCAGGCGGTCGGCATCTCCCACACCACTTCGCTGCCGTCCCGGGCGTCCGCCACCGCACTCACGACCTCGGGGATGACGTCGCCGGCCCGCTGCAGCACCACGGTGTCGCCGACCCGCAGGTCCTTGCGTCGGATCTCGTCGATGTTGTGGAGCGTGGCGTTGCGCACCGTCGTCCCGCCCACGAGCACCGGCGTCACGTGGGCCACCGGCGTGAGCGCCCCGGTCCGCCCGACGTACACCTCGATCTCTTCGAGCTTGGTGGTCACCTGCTGTGCCGGGAACTTATAGGCGGTGGCCCAGCGCGGCGCGCGCGCCACGAACCCGAGCTCCTGCTGCTGGGCGACGCTGTCGACCTTGACGACGATGCCATCGGTCTCGTAGTCGAGCTCCCTGCGCTTGTCGGCCCACTCCTCCACGAAGCCGATGACGGCGTCGATGCCCTCCACCGTGCGCGAGGCGGGGTTCACCGGCAGGCCCAGCTCCCGGATGAGCGCGAGCGACTCCGAATGCGAACCGATGCCCTCGGCCCCCACGACCTGGTAGCACCACAGCGCCAGCCGTCGGCTGGCGGTCACGGCGGGGTCCTTCTGCCGAACCGAGCCCGCGGTCGTGTTGCGGGCGTTCGCGTACAGCGGCTTGCCCTCCCGCTCGAGCTGCTCGTTCAGGTCGGCGAACGCGCCGCGCGGCATGTACACCTCGCCGCGCACTTCGAGCTCTTCGCCCGGCGGGTCGGCCCGCAGGCGGAGCGGGATGGCCCGGATCGTCCGCAGGTTGGCGGTCACGTCCTCGCCGGTGGTCCCGTCGCCGCGAGTCACGCCGCGCACGAAGGTGCGGCCCTCGTAGCGGAGGCTGATGGCGAGCCCGTCGATCTTCAGCTCGCAGGCGTACGTCACTCCGGGATCATCGTCGCCCATGCCGAGGCCGCGACGGACCCGCGCGTCGAACTCGCGCAGCTCGTCGTGCCCGAAGACGTTGCCGAGTGACAGCATGGGCACCCGGTGGCGGACGTTGGCGAAGGCACCTGACGGCGCCCCGCCGACGCGCCGGGTGGGCGAGTCCGGTGTGGCGAGATCCGGGTGCGCCGCCTCGAGCTCCGTGAGCTCGCGATAGAGGAGGTCGTATTCGCGGTCCTCCATGGTCGGCGCGTCGAGGACGTGATAGCGGTAATTCGCCTCCTCGATGGTGGCGCGCAGCTCGGCGATGCGTGCCGCCGGGTCTCTGGTGGTCACGCCTCGGTATCGTCCTCGTCGTCGTCCTCGTCGCCATCGTTCCCCTCAGCTCCGGCGAACCACGCCGCCACGTCGGCCACGTGCTCGCGGTAGTGGTCCGGCCCGTCGTCGCGGATGACCTGCTCCAGCGAGTCGCCGTAGGCCACGCGCTCGTCGAGCCAGGCGGGGTCGGCGCGTTCGATCGCGACGAGCAGCGCCTCGTAGGCCGCCTGCTCCCGCTGCCGGACCGTGGCGAGCTCGGTGTGTGCCGCCACGCGGGCCACGACCGCGTTCCGCTCGTCGACGTCCATCTCGTCCACCCCGAAGTCCTCCGTCCGGCCCTGCTCGGCGTGGTGCAGCGCCTCGGCCGCGTGGCCGGCCCAGTAGCCGAGATGGGCGATGAGCTCGCGGGCGCTCCACTCACCGGCGAGGCCGGGCGCGGTCAGGAGCTGCGGGTCCACGTCGCGCAGTGCGGCGACGAAATCCTCGCGCGTCGCGCGCAGCTCCCCGGCCAGGGCCTGTAGCTGCGCCGGTCCTCGCTCCTGCGTCATCGGCGCATCATGCCCGTTCCAGCCCCGCGTAGGCGGCGATCAGGCGCTTGACGCCCTGACCCACGAACGCGACCGTCACCTCCTCGTCGCCCTTCACCCACTGGCTGGAGACCACGATCCCGTCGCCGAAGCGCCGGTGCCGAACCCGATCCCCGGCGGTCCAGGCCAGCGCGCCGCCGGCTCCCTCTGCGCCCGCGGCGGGCGCCCCGAAGGCCCCGGCCCCCAGGTCGAGCTCGGTGCCGCCGGCGTAGCCCGCGGCGGCGACGCGCTCGCGCTCGCGGTCGAGGTCGCGGCCGACCGGCCGCGGCGGGGCGGACAGGTCCGGCAGCGAGACCGGCCGCAGCGGCTCGCTGATCCGGTCGCGGCGCGGCGAGCGGTAGCCGCCCGGCAGCCACCCGGCGTCGTCCACCCCACGCCGGTCGCCCCAGCCGCCGCGCCGGAACGGCGTGTCCGCCTCGCGATCGGCGTCCATGAGGTCCTCCGGCAGCTCGGCGAGGAAGCGCGACGGCTCGGAGGCCGCGCCCACCCCCCAGGTGGACCGATGCCGCGC
The DNA here is from genome assembly GCA_036556985.1 of Candidatus Limnocylindria bacterium. Classification (GTDB taxonomy): domain Bacteria; phylum Chloroflexota; class Limnocylindria; order QHBO01; family QHBO01; genus JAPSGM01. Next base: position 7,463 of record DATBIK010000048.1, on the reverse strand, counting down.
GTTCACCAGGAAGAGGCGATCCTTCGCCCGCGTCATCCCGACGTAGGCTAGGCGCCGCTCCTCCTCGAGCTCGCGCTCGTCCTCGAGCGCGCGCTTGTGGGGAAGCAGGCCCTCCTCCATGCCGACGATGAAGACGACCGGGAACTCCAGGCCCTTCGCCGCGTGGAGGGTGATGAGGGTCACGCGCTCCGGGCGGTCCTCGAGCGTGTCCTGGTCGGACACGAGCGCCACCTCCTCGAGGAAGCGAGCCAGTCCCTCGGGGACCGCCAGCTCGTCGAACTCGGCGGCGTGGTTCCGCAGCTCGAGCAGGTTGGTCCAGCGCTCCTCGCCGTCCTCGGTTCCGTCCTGGATGACCGACTGCAGGCCCGAGCGCTCGTAGACGGCGTCGAACACCGCCGAGGGCGGCTCGACCTCCGCCAGCGCCTGGAGGCCGCGCACCAGGTCGGCGAAGGCGCCCAGTGAGGCGCGCGCCCGCGGCGTGAGGTTCGGGTTGTCCCCGGCGGCCTGCACCGCCGCCCACAGCGGCGTGCCCCGTGACGTGGCCCACGCGCGGAGCTCCTCGACCGTCTTGTCGCCGATCCCCCGCGCCGGCACGTTGATCACCCGCTCGAGCGCCACGCGATCGGCGCCGCTGCGGGCCAGGCGCACGTAGGCGAGCGCGTCCTTCACCTCGCGGCGCTCGTAGAAGCGGGTTCCGCCCACGAGCTGGTATGGGATGCCGAAGCGCATGAGCGCCTCTTCCAGCACCCGGCTCTGGGCGTTGATCCGGTAGCAGACCGCGATGTCGCCGTACTGCAGCGAGCCGTCCTCGTCATCGGCCCGGTGGGTGAGCAGGGAGGAGACGCCGCGCTGGGCGGAGCCTCCGACGAGCCGCTCGACCTGGCGGGCCACGAACTCGGCCTCCTCGTACTCGTTGTAGGCGTCGAAGATCGTGATGAGCGTGCCCGTCCCCCGATCGGTCCACAGCTTCTTCTCCTTGCGCCCCTCGTTGCGACTGACGACCGCGTGGGCGGCGTCCAGGATGGTCTGGGTGGACCGATAGTTCTGCTCCAGCTTCACCACCCGCGCGTCGGGGTTGTCGCGCTCGAAGTCGAGGATGTTGCGCAGGTCGGCGCCGCGCCAGGAGTAGATCGACTGGTCGTCGTCGCCGACGACCGCCAGGTTGCGGTGCTTGGCCGCCAGCAGCGAGCAGATCAGGTACTGCGCCCGGTTCGTGTCCTGGTACTCGTCGACGAGGATCTGCTGCCAGCGGCCCTGGTAGCGGGCCAGCACGTCGGGGTGCTGCTCGAAGAGGAAGACGGTGCGCATGAGGAGGTCGTCGAAGTCGACGGCATCGTCCTCGTGGAGCTGCCGCTGGTAGGCCTCGTAGACCCTGGCCGCGGTCTCGTCGTAATAGTTCGCCGCCTGGCGCTTCGCCGTGGCCACGTCCGCCAGCTCGTCCTTGCGCTGCCCGATCCAGGACAGCATCCCTGCCGGCGCGAAGCGTTTCTCGTCGAGGTCGAGGGCGCGGAGCACCCGCTTCACGACCGCCACCTGGTCGGCCCGGTCATAGATGTTGAAGCTCCGCGTGAGGCCGATCTTCTCGCCGTCGCGCCGCAGGATCCGCGCGCAGATGGCATGGAAGGTGCCGATCGTCGCCTCGCGCGCCGCCTCCTCGCCGATGAGCCCGGCGATGCGCTCCCGCATCTCGTTGGCGGCCTTGTTCGTGAACGTGACGGCCACGATCTGCCATGGCTTCGTCCCGGTCGCCACGAGGTAGGCGACCCGGTGCGCGAGCACGCGTGTCTTCCCGCTGCCGGCACCCGCCAGGATGAGGAGCGGCCCCGTCTGGTGGCTGACGGCCTCGCGCTGCGGCGGATTCAGCCGCGCCAGGATCTCCTCGGGGGAGCGCAGCGGGGTCGCGGCCGTGGTCTCGGGGGGCATCGGCTCGATTCTAGCCCCGGACTGCGCCATCCGGCCGATGGGGGCGGGGCTGGCAGATCCGCGCCAGCGGGCTCACCTCGCGCGAGGTGCTCGAACCTCGAGTGGCGCGGTCGTCGCTCCGGAGTTGGTCATTCATTCCGCCCCGGAATGGAAGAGCAGAATCCGATGCCGATGGACCGGCAGACGGTGCACGCCACGCTCACGATCGGCTCCTCAGCGACCGATCTGCCCCGCATACCTAGTCTTGTATTGCCACGGGGGCTGTATGGTGGAAACCACCGGCATGAGTCGCAGGGCAATCGTCGTTTCGTTCGTTGTTGCCGAGCTGTGGCAGCTGGTCTTTGGCGGCTTCTCCAGCGTGCAGCTGGGGGCGCCGGGCGTCGGGGATCGGGCATCCTGGATCCCCGATCTGCTCGTTCTCGAAACCGTGTCGCTCCTGCCACTCGGCTTCATCGGGTCATTCTGGGGAACCGCGCCGGGACGGATCCTGGCTGGGGTGTGCGCAGCCGCGAGCCTCGCCCTCGCCGTCGTTGCCGGAATAACGCTCAGCAGCCCGGAGTCGTCCTTCCTGTACGCCATTCCCCTGCTGGCACCTCCGGGCCTCCTGCTCCTGCTCACCGCCATCCGCGGTCGGCCGGTCCAGGCCTGCTGAACCCTCGATCCTGGCGGGCACGGACTGGCGTGCCGGCGAGGCTACTCGCGGACGAACACTGGTTGGAGCTGGACGGTCGCGCCGGCGTGGGTCGCCAGCGAGGGCCACTCCGAGGCGATCGCCACCGCCTCCGCCTCGTCGGCCACCTCCAGGACGACGAAGCCGCCGAGCAGCTCCTTCGTCTCGACGTAGGGGCCATCCGTGACGACGACGCCCTCACCCTGACGCCCCGGGCGCAGCGTCTTGACCTGCACGGCCTCGCCGAGCTCTTCGCCGCCGGCGACCTTCTCGCGGTGCTTCCCGAACCAGGCGATGTGCCGATCGACGTCGGCTGCCTGCTCCTCCGGGGTCCAGCCCCGCCAGGCCTCGACGTCCTCCGGGCTGAGGTAGGTGAACATTACGTAGCGCATCCGGAACGTCCTCGCTTGACCGATGCGGGCGCGTGCGGCGCGCCCTTCCGAACCCTACGACGGACCGATGGAGTGGCGAATCGACAAAACCGCGCGTGCACGACGAAGGCCCCGGCCGAAGCCGGGGCCTTCGCATCGGTCCTGGGAAGGAGCTGGACTAGTAGTCCATGCCACCCGGCGGCATGCCGGGGACGGCCTTCTCCTTCTCGGGGATGTCGGTGATCACCGTCTCGGTGGTCAGCAGCAGGCCGGCCACGCTGGCGGCGTTCTCCAGCGCGGAGCGCGTCACCTTGGCCGGGTCGATGATGCCGGCCGCGAACAGGTCGGTGTACTCGCCCTTCTGGGCATCGTAGCCGCTGCCCGCCGGCATCTTGCGCACCGCCTCGACCACCACCGAGCCCTCCTGGCCGGCGTTGATCGCGATCTGGCGCAGGGGCTCCTCGAGCGCGCGGCGCAGGATGTTCACCCCGACCGCCTCGTCACCGAGCGCCTCGACCTTGTCGAGGGCCGGCACGGCATGAACGAGCACCGAGCCGCCACCGGCGACCATGCCCTCCTCGACGCCCGCGCGGGCGGCCGAGAGCGCGTCCTCGATGCGGTGCTTCTTCTCCTTCAGCTCGACCTCCGTGGCCGCGCCGACCTTGAGAACCGCAACGCCGCCGGACAGCTTGGCGAGGCGCTCCTGGAGCTTCTCGCGGTCGAAGTCGGAGGTGGTGTCCTCGATCTGGAGCTTGATCTGCGACTTGCGCGCCTCGATGGCGGACTTTTCGCCCTTGCCCTCCACGATCGTGGTCGTGTCCTTGTTCGCCGTCACGCGGCGCGCCTCGCCCAGGTCCTCGAGCTGGACGCTGTCCAGCTTGCGGCCGACCTCCTCGGAGATCACCCGGCCACCGGTCAGGGTGGCGATGTCCTCGAGCATGGCCTTGCGGCGGTCGCCGAAGCCCGGCGCCTTGATGGCGAGCACGTTGATGGTGCCGCGCATCTTGTTCACGACGAGCGTGGCGAGCGCCTCGCCCTCGACGTCCTCGGCCACGATGAGCAGCGGGCGGCCCGCGCCGACGACCTTCTCCAGGGTCGGCAGGATGTCCGCCACGGCGCTGATCTTCTTGTCGGTGATGAGGATGTACGGGCTGTCGAGCGATGCCTCGAGCTTGCCGCCCTCGGAGCTCGTCACGAAGTAGGCGCTGACGTAGCCGCGGTCGAGCTGCATCCCCTCCACGTACTCGATGTCGAGCTTCAGGCCCTGGCCCTCCTCGACGGTGACGACGCCGTCCTTGCCGACCTTGTCCATCACCTCGGCGATCGTCTCGCCGATCTCCGTGTCGCGCGCGCTGATGGCGGCGATGTGGGCGATGTCCTCCTTGCCCTGGACCGGCTTGGTGAGGCTCTTGATCTCGTCGACCACGGCGGCCACGCCGCGCTCGATGCCGCGCTTCAGGCCCATCGGGTTGGCGCCGGCGGTGACGTTCTTCAGGCCCTCGCGGATGATGGCCTGGGCCAGCACGATGCTCGTGGTGGTGCCGTCACCGGCGACGTCGTTCGTCTTCGTCGCGACCTCCTCGAGCATCTGGGCGCCCATGTTCTCGTAGGGCTCTTCGAGCTCGATGTCGCGAGCGATGGTCACGCCGTCGTTGGTCATGGTGGGGGCGCCGAACTTCTTGTCGAGCACGGCATAACGGCCGCGCGGCCCGAGCGTGACCTTGACGGCCTCGGCCATCTTGTCCACGCCACGCTGGAGCGACCGACGCGCCTCCTCGCTGAACTGGAGCTGCTTCGCCACGGTTGTCTTCGTCCTCCTAGGTGTGCCGCTGGGTGCGTGCGGCGCGAACTACTCGATGACCGCCAGGACGTCCTTCTGGGAGAGGATGAGCAGCTCCTCGTCGTCCAGCTTGAACTCGGTCCCGGCGTACTTCTGGAACAGGATCTTCTGCCCGGCGGAGACGTCCATCGCCTCACGCGAGCCGTCGTCCAGGATGCGACCCGGGCCGGCGGACAGGATCGTCCCCTCCTGGGGCCGCTCCTTGGCGGTGTCGGGCAGGACGATGCCGCTCTTGGTCATCTCCTCGCGGGGGGTCGGGCGGACGACGAGCCGGTCGCCGAGCGGCTTCAGCTGCGTCGCGGTTCCACTGACCGAAGTGGCCATAGGTGCGTGGTGCCTCCTTGATCGCGTGATCGGCGGTTGCCTGACTGGCTCTCGCGGGATGCCGTCCGAATGGGCCGATGCGACCGGGTGATTCGGGTTGGCACTCAACCTTCGAGAGTGCCAAGATGCTACGGGGCGCCGGCACCGATGTCAAGGAGCGGGCACGACGAAGCCCCCGCGTCGGCGGGGGCTTCGGGACGCTGTAACGAGGGCTCAGCCGACGTCGACGAGTCGCCAGCCGCCGCTTGCGTCGGGAAGCTCCGTCTCGTCGCCGTTGGTGTCGCCGTCGGCCGGAGCGCCGTTGTCGGGATTGTTGAACACGAGCAGCCACAGCACGAGGGCGATGACGAGGATCGCCACCAGGATGCCCACGATCATGCCGTAGCCGGACCCGTCACGAACCGGGGCGGGCTCGCCCCCGGGGGTGTTGACGTTGACTTGGCTCACGCCGTCTTCTCCTCCATCTCTCTTCCAGCGGGTCGGTGACCCACCGCCCAGCGGATGCAAGGGCCATGCCAGCCGCCCGACCGGCAGGTCACCCGCCGAGCAGTCGGTCGTAGGCAGTCCGCACGGCCGCGGCCACCGCCTCGGGCGTGGTGTCCCGCAGGCGCGCGAGCTCGGCCGCCACCCGCAGCGCGGTTGTCGGCTCGTTCCGCTCCCCGGCGCCACCCGGCGCCAGCCAGGGCGCGTCGGTCTCGACCAGGTAGGTGGCGTCGGGAAGCGCCGCGGCCGCGGCCCGTGGCCCGGACGCGGACCGGAAGGCGACCGGCAGCGCGAAGGAGACGAGGAACCCGGCGTCGACCACGCGCGCCGCCATCGCGGCGTCGCCGGAGAACGCGTGGAGCACGCCGCGCACCGGCCGGCCCGGGCCGGCCCAGTCGAGCAGGCGCCCCGAGATCTCGTCGTGCGCGTCGCGGTCGTGGACGAGCACCGGCTTCCCGACGGTCGCCGCCAGCGCGAGCTGCCGATCGAACGCCTCCCGCTGCACGTCCGGCGGCGAGAGGTTCCGGAAGAAGTCGAGCCCGATCTCCCCCACCGCCACGACCTCCGGCTGCGTGGCCAGCGCCGTGAGCTCCTCCCACTCGTCGCCGCCGGCCGCAGCCGCGAAGTGCGGATGCACGCCCACCGCCGCGTGGAGGAGGTCGGAGTGCGCCGCGGCCAGCGACACCGCCGCGCGCGACGAGGCGAGGTCGTAGCCCGGCACCAGGATCCGCTCGATCCCCGCCGCCCGGGCCCGCTCCAGGACCGCGTCGCGGTCCGGGTCGAAGGCCGGGTCCTGGAGGTGGCAGTGCGAGTCCACCAGCCCCGGCAGCCGGTCCGGGGCGCGGCGCCTGCTCAGCTCGCCGCCTCCGGCAGCTCCGTGCGCGGGAAGAGCGGGACTGGCTCCGCGGTGCGGCGACCGGCGGCGGCCGCTCCCCCGCCCCACGCCAGCAGGGCGTCCCAGCCCGGGCTCCCGTCGCCGCGATCGTCGTACGCGGCCGGCACGCCGAGCTGCTCGAGCACCCTGGCGGCGCTTCCCGGCGTGAACGGCGCCATGAGGTGGCCGAGGACCCGGCACGTCTCGGCCATGACCGCCAGCACCTGCCCCAGCCGCTCGGTGTCGCCGGCCTTGTGGAGGCTCCAGGGCGCCTGGGACTCGGCGTAGCCGTTCCCCGCCGAGGTGATGCTCATCACCGCCGCCAGCGCCTCGTCGAAATGCAGGCCACGCATCGCGGCGTGGTAGCGCTCGACCGCCGCACCGACCGAGGCCGCGAGCTCGGCATCGGCGCCCTCCACGGCGGCCACGGCCGGCAGCGAGCCGTCCAGGTAGCGGCCGGCCATCGACACGGTGCGGTTGATGAGGTTCCCCAGGTCGTGGGCCAGCTCGGCGTTGTAGCGGCGCACGAGGCCCTCCTCGGTCATGTCGCCCCCGCGGTCGAACGGGATCTCACGCAGGACGAGGAAGCGGGTGCCGTCGACGCCAAACTGGGAGATCGCATCGGCCGGGTTGACGACGTTGCCGCGCGTCTTGCTCATCTTCTCGCCACGCAGCGTCATGAAGCCGTGGGCAAAGACCTGCTTTGGCAGCTCGATGCCCGCGCTCATGAGCATGGCCGGCCAGTAGAGGCAGTGGAAGCGGGTGATGTTCATGCCGATGACGTGGACGTCGGCCGGCCACCATCGGGCGAAGGCATCGGCGTCATCGGGGAAGCCTGCGCCGGTCAGGTAGTTGGTGAGGGCGTCGAACCAGACGTAGATGCGGTGTTCGGGATCGTCCGGGAACGGGATGCCCCAACCGACGCCGGCGCGGCTGATCGAAAAGTCGCGCAGCCCCTCGCGCAGCCAGGCGAGCACC
>DATBIK010000047.1:0-8820 GCA_036556985.1 Candidatus Limnocylindria bacterium | reverse complement strand
GCCGTTGGCATGGGCGATGAGCTCCAGGTAGGGATACGCTCCGTCGAAGGTGCGGGCCAGCTGCCGCAGCTCGCGGTCGTCCTGGGCCGCGGCGTGGCCGAGGAGCGCGGCGTGGTCATCGGTCCCGCAGTAGCCGAGCCGGTTCGGCCCGAAGGCGTAGCGCCCGAACAGGACGGGACCCGGCACGGGACGGCGCGCGGAGGGACGCTTCAGCGCGGCGCCGTCGTGCCGTCCCACCGTCGGCTCCTCAGGCGGTGCCGTATGCGCGGGATGTGCCCCGCGGCGTGCGCAGCCCGAGCCAGGCAATGGCGACGGCGCCCACCAGCACCAGGCCGTGGCCGAGGGCGGTGGTCGGCGCCGGCAGGGCGCCCGACCCGATGGCCGTCAACGTCGCGGTGACCGGCGCCGCCGCGACGAGGACCGCGGTCACGACCGTGGCCGGCGCGCGCTTCAGCGCCGCGTACCAGGTGCCGACATAGCCGGCCAGCAGCAGGCCGGTGACGAGGATCCAGAGCCAGCCCTCGGCGCTCACCGCGCCGACGGCGCCGATCCGCCCGGTGGCGGCCAGGTAGCCGACGAGCACGATGAGCCCCAGGCCGAGGCGTGCCGCGCCGCCGACCAGCGACGGGATCGCGGGGAGCAGCCGGCGGGCCAGGATGACCTCCACCGACCACAGCAGGGTGGCGGCCGCGATCATCGTCTCGCCGCTGCCCCAGCGCACGTCGGCCGGGTTCACGAGGACGAGCTGCGACCCCAGCAGGACGGCAAGTGCGGCCAGCTGCGGCCAGCCCAGTCGCTCGCCGAGGAGCGGCACCGCCAGCACGGCGACCCACACGAACAGCGTCTTGTGGATGAACGCCGCGCTCGGCGCGCTCGCCTGCGCCAGGCCGCCGAAGAAGAGGAGGAACGGGATGCTGCCGCCGACGACGCCGATGGCGGCGAGCATCAGCCATTGGCGCCCGCTGAGCGTGGGCAGGCTGACCCGAGCCGACGGCGTGAGTGCCAGCAGCCCCACCAGCACGAGCGCGGCCACGCCGTTCTTCAGCGTGGTGTAGACCGCCGGATCAGGCACCTGCTTCACGCCGTTCGCGTTCAGGAACACGGCCAGGCCGCTGATGAGGGCGGTCGCCGCCGCCAGTCCGATGCCGGTGCGCAGGCCGGTCGCCGGGATCGGCCGCCGCCGCGCGTCATGCGTTGCCATTCGTGGCCCCTTCTCGTTTCGTGGTGCGGTCGATCGCCTCGTTCAGCGCCTGCCGGATCGCCTCCGCCTCGACCTCATCGAGTCGGCGGACGATCGTCCCGGCCGCGACGAGGACCCAGTCCCCGGGCCGCACGTCGGGATGCAGCAGCGTCGAGGCGCGCCGCGCGCCCCCCTCGGTGCTGACGGTTGCCCCGTCCGGGGCAACCTCGGTGACGCGGCCCGGGTATGCCAGGCACATGACGTTCACGCCTCGCGGCTTCGACCTGCCGGCGTGCCCGCTGCGCGCCGGTCTCGCTCCGAGCGTACGAGGGGGCGGTGTCGGCCCCTAGGCCCCTTTGTCACGCGGCCGGGGCCATTCGGCCCGCGCGCGTCGTGCCAATCAGCGCGTCAGTCGGCTTCCGGCGATGGCGGGGCGAAGTGGGCTCGCACGCGCGCGACGCTGTCAGCGATGTCGCGCTCCGCGGCCCCGGCCACGATGCCTTCGAGCGGGGCCATGAACACGCTCTCGGCGCGGATGCGCATCGCGAAGGTCAGGTGGGTGCCGTCGCCATCCGGGGACAGGTCGAGCTCCGCCACGACGCCGATCCCGCTCGCCGCGCTCGCCAGCTCCAGGCGGCGACCGGGCTGGTGGTCGGTGAGCGCGAGGTCGACGGCGAGGCGCTGGCCCATGAGCTCGCGCACCACGTGCGCGCGGGACCCGACGCCCAGCGGGCCGGTCGTCGTCAGCTCGGCGGAGACGATCCCGGTCTGCCAGCGGGGCAGGTTCGCGAGGTCGGCGAGGAAGGCGAAGACGGCCTCCGGCGGCGCGTCGACGTGGGCGCTGGCAGTCACCGTGCGCATCGGGCACACCCTAGCCGATGGCGTATCCTGATGCCTCGGCGCCCGCCGGCCACTGCCCGCCGGGGGAGCGGCGCTCAAGCGAACCAGGAGGCAATCCCCGAGTGCATCGACGAATCGCGCCTGCGCTGGCGGCGGCCACGTTGCTGCTCGCCGCATGCGGCGGCGCCGGCCCCGCACCGGCCGATCCGAAGGACATCGTGATCCAGGGCCTTGACGCCATGGCCGACGTGGAGACGGTTCACTTCGTCCTGTCGCTCGACGGCACGGCGACCATCCCCGATCTCGGTGGCGAGATGAACCTGGGAGGCACCGAGGCATCGGGAGACCTCTCGGCCGACGGCGCCGCGCGCGTGGAGTTCGCGGTCCCGGCCATGTTCGGTCTGAGCGGCGAGATCATCGCCCTCGACGGCGCCAGCTACACGCGCACGAGCCTCACCGGCGAGACCTGGTCGAAGTCCGACCTGGACGAAGACGATCCGGCGACCGGCGCGCTCGACCCCACCGAGCAGCTGGACCAGGTGCGCGAGTTCCTCGACAAGGAGGGCGTCGAGGTCGAGCGCCTCGACGACGCCGAGTGCGGCGAGGAGACGTGCTACGCCGTGCGGCTCACGATCCCGGGCGAGGTGCTGGCCGAGGCGTCCGACGGCGGGGACGTCGTCCCGACCGACCTCGTGGGCGAGGCCCTCGTGCTCGACCTGCTCTTCGACCGCGAGGACCACTGGCTCACCCAGCTCGGCACCCGGATCGTGGCCGAGTCGGTGGGCGAGCTGACGCTCAGCCTGACGTTCTCCGCCTTCAACGAGCCGGTCGAGATCGAGGCCCCGCCGGCGGACCAGGTGACCGAGGGTGGCGAGGGGCTGCCCTTCTAGCCCGGTCACTTGACGGCCGGGTAGCATTGTCGCGCGACCGAATCCGCTTCCGAGCGCGGAGGGAGGGGCTGTGCTCGCGGGCCGTGCAGGCCGGCCACAGCTTTCCGCGGCGTCGCTGAGGAGAGTTGGAGGTAGGCCATCATGCGCAGATCCCTCGTCACCCTCGTTCCCATCCTGGCCCTCGCCATCGTGCTGGCGGCGTGCGGCGAGACAGCACCCTCGCAGCCGGCATCGTCAGCGGACGGCAGCGCGCCCGCCGCGTCGGCCGACGCCACGCCCCCGCCCACCGGCGACGGTCGGCTGGCGCTCATCCGCAGCCGCGGCAACCTCATCTGCGGCGTGAACGACGGCCTGCCCGGCTTCGGCTTCATCGACGAGGGCGGCGAGAACGCCGGCTTCGACGTCGACTACTGCCGCGCGATCGCGGCAGCGGTCTTCGGCGACCCGGAGGCGGTCGAGTTCCGCCCGGTGAGCGCCGACAACCGGCCCACCGCCCTCCAGGGCGGCGAGGTGGACGTGCTCATCCGGAACACGACCTGGACGGTGAGCCGCGACTCGGCATGGGGCCTCTTCGCCCCGACCACCTTCTACGACGGCCAGGGCATGATGGTCCGCAGCGCGGACGGGATCGCGACGTTGGAGGATCTCGAAGGTGCCACGATCTGCGTCCAGACCGGCACGACCACCGAGCTGAACCTGGCCGACGTGTTCGAGGCACGAGGAATCGACGCCGAGCCACTCCCGTTCGGCGACGACACCCAGACGTACCAGGCCTACGACGACGGGCAGTGCGACGCGGTCACGAGCGACCGCTCGCAGCTCCTCGCCCAGCGCACGGCGCTGTCCAACCCGGACGACCACGTCATCCTCGACGAGGTGATGTCCAAGGAGCCGCTCGGCCCGGTCGTGCCGCTCGGCGACGAGGGCTGGTTCAACGTCGTGAAGTGGGTCGTCTTCGCCACCTTCGAGGCGGAGGAGCAGGGCATCACCCAGGCCAACGTCGCCGACATGGCGGCGAGCAGCGACAACCCGGTGGTGCAGCGCCTCCTCGGCGCGGCGAACCCGGAGCTCGGGCAGGGCCTTGGCCTGGAGCCCGACTGGGCGGTGGACGTCATCTCGGCCGTCGGCAACTACGGCGAGATCTACGACCGGCACCTCGGCCCCGGCACGCCGTTCGAGCTCGAGCGCGGGCCGAACGCGCTGTGGACCGATGGCGGCCTGATCTACGCCCCGCCGTACCGCTAAGCCGAACCACTGAGCCCCGGGGAGGATCGATCCGCCCCGGGGCTAACCCAACCCAACGTGACGACCACCCATCCGGGGGGTCCGGGCGAGCACCCGGGCGAGCATCACCATGCCGTCCCGCCGTGGCGCGACGTGCGGGTCCTCGGCGTGGCCGCGCAGGTCGCCGTGCTGCTGGCAGTCGGCATCGGCGTTGCCTTCCTCGTCAACAACCTGGTGAGCGCCATGGCCGAGCGCAACCTGTCGTTCGGCTTCGGCTTCCTCGAGCAGCGCGCCGGCTTCGGCATCGGCGAGAGCCCGGTGCCCTACGACCCGAACGACTCCTACGGGCAGGCCTTCCTGGTCGGCCTCCTGAACACGCTCTTCGTGAGCGTGCTCGGCATCGTGCTGGCGACCGTGCTTGGGGTGGTCGTCGGCGTGGCGCGCCTGTCGCCGAACTGGCTGCTGCGGCGGATCGCGTCGGCTTACGTGGAGGTCATCCGCAACACGCCGCTGCTCCTCCAGCTGTTCGTCATCTACTTCGTGGTGCTCGTGCAGCTGCCGCCGGTGCAGGACAGCCTCTCGCTCGGCGGCGCGCTGTTCCTCAACCAGCGCGGCCTGTTCGTGCCGGCACCGCTGCGGTCTCCGACGTTTCTGCCCTGGTTCGGGATCGTGCTGGGGGCCATCCTGGTCTTCCTCGTTGCGCGCGCTGCAGCCAGGCGCCGTGAGCGCGCGGGCCACGGGCGCTACCCGGTTGGACGCGTCGCGCTGCTGGCGGTGCCGGCATTGGCCGTCGTCGCCTGGCTCCTGCTCCCCGAGGCGCCGTTCCAGTTCGACATCCCTGTCGCCGGCCGCTTCAACTTCACCGGCGGGCTGGCGCTGTCCACCGCGTTCACCGCGATCCTGCTCGGCCTGGTGCTGTACACCGCCGGCTTCATCGCCGAGGTCGTGCGCGGCGGCATCCAGGCCGTGCGCCGCGGGCAGGTCGAGGCCGCCCACGCGCTCGGCCTTTCCGATGGCGATACGCTGCGGCTCGTCGTCTTCCCGCAGGCGCTGCGGATCATCGTCCCGCCGCTCACGAGCCAGTACCTGAACCTGGCGAAGAACTCGAGCCTGGCCATCGCGGTGGGCTACCCAGACCTGTTCAAGGTCGGCACCACGATGTCGAACCAGACCGGCCAGCCGGTCTCGGTCATCGCGCTGGTGATGGCCACCTACCTCGCCATCAGCCTGGCGACGTCGCTGCTCATGAACCTCTACAACCGGCGCGTGCAGGTGCTCGAGCGATGACCGCCCTCGCCCCACCGACCACCCGGGTCGGACCGATGGAGTGGCTGCGCCGCAACCTCTTCTCCGGCATCGTCAGCTCCGTCGTCACGCTCCTGCTCGGCGCGCTGCTGGTGTGGGTGGCCATCAACGTCGGCCAGTGGGCGCTGAGCGAGGCGCGCTGGGAGGTCGTGACCCGCAACCTGCGGCTGTTCCTGGTCGGCCAGTACCCCGGCGAGCAGGCCTGGCGGCTGTGGACGAGCCTCTTCGTCCTGTCGATCCTGTCGGGCGCGAGCGCGGGCGTGTTCGGCCACACCACCCGCGTGCTGGCGATCTCCGTCGCGGCGTTCCAGGTGCTGCTCGCCGCGATCATGCTCGCCTCGCCGGTCGGCCCGTGGATCACGGCCGGCATGGTGGTGAACGCGGCGCTCGTCTGGGTCGCCCTGTACGCCGGCCAGCGCGGGCTCGTCCCGCGCCGCCCCCTCGTCATCGCCTGGCTGGTGTCGATCCCGGTGATCTTCTTCCTCATCGGCGGGGTGGGGGTGTCGCCGCTGCCCACCGTGAGCTCGAACGTGTGGGGCGGGCTGCTGCTCACGATCCTGCTCGCGGCGGTCGGCATCGTGCTCAGCTTCCCGCTGGGCGTGCTGCTGGCCCTCGGGCGGCGCAGCGCGCTGCCCGGCATCCGGATCGTGAGCACCGCCTACATCGAGCTCATCCGCGGCGTGCCGCTCGTGACGATCCTGTTCATGGCCGACATCATGCTGCCGTTCTTCCTCCCCGGCGAGATCCGCATCGATCGCGTGACGCGGGCGATGGGCGGCATCACCCTCTTCTCGGCGGCCTACGTGGCCGAGAACGTGCGCGGCGGACTGCAGGCCATCCCATCGGGCCAGATCGAGGCGGCCCAGGCGCTCGGCCTGCGTGGGTGGCAGACGAACCGGCACATCGTCCTGCCCCAGGCCCTGCGCTCGGTGATCCCGGCCAACGTCGGGCTGTTCATCAGCCTGCTGAAGGACACGACCCTGGTGGCCATCATCGGGTTGGCTGAGCTGCTCGGCATCGGCCAGTCGGTCCTGGCCCAGCCGGCGTCGCTGGGTGCGCACATGGAGGTCTTCGCCTTCATCGGCGTCATCTTCTTCGTGATCTGCTACGCGATGTCCCAGGCGAGCTACCGGCTGGAGGCCGCGCTCGGGGTGGGGCAGCGCTGATGGGCATCGGGCCCGATGAGGAGGTAGCGGTGGCAGAGTCGGTGGCGGACGGGCAGGAGCGGGACATCATCGTCTGCGAGGACGTGCACAAGTGGTTCGGCCAGCTCCACGTGCTGCGCGGGATCGACCTGTCGGTGCCGGCGGGCGAGGTGGTCGTCATCTTCGGCGCCTCCGGCTCGGGGAAGTCGACGTTCATCCGCACCATCAACCGCCTCGAGGAGCACCAGCGCGGCGCGATCTGGGTGGACGGCATCGAGCTCACCAACGACGTGCGCAACATCGCGGCCATCCGCAGCGAGATCGGGATGGTGTTCCAGTCGTTCAACCTGTTCCCGCACCTGACCGTGATGGACAACATCACCCTGGCGCCGATGCGCGTCCGGAAGTGGTCGCGCGACCGGGCCGAGCACGTGGCCGGCGAGCTGCTGGCGCGGGTGGGGATCCCGGAGCAGGCGGAGAAGTACCCGGCCCAGCTTTCGGGTGGGCAGCAGCAGCGCGTGGCCATCGCCCGCGCCCTGGCGATGCAGCCGAAGATCATGCTCTTCGACGAGCCGACCTCGGCCCTCGACCCCGAGATGATCAACGAGGTGCTCGAGGTCATGCGGGAGCTGGCCGGCACGGGCATGACCATGCTCGTCGTCACCCACGAGATGGGCTTCGCCCGGGCGGTGGCGAACCGCATGGTCTTCTTCGACCACGGGCAGATCGTGGAGGTGGGGCCGCCGGCGCAGATCTTCGAGGCGCCGGAGCACGAGCGCACGAAGCAGTTCCTCTCGCAGATCCTGCACTGAAGGCTCGTCTGCGGGGCAGGGGTGGCCCGACAGATGAGGCCATTCCCGGCCCGAGTGCGCCCCGGGGCGCGATTTGGCCCGCTGTATCGGGCCATCGTGGGCGTCTGTGGGGTGGTGGAGATGAGGGGACTCGAACCCCTGACCCCTGCGATGCGAACGCAGTGCTCTCCCAGCTGAGCTACATCCCCACGGGAGCGCCCGGGATCGGGCCGGGGCGAGTATAGCAGGGCGGATGGGGCCTTCCCAGAGTAGAACATTTGTTCTAACATGGGTCGGACCATGACGGTCGCCACGCCCCTCCCCGAACTGCTCGAGCGGCTCCGTTCGCACGGCCTGCGCCGGGGAGTCCCGGATGGACCGATGACCGGACCGATGGCGTCGCGTGGTGCCCTGCCCACCGGACAGCCGCCGCTCGACGCCGCGCTGCGCAGTGGGGGATGGCCGCGCGGCGCGCTGGCGCTGCTCGACGCGCCGGCGGGGGGCGGCGCCACCACCCTGGCGCTCGGCTCCCTCGCCGCCGCCCAGGCGGCGGGCGGGGTGGTGGCCTACCTCGACCCGTCGGGCAGCCTCGACCCGGCGATCGCCGCCCGGCTCGGGGTGCGCCTCGAGTGGCTCCTCGTCGTGCGACCGGCCGACCCCGCCGAGGCGCTCGAGCTCGCGGCCTGGCTGGCGCGCGACGGCCGGGTGGATGCCATGGCCCTCGACTTCGGCGGGGCACCGGCGCCGCGCGGCCTCGACCGCCTCGGGCGCCTGCTCGTCCGCTCCGGTGGCGTGACGCTGCTCCTCGCCGGCAGCGGAGTGCGGGAGGCGGCCGGAGTCCGGGTCCGGCTCCGGCGCCGGGCCTGGCTGGCGGTCGGGCGCGACCTCGTCGGGCAGCGGGTGCGGGCGACCGTCGAACGGCACCGCTGGGCGTTGGCCGGCGGCTCGGCGGAGCTCGACCTGTGGTTCGGGGAGGGGCGTCGGATCGACGCAGTGCTCGCCGCAACGGCCGAACCGCGGCGGCTCGAGGCAGAGCGCCACGAGCTGCGCGTCGTCAGCGCGTGACCCGCCTCCTCGCCCTGGTCTTGCCGGACCTGCGCCTGCCCGATGCCGACGCGCGCCGCTGGGAGCGCATGCTCGATGCGCTCGACGATCTTTCGCCGCGGGTCGAGGCGGTCGACGTCGGCGTGGCGCTCGTCGACATCACCGGCCTCGAGCCGATGTGGGGCTCGGAGCGCCGGATCGCCGCGCGGGCGGTGATGCTCGTGCGCGCCGTGGCGCCGCTCCGCGTCCGCTGCGGGATCGGCGACAACCGCTGGCTGGCGACGCTCGCCGCCCGGCTCGCGCGCCCCGCGCGCGAGGGGGCGCCGGCCGCGTTCCGGACCCTCGAGCGCGCCGAGCTGCCCGACCTGCCGCTCTCCCTCCTCCCCGCCGACATGGCGACG
>DATBIK010000046.1:0-10294 GCA_036556985.1 Candidatus Limnocylindria bacterium | reverse complement strand
GCTCATCGAGCCGGCGCGGGTCGTGACCGCCGGCATCGCGGCTGCAGGAGGGCGCGTCGCCGTGAGCGCCGGTCGCGACGGACGCGCCGCCGAGCTCTTCGCCGTCGAGGACGGCGAGCTGCGCCAGCTCACCCGGAACGGGTCGCGGTGGCAGGACCGTTTCCCCGCGCCGCGCTGGGACGAGCGCTGGATCGAGGGACCCGGCGGCCCGATCCAGGCGTGGGTCGTCTCTCCGGCGGATGCGGCGGACGACGAGCCGCTCCCCACGGTCCTCATCTTCCACGGCGGCCCCACCGGCGCGAGCGGGCCGGGCGGGACGCTCGACACGATCATGCTCACCGGGCACGGCTACCGCTGCGTCCTGCCGAACGTCCGCGGCTCGGCGAGCTTCGGCACGGACTGGATCGCGGCGCTCGGCGGCCGCTGGGGCGAGGTGGACGCCGAGGACGCGATGGCCGTCGTCGACCGGCTCGTCACCGACCGGGCGATCGACCCGAAACGGATCGGCGTGATGGGGCTGTCGTACGGCGGCTACCTCACCCAGTGGCTCATCGGCGTGACCGATCGCTTCGCGGCGGCGGTGGGCGAGAACGGCGTCACGAACCAGGTGTCGGCCTGGGGGAACTCGTACTTCGCGATCCACTACAACCGTCGCGCCCGCCTCGGAGACCCGCTCAGCGAGGAGGGCATGCTGCAACTCTGGCGCAGCTCGCCGCTCCGGAACGCGGCCAGCATCACGACGCCGCTCCTCATCCTCCAGGCCGAGGAGGACCGCATCTGTCCGCCGGCCGACAACGAGCAGCTCTTCACCGCGCTGAAGGCCCTTGGCCGCGAGGTCGAGTACGTCCTCTACCCCGAAGAGCACCACGAGCTGAAGAACACCGGCCGGCCGGACCGGCGCATCGACCGCATGGAGCGCATCCTGGCCTGGTTCAGCCACTGGATGCCGGCATGACCAACGTGCGTCGCCAGCACGTGAAGGGCTAGGTGGCGCGCTCCTGTGAACGTCGAGCCGCGCGCAGCTTCCTGAGAGCTCCCATACGCGCTGTGACAATCCTTCACACGGTCAGAACACGTGCAGGCTGCCAGCACGCGCCGATACCGCCCCCCACAGCCCTACCGGTGCTGAGGGCGGCCGGAGACCCATCCGCTAGAGCAGCGGCACCCTCCGGCTGAGCCGATCCGCCAGCCCGCCGATCGTCAGCGCCAGCCCCAGGCCCACGATCCCGAGCGCGGCGACCACCCGGAAGGCCTCGCCGCCGAAGGCGGTCGCGAAGGCCAGGTAGGCGATCACCCCGCCGGCGGCCACGCCGGAGCCGATCCACTTGAAGGCCGGCGCGTCGGCGATCCAGCCGGCGACGTACATCCCCAGGCCGAGCGTGAAGGGGAAGACGCTCCACAGGTACGACCAGGCATCCCATCGGTCGTTCACCGAGGTCCAGGCCATCGCCGCGCCCACCCCGGCCAGCACGGCACCCGGCAGGACCATGCCCGCCCGCAGGCGCCGATGCTGCCGCCCGAACAGAGCCGGACCCAGGAAGAAGAGCGACAGGACCACGAGGAGCAGCGGCCACCAGGCCCACAGGTCGGCGTCCATGCCGAGCTCGTCGATCCAGCTCCGGAACCACTCGCCCAAGAGGATGACGAGGCCGATCCCCAGCAGGATCAGCCCGGCGAAGAGCTCGATGGTGCGACTCACGGCGGCGAGAGTATACCGACGGGCCTACATCTCCCCTTCGAACGCGGGCTGGGGCATGCGCAGGTCGCGGTCCTTCCGGTAGCCGAGCAGGTAGTCGGCCTGCATGAGGGTGTGGATCTGCGAGGTTCCCTCGTAGATCACCGATCCCTTGCTGTTGCGCAGATAGCGCTCCACCGGGTAGTCGTTCGAGTATCCGTACGCGCCGTGGACCTGGATCGCGTCCATCGCCGATGCCACGGCATGGTCGGTGGCGAACCACTTGGCCAGGCTCGTCTCGCGCGTGTTGCGCTCGCCCCGGTTTTTCTTCCAGCCGGCCTTGAAGACGAGCAGTCGCCCGGCCTCGATGCCGGCGTACATCTTCGAGATCATCTGCTTCACGAGTTGGTGCTCTCCGATCTCGACCCCGAACGCCTTGCGCTCGTGCGCGTACTTCACCGATGCGTCGAGGCACGCCTGCGCCAGCCCCACCGACCCGGCGGCCACGGTGTAGCGGCCCTGGTCGATGGCGCTCATCGCGATCGTGAAGCCCTCGCCCTCCTCGCCCACGCGGTTCGCGGCCGGCACCTCGCAGTCGTTGAAGTAGAGGATGCCGGTGTTCCCCGCGCGCACGCCGAGCTTGCCGTGGAGCGAATCGCTGCTGAACCCGGGCGACTCCCGCTCGACGATGAAGGCGGTGATGCCCTTGTGGCCCTTGGATCGGTCGACGGTGGCAAAGACGAGGAAGTGGTCGGCGGTATCGGCCAGGCTGATCCAGATCTTGCTGCCGTTGAGGATGTAGCGGTCGCCGTCGCGGCGGGCGGTGGTCGCCAGGTTCGCGGCATCGGACCCCACGCCCGGCTCGGTGAGGCCGAAGGTGGCAAGCTTCTCGCCGCGCGCCTGGGGGATGAGATAGCGCTCCTTCTGCTCCTCGTTCGCCCACTGCAGGAGAGTCAGCGAGTTCAGCCCGGTGTGGACCGAGAGGATGACCCGGAAGGCGGTGTCGGCCCGCTCCATCTCCTCGCACAGCAGCGCGAAGGCGATGTAGTCCATCCCGGCGCCGCCGTAGCGCTCGGGGATCGGCAGGCCCAGGAAGCCCTCCGCGCCCATCTTCTCGTAGAGGGTTCGGTCGTAGGTCGCGGTGCTGTCGAGCTCGTGGATGCGCGGCAGGATCTCGCGCTCGGCGAAGGCGCGCGCGGTGCGCTGCACCTCGCGCTGCGCATCGGTCAGGGAAAAGTCGATCATGGTGACTCCGAAAAGAAGGGCGGACCGATGTGCCGGCCGCCCGCTCGTGCAGGCTCGATTCTAGCCGCCTGCGCTCCGGGCGGCGGTTCATGGCCGGCTCGCGAATTCCGACTGCAACGTCGGTAGTTCGCCTTGACGAACCCCCGGTGTAAGGCTAGCCTAACGCGGACCACATCCCCGCGCCCTTAGAGGAGAATGCGCTTTGGATCTCGGTTTCCTGACGACCGGCCTGCTGACCGGCCTCCGCGAGGGGGTTGAGGCGGCCCTCATCGTGAGCATCATCCTCGCCTACCTGGCGAAAACCGGGAACCAACGCCACTTCGGCCGCATCTGGGCCGGGACGGGCGCCGCCGTGGCGCTCAGCATCGTGGTCGGCGCCATCCTGTGGTTCACGATCGATGGGCTCGAGGGAGCCGCCGGGCAGATCTTCGAGGGCGTCGCGACGCTGCTCGCCGCCGCGGTCGTGACCTGGATGCTGTTCTGGATGCGCCGCACTGCCGCGAACATCCGCGGCGAGCTGCACGCCAGCGTCGACCGCGCTCTCGTGGAGGGCGGCATCTTCGGCCTTGCGGTCCTCGCCTTCACCGCGGTCATCCGCGAGGGGCTCGAGACCTCGCTCTTCCTGCTCGGCCAGGCCACCGCCGCGTCCGAGGCGAATGCCGGGGCGGCGAGCACGTTGGTCGGCGCATTCCTCGGCCTGATCATCGCGGTCGCCATCGGTTACGGCTTCTACATGGGCGCGCGGGTCATCAACCTGCAGACCTTCTTCCGCTGGACCGGCATCGGGCTCATCTTCATCGCCGCGGGCCTGCTGGCCTACGCCGTCCACGAGTTCGTCGAGGCGGGCGTCATCCCGTTTGGAACTTCGACAGCGTTTGACATCTCGGCGGTCCTCCCGCACAGCGGCGACATCGCCGAGACCGGACCGATCCTGGTGGTCGGCCAGCTTCTCCGCGCGCTGTTCGGCTACTCGAGCACGCCGGAGTGGGCCACGCTCATCACCTGGCTCGCGTACCTGGCCGTCGTCCTGCCGCTCTACCTGCGGCCGGTCAAGCCCTCGGCGCCGCGCCCGGTGACCGGCACGGAGCCCGCCGTCGGCGCCTGAGCCTCAGGCGCGCACGAAGTCGAGCATCTGCCGCCAGGCATCCTCGGAGGCCGATGCGAACTCGGTCGCGCGGCGGTCGAAGAACGAGTGGGGCGCATCGGGGTAGACGATGCTCCGATGCGCCACGCCGGCGTCGGCGAGCGCGCTGCTGAAGGCCTCCACCAGCTCTGAACCGATGCCCTGGTCGGCACCGCCCCAGAACGTGAGGACCGGGCAGGCGAAGTTGGCCGCAAGATCGGCCGGCGCCGGGAGACCGGTCCGGTGCGGGCCGACCGGCCAGCCGTAGAAGCCGATGACGCCCGCGAGCACCAGCCCGGTGGTGGCCTGCAGCAGGCTGAGCCGGCCGCCGAAGCAGAAGCCGACGCTGTACAGCCGCTCGGCCCTCCCGCCCTCCGGCGAGCGGAGGTGGGCTGCGGCCGCTGCGACGTCGGCGTAGAGGGTGTCAGTGCGCGTCTGCGCCACGTGGGCCTGGTAGTCGAAGCCTTCGCCGCGGTCCGGCGTCTCGGCGGTCCGCGCGAAGTAGTCGATGGCGGTGGCGTGCACGCCCGCCTCGGCGAAGCGCAGGGCGAGCTCCTCGAAGAACGGGTGGAGGCCCCGCACATCCGGCAGCACAACGATCCCCGGCCCGCCGGGCGCGGCCGCGCGTGCCGAGAACGCGGCGAACTGGGTGCCGTCCGCGGAGGTGAGGGTCAGCGGACCACCGTCACCGGCCGCGCCGGAGATCGGCGGCAGCGGTGGGCGAGCGTCGAGGTCGTAGCACAAGGCGTCGCTCAGCCGATCTGGGCCACGGCCAGCCAGGTGCCCGCCGCCAGGCTCGCCGCCACGGCGGCGTAGGCAACTGCCCGGAGCGCACCATCGGCGCTGGCCGCCAGCGGCGTTCCGTCCGCGCCGCGCCACATGCCGCCCATGGTGGGCGCGTGGCGGGGGGCGAGGAGCAGGCCGAGCAGCGCGCCGACGAGCAGACCGCCGACGTGGCCCGTCCAGCTGATCCGGTCCGCGGCGATGAAGGTGATGAACAGGTTGAGGACGAGGAGCGTGCCGACCTGCGAGATGATCGCCCGCGCCTGCGGCCCGAGGATGAGATGCCGTCGCCGCGACACGACAAACGCCAGGCCGAACAGGCCGAAGATCGCGCCCGAGGCGCCGGCGGCCGCCGATTCCGGCTGGAGGAGGATGGTGAGCACGCTGCCACCGAGCGCGCACAGGACGTAGATGACGGCGAACTCCACGTGGCCGTAGAGCTGCTCCATGATCGGCCCGAACAGCCACAGCGCGTACATGTTGAAAGCCAGGTGCAGCAGGCCGAGGTGGAGGAAGGCGCTCGTGATGAGGCGCCACCACTCCCCGTCGGCCACGGCCGGACCGAACACAGCGCCCGCCTCGACGAGCGGCCCGCCGAAGCTCATCAGGTCGAAGGTCGTGAACTGGCTGAGGAGCCCGTCGGCCAGGAAGACGATCACGTTCGCGGCCACCAGCGCCCAGGTGACGTAGGCCGGGAAGGTGGCATAGGCACCGCGGGCCCGGTTGAACTGGCGACGCGCGGCGAAGTCGTGGCCGGTCTCCTTGAGGAGCCAGGCAATGCGGTTCGCGATCGCGCCACGTTCCTGGGCCGGCGCCCGGCGGTCGGCCTCGCGGTAGGCGTCGATCGCCTCCTCGAGATCGCCGTTGCGAACGTGCTGCTCGGCCGCCGACCGCCAGCCGAGCCAGGCCGAGGGCCCGTTCGACGCGGCGGCCTGCTGCCAGGCCACGAGCGCGCCCTCCTCGTCGTCGAGCCGATAGCGCGCCGTGCCGATGAGCAGCCAGGCGTCACCGGCGAGCTGCGGGTGCCCGGTCAGCGGGCCGAGGATGGTGATCGCCTGGTCGAGGCTGCCCTCGTCGAGGAGGCGCTGGCCCTCCTGCAGGCGGAGTCGGGGTTCATCGGACATCGGCCCGCGGATTATCCCAGACACACGACCGACCGCCGGGAGGGTTGGCACCCCGGCGGTCGGTCGTCCAGTCCCCCTGGTTGAATTCGGGCTACTTCTCGCGGCGGAGGAACTCCAGCACGTCGTCGTAACGGAAGCGTCGATCGCCCCGGCTCGTCACCCGGAAGAAGGGCAGCTCACCGCGGTCGCCGAGTCGCTTGACCGTGTTGACGTGCAGGTGCAGCATCTCGGCGACCTCGGAGGCCGTGAGCAGCTTCCCTACCTCGTTCGTCATCATCGGTGGGCGATCCTCCACCACATAAGTCCACTGATGCCACGCCATGGGGGCTTGGGTGCGGACGGCGTGGCTCGTGGCCGGATAGTAAGGTTGAGGTGGGTTCCGGCCGCCCGGTACTTTCGGTTTTGGAGGGCAGTACGTTCCGCGCCATGTCCGTCTACGAGCGCCATGTCTTCGTCTGCACGAGCGGTGAGTGGTGCCCGCGGATCGACGGCGACGGCATCGGCGTCCGGTCCGCGCTGAAGGACGCGGTCAAGGCGGCCGGGCTCTCCGACCGGGTCCGCATCAACCATGCAGGCTGCTTCAGCCAATGCGGGAACGGACCGATGGCCGTCGTCTACCCCGACGAGGTCTGGTACGCGGCGCTGACCCCCGACGACGCTAACGAGATCGTGCGCAAGCACCTCGTCGAAGGGCGGCCGGTCGAGCGGCTTCGCTATCGGCCCCCGACGATGGGCGCGCACAAGCTCGAACGGGACGCCGATGGCCGCCCGATCGGGCGCGCCGCGCCGTGGCCGGCGGGGTCCGACGAACCGTGAGCGACGCCCCGCCCGAGGCGCAGCAGCTCGCCGAGGAACGGGCCGCGGCGCGCGAGCGTCGTGACTTCGGAGCCGCCGACGAGCTCCGCGACCGATTGCGCTCGCTCGGCTGGGAGCCGGTCGACGGGCCGTCCGGGTCGCGGCTGCGCCCGATCCTGCCGGCCTCGCCGGACGCGGAGACCGGCTACGCCAGGCCTGAGCACCTCGCCTCGCGGCTCGACGAGCCGGCCACGCTCGACGCCTCGCTGGTCACCCTCGTGGACGACCACCCCGACGACCTGGCCCGGCTTGCCGCCGGACTGGCGGCGCACCCCCCGTCCGTGTCATGGGAGCTCGTGGTGGTGGCGAACGCGTCCGACGCGTCGTCGCCGGCCGGATCCCTGCCGGTGACCTGGCTGCCCACCAGCGCCCGACTGGGCTGGGCCGATGCCGCCAACCTCGGGCTGCGCCGCACGCGCGGGGCGGTCCTCGTCCTGCTGGACGGGTCGGTCGAGCCGACCGGCGACTTCCTCAGCCCGCTCGTCGCGGCCTTCGGCGATCCGACGGTGGGCCTGGCCGGGCCGTGGGGCGTGACGTCCGCCGACGCTCGGCATTTCGCCGACGCCGATCCCGGACCGGTCGACGCGGTGCTCGGCTACTGCCTTGCGCTCCGCCGCGAGGCGCTCGCCGCGGTCGGCGGCTTCGACCATCGCTTCCGCTGGTACCGCCACGCCGACCTCGACCTGTCCTTCGCGATGCGCGACCGCGGCTGGCGGGCGGTCGCCACCGACCCGCTGCCGCTCGAGCGCCACGAGCATCGCGGCTGGTCCGACGTGTCCGAGGCCGAGCGCGAGCGGCTCAGCCGCCGGAACTTCTACCGCTTCCTCGACCACTGGGGCAAGCGGCCGGACCTGCTCGTCAGGCGGGACTGAGCGCCGTGCCGCCGCAACGCCCGCCGAAGCGCGCGTCACACCGAGTCCACGTCTTGCCCTGGCTGCGCCCGGCCGGGCGACTCGTGCTGCGGGACTGGCTGGCGATCACGCTCGGCAGCCACGTCCTTGCCTGGCGCACGCTGTCCGAGCGCGAGCTGCGCCACGAGCTGGCCCACGTCGCGCAGTGGCGCCGCCACGGCTTCCTGCTCATCCCGCTGTACGCCCTCGAGGCGTGGCGCGCGCGGCGCAGCGCGGAGGGCTGGTACCGCGGCAACCGCTTCGAGGTCGAGGCGCGGGCGGCCGAGGACTCAGCGCAGGACGAGGGCCATGCGTGAGACGACCCGATCGCCCTCGACCCGCGTGACGCCGCCGAGGTAGTCGAGCGGCGCCAGGTTCGGCCACACCTCATCCATCCCGCTCGTCGCCTCGGGCGGCATCTCGGCGCGCACGGTGTTCACCAGCCCGGAGAGGTCGAGGTAGAAGACGCCGGCGTTGTCGCTGCCGC
The DNA here is from genome assembly GCA_036556985.1 of Candidatus Limnocylindria bacterium. Lineage (GTDB taxonomy): Bacteria > Chloroflexota > Limnocylindria > QHBO01 > QHBO01 > JAPSGM01. The sequence goes on along the minus strand of DATBIK010000046.1, from coordinate 2,112 downwards.
CGAATCGGTCGACCGCCGCCCCGAACCGGTCGCTGCTTGCGAGCGAGCTCGCGGGATCGAGCGTGAGTGCCGCCTCCACGAATCCCGCGGTGCCGATCAACGCGGTGTCGCCATCGAGCGCATAGGCGAACGAGAACTCGCCCATGGCCGGTGCGCCGCTGGCGCCGAAGGCCACAGTCGTCACCTCCACGCCGTCGACGGTGTCGGTACTGACGGTCACGTCCCCGTCGCCCTGCCCGGCGGCGAGCTCGGCGAGGGCGCCGATCTGGGTCAGCCGCTGGTTGGCGGCGTCGACGTCGGTGGCCCGCAGGACGACGCCGAACCAGGGTGCCTCGCCGTCCCAGCCGGCGGCCATCCCACCGTCGCCGATCCAGGATACGAATTCCTCGAGGTCGGCGCCGATCGCCGCCTCGACGTTCTCGAGCTCGGCCAGCGCCTGGTCGCCGTCCGGCATGAGCGCGGCGCTGGACTTGCCGGTGATGATCACCTGCTCGAGGGCGGCGCCCAGGCCGGAGCCATCGGCGTAGAAGAGGGTCTCGGCGGGCAGCCGTTCCGCGAAAGTGCGGTCGGCATTCTGCGGCTGAAGCGGGCCCGTCGGCCGCGCCGCCACGGCGTCGACCAGGAAGGCATCGGCGCCGAAGGCCAGCGAGGCCACGCTGTAGGGCGGCACCGAGTCGAGGTAGGCGCCGAGGGCCTCGGCCAGTCCGGGCTGGACGGCGTCGAGCTCGGCGCGCATCTCGGCGAGCATGGCCTGGCTGTTCATGACCATCGTGCCGCTTCGCTCAGTCGGTAGGGCGCCCAGCAGGCCGCCGATCTCGCCGGCATCGGTGAGGCCGGACCCGCCGCGCGCCTCGAGCGCGGCGCGCACGGGATCAGCGCCGTTCCCAAGGAGCAGCTGGTCGTCGGTCACCGCGTAGGCGAAGCCGGTGCCCTGCATCGGCATGCCGAAAGCGGAAGCGTCGTCGACCTCGAGCGTCCAGATCGTGACTCCGTCATGCTCGGAAGAGGTGAAGGTGCTGCCCTCCGCCTCGAGCTCGCTGCGCAGATCGTCCGCCAGGGCCACGGCCGCGGCGGCGTCGCGGACGCCGAACAACCCGACCACCGACGGCAGCCGCATCTGGGTCGGGTCCATGTTCATCGGGTAGTCGAGGAGGACCATCGCCAGCGTGCCGTCGAACCAGGGCGCGACGTCGGTCGAGTAGTCGAATGGGGCGCCCGTGTCGGCGAGCGCCGCGTCGAGCGTGCCGGCCAGGGCATCGGTCAGGATGGCATCGGCATCGGCCGCCGGGAATCGCTCGAGCAGGCCGCGAAGGTTGGCGCGCTGGCTGCCGGGCAGGTCGAGACGTGCCTCGGCGTACATGACCGCGTCGGCCGGCGCATATGCCGCGGCCGGGGCGAGCCCGGCGGCTCCCCCGCCGACGAGCGCGCTTCCGAGCACGATCCCCACGCCGGCGGCGAGGACGGCCACCGCGCCGATGATGAGAAGGCGAGCGCGTCCGACGGCGGACTGCTGCGGCGGCTCGTGGTGGACCTGCTCGACGATCACTCGGGGTTCCCCTCCGTTGTTCGGGCAGCCGTAACCGGCGGGCTCGGGTGGTCTGCCGCGGGCAGCATAGGTGCACCCGATGAAGTGCGCCAAGGGCCGATGGTACTAGCGGTGGCCCTCCAGGCACGTGCAGCCCTCCGTCCCCACGACGGCGGCGTGCGACGTCCCGGGGGGCAGGACGAACCCGTCGCCTGGCCCGAGCGTGACGGGGGTCGCGTCGGGACCGACGTGGAAGGTGATCGAGCCTGCCGCGCACATGAGCAGCTTCGTGTACGGGTGGTCGTGAACCGCATATCGGTCGTTCGGGCCGTTCGACCAGGCCGATGGCTCCACCCCGGCGTCCCGCAGCCGCTCGGCGACGGTGGCCGCGTTCGGCGCGTCGTCGCGGTCCCAGGGCAGCGGTTCGAGGGGGGCAGGGAGCTCGTTCATCGCACCCGCCCGGAGTCGCCGGCGATTCGCTGCGCAAGGTACACCGGGACAATGGACACGAGGAGCAGGAGGAAGGCGACGACGTTCACGACCGGCAGCTCGGTCGGGCGCCGGATCGCGCCGAGGATCCACATCGG
>DATBIK010000045.1:0-31141 GCA_036556985.1 Candidatus Limnocylindria bacterium | reverse complement strand
TCGGTGCGGGAGGCGCACCCGGCTCGCAGGCCTCGGCTGCCGTCCCGGTCACGCCGGCGCATCGGCAAAAGGCGGCCGCGGCGGTCGTCGTGCCGGAGATCACGGTCGAAGCTGCCGGGGCGCTGGCCACGACGACGCGATTCGCGCAGGACTACCTCTTCGTCGCGCGCTACGACATCGGCACCGGAGCTCTGCGCGTCTCCCAGCGGCTGACGCTCGTGAACGAGGCGTCGCAGGCGGTGCGCGGCGTGAACCTCTCGGTCATCCCGCGCGCGCTCGGCGGCTTCACCCTGTATGCCGTGCGGGTGGACGGCGCCCCCGCCGATCGGTCCTGGACGACGCGGACGAACCTGCGCGTGCGCTTCGGTCGCGACGTGGCGCCCGGCGAGTCGGTCGTGGTCCGGCTGCGCTACAAGGTCGTGCCACGCCTGCAGACCGGCGCCTTCTCGGCCCGGCTGGCGCGGCAGGCCGGGGTGAGCAGCTTCGGCGAGTGGTTCCCGATCGTCTCGCGCGAGCACGACAGCTACGGCGTCGGCGATCCGCAGGTCTCCTACCGCGCCGACCGGATGGAGCTGCGGCTGACCACCACCTCTCCGCTGCGACGCGACGCCGTCGCCTGCGCGGGCCGCCGCTCGGCGCCGGCCGCCACCGGCCGCCACTGGACGTGCCAGGTCAGCGACGTGCGTGACTTTGCCTTCGTCGTGAACCCCGACTTCCGCCTGCGGAGCCGGCGCGTCGGCGACACGACGATCAAGGTCTACACCGAGACCGTGGATGGCGGCGTCACGCTCGACAAGGCCGCGTCCGCGCTCCGCCGCCTGAACCAGCTTCTGGGCACCTACCCGTATCACGACCTCGTGCTGGCCGAGGTCGGCGGCTCATCTGGCTTCAGCATGGAGTACCCGCGCCAGATCCACCTCACTCGCACGAAGGTGAACGACTCGTACGTCATCAACCACGAGGTCGCGCACCAATGGTTCTATGGGATCCTGGGCAACGACCAGATGCGCGAGCCGTGGCTGGACGAGGGCTTCAGCGACTTCCTGGCCCGATACCTGATGGGCGTCGGCGCCAACCAGTGCAGCGCGAAGAACATCGACGTATCGGTCTTCGCCTTCCCGGCCGGGCTCACCAGCGGCGGCAACTGGACCGGGTGCCAGGGCTACTTCTTCACCGTCTTCAACAAGAGCACCGCCATGCTCAACCAGGTCCGCGCCGCGATGGGCACGTCCGACTTCTTCGCGGCCCTCCGCGCCTTCATCGCCGCTCACCACCTCGGCATCGCGCGTTCGCGAGACATGCTCGAGCATCTCGAGGACTGGGACGGCGCGAACCTGACCCCGATCTTCCAGGCATACACGAAGCGCTACTGACGGATCAGTCGCCGCCCTCGGTCTGCTCGTCGAAGAGGTAGGCGACGCGGTCGTTCCACTTGTCCTTCACGACGCGAAGCTTGACCTTGAGAGAAGGGGTCAGCTCGCCCTCCTCCTCGGTCAGCAACCGCGGCAGGAGGGCGACGCGGCGCGGTCGCTCATAGACGGCGAAGCCGTCGAGCTTGTCGCGCACCTCGCGCTCGATCATCTTCTGGACCGTCCGCTCGGTGACGAGCTGCTCCGGCGGCATCTCGGCCAGTCCGTTGGCCGCCGCCCACGTCCCAAGCTCGTCGAAGTCGGGAGCGATGAGCGCGCCGGTGTACGGCTGCTGGTCGCCGAGGATGATTGCCTGGGCGATGTACTTGCTGGTGAGGATGGCGATCTCCATCGGTGCCGGCGCCACGTTCTTGCCGTTGGCGAGCACGATGATGTTCTTCAGCCGGTCGGTGATCTTGATCCGCCCGATCTCGTCGAGCTCACCGATGTCGCCGGTGTGGAACCAGCCGTCCGGCTCGATGACCCGGGCCGTCTCCTCCGGCTGGTTGTGGTAGCCGACCATGACCTGCGGCCCGCGGGCGAGCACCTCGCCGGTGGCCGGGTCGATCCGGATCTGGGTCTCCGCCACGGGGCGGCCCACCGTCCCGAACTTGAACTCGCTCGGGCGGTTGATCGACAGCAGCGGGGCCGTCTCGGTGAGGCCGTAGCCCTCCAGGATGAGCATGCCCATGGCGTAAAAGAACTCGCCAACCTCGCGGGACAGCGGCGCACCGCCGGAGACGAAGTAGCGGACCCGCCCGCCGGTGCGGGCCTTGATCTTGTGGAAGACGAGCCGATCGGCGAGCTTCATCTGGATCGCCAGCCACGGCGAGTCGGGCTTGCCGTCGAGGTGGTTCTGGTAGTGCTGGCGCCCGAGGCGCTGCGCCCAGAAGAAGATCTTCTGCCGAAGGGGCGGCGCCGCCTCCACGGTCGACATGACCCGGGCGTACAGGCGTTCGTAGAGGCGCGGCACGGCGACCATGACCGTCGGCCGCACCTCGGCCATGTTCGCCGCCAGGCGCTCGATGGCCGGCTCGGCGTAGGCAATCGTGCAGCCGCGGCCGAGCGGCACCACCTGGCCGGCGGCGCGCTCGGTCATGTGCGACAGCGGGAGGAACGAGAGGAACAGGTCGTTCTCGTTGAAGTCGACTGCCTGGATGCCCGCCTCGAAGTTGTGAAGGATGTTGCCGTGGGTCAGCACCACGCCCTTCGGGTTGGCGGTGGTGCCCGAGGTGTGGACGATGGTTGCCACCTTGTCGCGGCCGAACTCGCGCCAGCCCTCCTCCCAGGTGCGCAGCTCTCCGGGCTCGGCATCGGCCAGGGTGAAGATGTCGTCGAAGCTGACCGCCCCGGCCGGCAGCTTGCCGCGGTCGTCGATGACGATGACGTGCTCGAGCGTCGGGCACTCGGCGCGCACCTTTTCGATCTTGGCGTACTGCTGCAGGTTCTCGACGAAGATCGCCCTGGCCCCGACGTTGTTGATGACGTACGCGGCCTGGCCGGGCTCCGACGATGGGTAAATCGGGCAGGTGACCGCGCCAAGCGACATGGCGCCGATGTCGGCGGTCAGCCATGCCGGTCGGGTCCGGCTCATGATGCTGACGGCGTCCCCATCGCCGATGCCGAGGTGCTTCAGGCCCAGCGCCACCTGCGAGATCCAGTCCCACATCTCGCGGTAGGTGATGCTGCGCCAGATCGTCTCCTCGTCGGCCTCCGGCTCCGCGCCGCCCATCTGGCGCTTCGTGCGCGGCAGCTTCCAGCGCAGCGCCTCCTTGTCCGGGTAGCGCTGCACGGTGCGGTGGACAAGGTCGACCAGGGAGTTGGCCCTGTACTCGTCGGGAATGGCGAGCGGCTCGATGTCCGTCTCGAGGCGGACTCTGCTGCCCGGCATCGGCTCGGCTGGGTCACCTGGCCGGGCGCCATCGGCCTGGGGATCGGTGGCGGGTGCGGGTGCGGTGGTCGACATCGGGCTGGGCCTCCGGTGTGCGTGGACGATCAGCGCGGGGTCACGAGGTGCGGCGCACCTCCTCGATGAGCTGCTGCGCGATGATGAGCCGCTGGATCTGGTTGCTGCCCTCGTAGATCTGGGCGCCCTTCGCGTCGCGCATGAAGCGCTCGACCGGGTTCTCGCGGCTGTAGCCCGCGCCGCCGTAGATCTGTACGGCATCGGTCGCCACGCGCATGGCGGTGTCCGACGCGTACATCTTCGCCATGCTGCTGGCGCCGTTGATCGGCTTGCCGGCGTCGCGCAGCCGGGCCGCGCGCCAGGTGAGCAGCCGCGCGGCGTCGACCGCCGTGGCGGCATCGGCGAGCATGGCCTGGATCATCTCCTGGTCGGCGATGGGCCGGCCGAACTGCGTGCGCTGCACCGCGTACGCGGTCGCGTGCTGGAGCGCCGCGCGCGCCAGGCCGACGCAGGCAGCCGCGATCCCGATGCGCCCGGCACCGAGCGACGAGAGCGCGACGCGCAGCCCCTCCCCCTCCTCGCCGAGCCGGTTCGCGGCCGGCACCCGCGCCCCGTCGAAGACGAGCTCGACCGAGGCCGAGTCGCGGATGCCCATCTTGCGCTCGTGGCTGCCGACCCGGAAGCCGGGCGTGTCGCGCTCGACGGCGAAGGCGGTGATCCCGTCCCGGCCGCGGGAGCGGTCGACCGTGGCGAAGGCCACGACCACATCGGCGTGGGCGCCGTTCGTGATCCACACCTTCGTGCCGGTGAGGGCGTAGCCGTCCTCCGCTCGATCCGCGCGGAGCGCGATGGCCGAGGCATCGGACCCGGCCTGCGGCTCGGTCAGGGCGAAGGCGCCCAGGTGGCGGCCGGCGGCCATCGGCGGGAGGAATCGGTCCTTCTGCTCGTCCGACCCGGCGCTGAGGATGCACAGCTGCGAGAGGACGTGGACCGACAGGGAGACGGCCATGCCCATGTCGGCGGCGGCGATCTCCTCGGCGGCGAGGACCCAGGCGAAGGTGCTCATCCCCGCCCCGCCGTAGCGCTCCGGGTACGGGATGGCGGTCAGCCCCAGCTCGCCCATGCGGTCGAAGAGGCCCCGCTCGTAGCGCTCCTCCTCGTCACGCTGCGCGACCGTTGGCGCCAGCTCGCGCTGGGCGAAGTCGCGCGCCGTGTCGCGCACCGCCCGCTCCTCCTCGGTAAGGGCGAACGGGTCCGGGCGGGTCGCCGCGGCGGCGGGCGGCTCGGCGGTGGTCATGCGTCGATCCGGTTGCCCTTCTCGTCGTACGTGTAGAAGCCGCGTCCCGTCTTCCGGCCGAGGTGCCCGGCGGCGACCATCTGGCGCAGGAGCGGGGCGGCGCGGAACTTCGGGTCGCCGAAGCCGCGGTACAGCACGTCCATGACGCCCAGCATGACGTCGTTGCCGATGAAGTCGGAGAGCTCGAGCGGGCCCATCGGGTGGTTCAGGCCGAGCCGGGCGCCGATGTCGATGTCATCGGCCGTGCCGGTCGACTCCATGAGCGCGAAGATCGCCTCGTTGATGAACGGGCCGAGCATCCGGTTCACGAGGAAGCCGGGCATGTCCTTCGACTCGATGACCGTTTTGCCCAGCTCCTCGGCGAAGACGCGGCAGGCATCCTGGGTGCCCGCGTCCGTCTCGAGCCCGGGGATGATCTCGATGAGCTTCATGACCGGCACGGGGCTGAAGAAGTGCAGGCCGATGAACTTCCGCGGCCGATCCGTGGCGGTGGCGAGCCCGGTGATGCTGATGCTGCTCGTGTTCGAGGCAAAGATCGCGTCGTTGTCGGCAACCTTGGACAGCTGCTGCCAGGTCTCGCGCTTCACCGCCTCGTCCTCGAAGACGGCCTCGATGACGATCTCGTGCCCGGCCGCTCCATCGGTCCCGACGGAGGTACCGATGCGCCCCATCATCTCGTCCGCGGCCGACTGCTCGAGCTTGCCCTTGTCGACCTGGCGCGCGAGGTTGCCGGCGATGCGGGCCCTGCCCTTGTCCGCAAGCTCGGCGGTGCGGTCGGCGAGCGTGACCTGCTTCCCGGCCGCGGCGCTGACCTGGGCGATGCCGTGCCCCATCAGGCCGGCGCCGATGACGTAGACGCGTTCGATGCTCATGGGCCGGTAAGGGTACCAGCCCGGATGCGCGCCGCTTCCACGGCCGTCCAGTGCCCTGCGCCACGACGCTGACGTACCTGTCACCCGGTGACGGATACGCGTCACCGGTTGAGAGTTAGCTGCTCCGGCCCAACCGAGTCGTCTCGGGGAGCAGCTTCAGTCGCGGAGGTCGCGGCGCGCGAAGCCCCACGTCCCGACCAGGATGCCGCCCACGGCGAGCGCCGCGCAGACCGCGATGCCGACCGGGTCCCAGACCCCGACCATGGGCTGGCCGAGATGCGAGGTCAGGGCGAGCTCGCGGACGATCTCCGGCAGCCCGAGCAGGGGCCCGAGCAGCTGCACGAACCAGGTCGCGATCACGAAGACGATGACGAACGTCCCCGCGAAGCGCGTGCCGATCACTCCGCCGACCGCATGGCCGATGCCGACCAGCGCCGCGGCGTACAGGCCGAGCACCAGCGCGCCGAGCGCCGGCGTGAGCACGTCGCTCGACGCGGACGCCACGCCGATCGCGATCCCAGCCGCGGCGAGGGCAACGAAGATCGCCACGCCGACGAGCATGGCGAACCCGCCGCCGATCGCCCAGCGGCGCCGGCCGAGCGGGGCGGCCAGGATCATCTCGAGGCGGCCCGACGTCTCGTCCGATGCCCAGCCGCCGACGAGCGACGCGGCGGCGAGCCCGGCCAGGATGACGCCGAACTCGATGAACAGCAGCTGGAGGAATCCCCCCGCACTGGCGTAGTCGACGTTCGGGAAGATGGTCGACAGCAGCTCGATGAACTGCGGTGAGTCCTGGAGCTGGTCCATGAAGCTGCCGGCGGCGCCGCCGATGGCAAGGCCGAAGAAGCCGACGCCTGCGCCCCAGGCGACCGCCGCACCCAAATTCGCGCTGACCAGCCGCCCCAACGGGCCGCCGAGCCCGAGCAGCGGGCGCGGCAGCGAAGGGGCTGGCAGCGCGCTCGTCACCCCGACGTCCCGGCGGGCGAAGGCCTCGACCCCGACGACGAGCAGGCCGACAGCGACCGCCGCGACGAGGAGGACCGCCGGCCAGTCGTACTGGCCGGCGAGGGCGACGTGGTCGTAGGTCCAGCCCCACCATGTGAGGTTGGCGAACGGGGCTAGCTCGGGCACCGGCGCGCGATAGCCGTTCAGGATGAAGCCGGCGAAGGTCACGGCACCGGCGATGCCCGCGGCCGCCCCACGGCCGACGAAGGGGCCGAGGGCGAAGGCCAGCGCGCCGGCGGTGAGCGCCAGCAGGCCGAGCCAGACCGCGTAGCCGAAGGCCGAGAGGACACTGATCTCGTCGCCCGGCAGCTCGGCGAACGCCTGGCCGGCGATCGCGATGGAGACGAAGGCGACGAGCACCGCGAGACCCAGCACGAGCGCGTGGCCGGACAGCTTCTCGAGCGCCACCCGGCGGCGAGAGCGTCCCGTGGCAAGCACGAAGTCGAGGCTGCCGCGCTGCGTCTCGCCCGCCAGCGTGCCGGACAGGGCCAGGATGGACCACAGGCTGACGACGAGCGGGAAGAAGACGCCGTACTTGTACTGCAGGTAGCCACCCAGCGTGCCGACGTGGACAACCTTGCCGGCCATCCCCTGCAGGATCGGTGGGACGGCGGCCACGATGTTCTCGAGCTCGGCGCGTGACTGCGGCGTGTCGAACTCCGCGGTGATCGCCCGGCTGACGCCGAGGAAGACGAGGCCGAGGATCCCGGCCGTGATGAGCGTGGCTCGTCGCGAGTCGCGGATCGTCTTGGCGAAGACGCTGCCGAAGCCGTAGACCCGGCTCCAGGCCGATGGGCCGGCGTCGAGCGTCCGGGTCGTGGCCGTCATCGGGCCACCGCCTCGGTGGCGCCCTTGCCGTACTCGGCCAGGAATGTCTCCTCCAGGGACGGCTCGCGGCTCACGAAGTCGGCGAGCTCGTATCGCGCCGCGGCACGCACGACCGGCGCGATGTTGCCGGACACGCGCATGCGCAGCACGTGGTCCTCCGCCACGACGTCGCTCACACCGGGCAGGGACGCGAACTCGTCGGCCGGCACCGGACCGGCGAAGACGAGCTCCACGGTGTGGTGGGCGAGGTCGCGCAGCGCATCGGTCCGGTCCACGCGGACCAGGCGGCCCTCGCGGATGATCGCGACCCGGTCGCAGGTCTTTTCGACCTCCGAGAGGATGTGCGACGAGAGGAAGACCGTCCGGCCCTCCGCCTTGGCCTCCCGGATGACCGCGTAGAACTCCTGCTGAATGAGCGGGTCGAGCCCGGAGGTCGGCTCGTCCAACAGCAGCAGGTCGGGCCGATGCTGGAGGGCGATGATCAGGCCGATCTTCTGCTTGTTGCCCTTCGAGTACTCGCGGAACTTGCGGGACGGGTCGACGTCCAGGCGTCGCACGAGCTGATCCTGGTATGCCCGGTCGACGCCGCCGCGCAGGTTGGCGAAGTACTCGATGGTCTGGCCACCGGTGAGCTTGTCGTAGAGCGCGAACTCGCCCGGCAGGTAGCCCAGCCGCCGATGAATGGCGACCGGGTCGACGGTGGTGTCGATGCCGAAGACGGTGGCCCGTCCGCTCGTGGGCCGGATATGGTCGAGGAGGGTCCGGATCATCGTCGTCTTGCCGGCCCCGTTCGGGCCAAGGAAGCCGAACGCCTCGCCCTCGGCGACCGCCAGGTCGACCTCGATGATGCCGCGGTGGCTGCCGTATGACTTCGTGAGCTTGTCGGTCTGGATGACCGGGTCCATCGGTTCCTTCTTTCCTGCCGTCAGGCAAACCAGGCGCGGAGCGTCTCCGCGTCCATGAGGGTGAGCGACCCCGGCGGAACGCCGAGGACCCGCTCCAGGGCCAGGGAGTAGGTCGCGGCCGTGCGCTCGACGGTGTCGCGGTCGACCTCGCCGGCGTGGTAGGCGAGGTACAGGTCGGCGTTCGTCTGCCCGAACCCGAAGACGAGTGCCACGACGACCTGGGCAAGCTGCTCCGGCGGCGCGATCGCGAACTGCCCCTCGTCGATCCCCTGCCGCACGATGCGGGCGATGACGGGCGTGGTCTTGCGGGATGAGCTGCGGAGCACCTTCTCGCGGACGATGGCGTTGTCCTCCGACTGCCAGACCTCGAGGAGGGGGAGCAGCAGGTCCTTGTGCTCCGTCTTCCAGCGGGTCGTGGTCTGGAAGAAGCGCTGGAGCTTCTCCACGGCCGACAGGCTCGGATCGTCGAGCATGGGCGACGCCAGCGCCATGGCGGTCTCGGCGATTCGGTCGACCACCGCCTCGAGGAGCGAGCCCTTCGAATCGAAGTAGTGGTAGAAGGCGCCTCTCGATGCACCCAGCTCGGCAAGCACATCGCCGATGCTGAGCTGCTCGTAGCCCTTGGTCTGGATGAGGCGCAGCGCGACGTCGACGAACTCGTCACGTCGCAGCGCGTGAGCGGCGGGGTTGAGAGTGCGGGGCATGGGCTTGGGTGGTCGCTCGGATCGCGGTTATCGGCTCGGGTCGGTATTAACAGACCGACTGTCGGTCTATCTTACGCGGCGGTGAAGGCGTGTCAAGATGGGAGCGGCCACGCTCTAATCGTCATTCGGTGACGCTTACACGGCGTCGCTGCCGCGAACTGGCCCGATTTCGCGGCCAACTCTCACCGTGTGGCAGATGACCCGGTATATGGGGAGCCGACGACGGATAAGCAGCACCACGCGAGGGTTAGCTGCCAACCCTCAGCCGGCCGGCCCCTCGAGCAGGCGCTCGGCGGCCGTTATCGGGTCGAGCTCGCGGTCCGCGACCAGCCCGAGCACCTCCTCCCACCGGGGATCTGCCGCCGCGCGACCCGCGGCGAGATCGGCGAGCGCCCGTCGCACCTGGTTGCCGGCGCGCTCGCGGGCGAGGCCCGGCGTGCGGGCGGTGGCGCGATGCGCCTCCACGGCATCGGCAAGGGCGGCGACACCCTCGCCGGTGGTTGCCGTGGTGACGAGGATCGGCGGCGGCTGGCGTTCGAGACGGCCGCCGGCGGTCGAGAGCATGGCGCGCAGCTGGCGCGCGGCGCGGTCGGCGCCGGGACGGTCGCCCTTGTTCACGGCGATGACGTCGGCCACCTCGAGCAGGCCCGCCTTGATGGCCTGCACCTCGTCCCCCATCTCCGGCACCTCGACGACCACGGTCGTCTCCGCGAGCCGCGCGATCTCGACCTCCGACTGGCCGGCCCCGACCGTCTCGACCAGGACAGGGTCGAAGCCGGCGGCGTCCAGCGCGGCCGCGGCGATCCAGGTCGTGGCCGCCAGCCCGCCCAGCTCGCCCCGCGCCGCCATGGAGCGCACGAACACGTCGCGGTCCGCGGCATGCTCCATCATCCGGATCCGGTCGCCGAGGATGGCGCCGCGGGTGTACGGCGACGACGGGTCGACCGCCAGAACGCCCACCCGGCGTCCGCGCCTCCGCCACTCACCGATGAGCTCGCTGACGAGCGTCGACTTGCCGCTGCCCGGCGGCCCGGTGATGCCGACCAGGTGCGCCCCGCGGCCCGCGGCGAAGAGGGCGGGCAGCTCCGGCCGCAGCGACGGATCGCCGTTCTCGATGCGGGTCAGCAGGCGCGCCAGCGGCCGTCGCTCGCCGGAGGCGAGGTCGGCGAAGGCATCGGTCACCCGGGCGTCACCCGCCCCGGTCACCGGGCGCGGCGCGCGTGCTCGCGGAAGTAGCGCGCGATCTGGCCGATGGAGGTACCCGGGCCGAAGATCTCGGCGATTCCCGCCGACTTCAGCTTCGCGACGTCGGCGTCGGGGATGATGCCGCCGGCCGAGATGAGGATGTCGTCGAGGCCGCGCTCCCTTGCGAGCTCCACCACCCGCGGCAGGAGCGCCATGTGCGCGCCGGACAGGATCGACATGCCGATGACATCCACGTCCTCCTGCTCGGCGGCGTCGACGATCATCTCCGGCGTCTGGCGCAGGCCGGTGTAGATGACCTCGAACCCCTCGTCACGCAGGCCGCGGGCGAGCACCTTCGCCCCGCGATCGTGGCCGTCGAGGCCGGGCTTCGCGATGAGGACGCGGATCGGGGTGCCGCCGGCGTCGGGCGCATCGGTCTGGCTCATGCGGGCCCGATTCTACCCGGCCACCCACGCCAGCCCGGCGGGAGCTCGCCAGGCATCCGTGGCGAATGCCGATCCCGGTCGCGGCACGCCGCACCGCCACCGCAGTCCCCAGGCGAATTGCGTGGCGCCAGCGAGGCTGCGCCGGCGGTCTGGCATTCGCGTGGCGACTAGGTGGCAACGGCAGCGGCCACCAGCTCGTCAATCCGGCTCGCGAGTTCGACGTCGCGGGCTGTGAGGCCGCCGGAGGCCTTGCTCGTCAGGCGGAAGGTGACCCGTCGCCAGACCACCTCGATGTCCGGGTGGTGGTCGGCCGCCTCGGCGGCGTCGGCAACCGCGTTCACCAGGTCGATGGCCGCCCGGAAGGACGAGCAGCGCACCGCGCGGACGATGGCATCGCCCTCGCGGCGCCACTCCGACAGCCCGGCCAGGGCCGAGGCGATCTCATCGGCGTCCAGGAGCGCTGCATACGGCATGCGCCGATGATACGGCGCACGCCGCGCAGGAAGACGCGAGCCTCAGGACTGGGCGGCGCCGATCGGCCGATGCTCGACATCGGCCTCGATGGCACGGCGACCGCAAAGGGTATCGTCTCCGCCATTTCAGTCGTGGATAACTAACGGACAGGTAGACCGCCGGCACCATCCCGGATTTGCCGACACCGACGAATCCGTGCCACTCCCTGGGCCCAGACCCGCCGATCTTCTCCGTTAGTTACCTGAGGCTGAAATCCACGTCAGCGAGCGGTCGCGCGGCCGATGAGGGTCAGGAACTCGTCGCGGGTACGCGCGTCGCGGCGGAACGTGCCGAGCATCGAGGAGGTGACCATGGTGGCACCCTGCTTCCTCACCCCGCGCATGAGCGTGCACAGGTGCAGCGCCTCGACCACGCAGGCCACGCCCTTCGGCTCGAGCCGTTCCATGAGGAGCGCGGCGATCTGCTGCGTCATCCGCTCCTGGACCTGGAGGCGATGGGCGTACATGTCCACGATGCGCGGGATCTTCGACAGGCCGATGACCCGACCGCGCGGCAGGTAGCCGACGTGCGCCCGGCCGTGGAACGGCAGCAGGTGGTGCTCGCACAGCGAGTAGAACTCGATGTCACGCACGACCACCATCTCGTCGTAGTCGACGTCGAAGCAGGCGCCGTTGATGAGGTCGTCCGCATCGGTCCGATAGCCGTCGGTGAGCTCGGCGTACATGCGCCGCACGCGGCTGGGCGTGTCGATCAGGCCCTGGCGGGTTGGGTCCTCGCCGATCTCGGTCAGGAGCGTGGTGACGGCATCCTCGATCTCGCTCACGCACGGCATGCTAGCAGCGAACCGGACCGATCTTCCCCTAGCCCGCCGCCGATGGTCAGGCTAGACTTGGTGCGGACGCGCACCGACCATGCCACCCCCACAACCCGCCGAGCCATGATCGTCCATCCCCTCCGAAACCGCGCATCCCGCTTCCAGCTCCCCGGCCTCGGGGCACTGGCCGGCGATCGCGTGGCCGGCCCGATGGCACGCTGCCTGGACGACGCCTACCACTACTTCCGCCACGTGGCGGTGAGCGGCGGCGCGCCGATCGACGCGGTCGTGGTCGGCCCCGGCGGCACGTGGAGCCTGTCGCGCGCCGATCTTCACGGACGCCATCGCAAGCGGAACGGGCACTGGTACCGTTGGAACCGCTCGACCGAGTCGTGGATCCCGTGGGACGCCCGCGAGGTCCAGGCCGCGCGGCTGGCCGGCCACCGGCTGGAGCTGCTCCTGGATCGCGCCGGCGTGCCGGCGACGGTCGAGGCCTGTCTCCTCGTGTCGGGGAGCGGCGACCTCACCTGGGAGGACGACCAGCGACCCGGCGTCCACGTTCACGACGAGCTCGACCGGCTGGCCGCACGCATCACGCGTGACGAGGTCCTCACCCCGGCGCAGGTCGACCGGATCGTGGCCCTCCTCGACCCGCGGCAGCCGCTGCCCCGGCTGGCCCACTCCACGCCCGGAGGCTGACGTCGCCGTCGCGCGGGCGTGACCCCGTGGCGGGCGGGATCGCGGCGCTCGGCGTCGCGCTCCTCCTGGCGATCGCCTGGATCTGGCCGCCCGCCGCGGCCATCGCGGTCTGGCCGGCGCTCTTCGTCGTCCCGGGACTCGGCCTCGTCGCGTGGGCGCGGCCGCGGGTCGGTGCCACGGGGCGGCTGGGGCTGGCGATCGTGCTCTCCGTGGCCGTTTCGGCGCACGCGGTGCATTGGCTGTCGCTCGCCCTTGGCTACGAGCGCGGCACGATCTTTGGCGTTGCCGCGCTGCTGTGGCTGCCGATCCCTTTGGGGCTGTGGCGACACGGCCTGGCCGGCATGGTGGAGGCTGCGATCGGCGCACGCCGCGCACTGCGACGCTCGTGGCCGGGGCTCGTCCTCGCGGGCATCGCCGCTGGGTTCGTGGGCGGCGTACTGCAGGCCGGGCTGTGGCATGTCACCGACACCGGCGTCGCCGCCGGCGGCTCGAACTGGAGCGACCTTGGCGTCCACCTCTCGATCGCGCAGTCGCTGAACGCCGGCAACTTCCCGCCGGAGGTGCCGTACTTCGCCGGTGCGCCGCTCGTCTACCACTGGTTCGCCGACCTGCACGCCGCCATCGCCGCGCGGGCGGTGGGCATCTTCGCCGTGCCCGCCTTCGTCGTCTCCTCGGCCGTCATGGCCGGCGCGCTCGCGCTCGTGGTCCACGGCCTGGCGTCCGTGCTGCTCCGCGGGCAACGCGCGCGGCGTGCGGCCCTCATCGCCGCGGCGCTCGTCGTCTTCGGTGGCGGGCTGGGGTGGGTCCGCTTCATCGGCGACATCGCCACCGGCGTGGACGCGCCGCTGGCCCTCCTGACCGAGAACTCCTACGACAACAGCTGGTACGACGCCGCCGGCAACCCGGAGCCGATGTGGCCGTACTTCCGCATCCCCTCGGTGATGGGCACCGGGCTCCTCGTGCACCGTGCCACGACCTACGGGCTGCCGATCCTGGTCGGGGCCGTGCTGCTCCTGGTCACCGGGCTGCCGACCCGGCGGCGCCTGGCCGCCGGCTGGCGCGACCGTGGCCCGCTCATCGGCCTCGCGGGCCTCCTGGGCGCGATGCTCGCGCCGTTCCACTTCTTCTTCTTCCCCGCCTTCCTCCTTCTGGCGCTGCTGTACGTGCTGGCCGGCGGGCGGCTCGTCGACCGTCATGCCCCGCGCAACGCCCTTCTCGTGCTCGGCCCGATGCTGCTCGCCGTCCCGTTCGCCCTGGCCGCCATGGCCAACGCCAGCGGGTCGGGAGCGCTGCGGCCGGTACCCGGCTGGGAGTCCGCGCCGTGGGCGGACGGCATCGGTGCGGTCGTCTTCTTCTACGTCACGAACCTCGGCGTCCCGTTCGTGCTGGCGCTCGCCGCGCTCCTGGCGCCGCGGACGCCATGGCGCCTCTTCATCGGTGCCTGGCTGGTGGCCCTCTTCGTGGTGCCGAACGTCGTGCAGGTCAGCCACGTCGCCTTCGACATGAACAAGTACTTCCAGGCGATGTGGGTCGCCGTGGCGCTGCTCGCCGCCTGGCTCGTGCGCCGCTGGCCGTTGCCGGCGGTGGCGCTCGTCTTCCTCGTCAGCATCCCGTCGCCGCTGCTGGTGGGTGCCTATACCGCGCTGAACCGGGAGCAGGTCCTCTCGCACGCCGAAGTGCGGGCCGCCGACTGGATCGCGGCGAACACGCCGAAGAGCAGCGTGTTCGCCACCGATGGCTGGCTGAACTCGCCGACCGATCCCGCCGGGCGGCTGCGGCTGCTCACCTTCACCCCGTACGTGGCGAACCTCGGCTTCGACCCCGACGAGCGGCAGCGGCTGCTCTACCTCGTGTACTGCGGCGAAGGCCCGCGGCAGTCGATCGCCGTGTTGCGCCAGCTCGGGGCGACGCACCTGCTCGATCACGGGCGCCCGGGCGGCTGCCTCACCCCGGTCGACTTCGCGCGCGTGCCCGGGCTCCAGCTCGTCTACGACCAGGACGGCATCCGCATCTGGCGCGTGAGCCAGACCGATGCCGCGTCAGGACGACGCTGACGCGGCACCTATCATGGGCGCCGTGACCCGCCAGCCCGATGCCGGCGCGCCGGCCGTGCTCGATCTGCCCCGCGCCGGGGCCGTCGTCGCGCTCGAGCACGTCACGAAGCGCTATGGCCCGCAGGGTTCGCCGGACGCGGTGAGCGATCTGTCGCTGACGGTGCCCGCCGGCGAGATCTGCGTCCTCGTCGGCCCCTCGGGCTGTGGCAAGACCACGACGATGAAGATGGTGAACCGGCTGGTGGAGCCGACCGCGGGCCGGATCACGATTGACGGCGAGGACGTGATGCGGCTGCCGGCCGTCGAGCTGCGTCGGCGGATCGGCTACGTCATCCAGCAGGTGGGCCTCTTTCCGCACCTGACCGTGGCCGAGAACGTGGCGGTCGTCCCGCGGCTCCTGCGCTGGCCGGGCGACCGGATCCGCGACCGGGTGGCCGAGCTGCTCGCGCTGGTGGGCCTCGACGCCGCGACCTACGGGTCGCGCTATCCGTCAGGGCTGTCCGGCGGCGAGCGGCAGCGCATCGGCGTGGCGCGCGCGCTGGCCGCCGACCCGCCGGTCATGCTCATGGACGAGCCGTTCGGCGCGGTCGACCCGATCCGCCGCGAGCGGCTCCAGAACGAGTTCCTGCGCCTCCAGGACCGCGTCGGCAAGACGGTGATCTTCGTGACCCACGACGTGGACGAGGCGATCAAGATGGCCGACCGCATCGCGATCCTGCAGCGCGGCGGGATCCTGGCCCAGTACGACACGCCGGACGCCATCCTCGCCGACCCGGCCAGCGAGTTCGTCGAGCGCTTCGTGGGCGCTGACCGCGGCCTGAAGCGCCTCTCGCTCAGCCGGGTGCGGGACCTCGAACTCCTCGACGCGGTCACCGTGCGCGCAGGCGAGGAGCGAGCCCACGTACGACGGCGCCTGGCGCAGGTCGACGAGCTCGACTACGCGCTGCTCGTCGACGACGCGAACCGCCCGCTGGGCTGGATCGACGCGCACGACCTCGCCGGCGACGGCCCGGTCGCCGAGGATGCCGCCACGCCCGGCGCGCCGACGGTCCAGCCCGAGACGACGCTGCGCGACGCGCTGTCGGCGATGCTCGGCTCGAGCGTGCAGCTCGGCGTCGTCGTCGACGACCGGGAGTCGGTGCTCGGGCTCGTCAGCGTGGACGCCATCAGCGAGGCGCTCCGCGAGGCGCGCCGGCCATGACCCCGGGACAGCCTTTCCTGCGGCCCGAATGGATCGTCGACAACCTCGACGTGCTGGCGCGGCGCACCGGCGAGCACCTGCTCGTCACGTTCATCGCCGTCGCCATCGGCTTCGTCATCTCCTTCGGGCTCGCCCTGTTCATCCGGCGCTACCCGCGCTGGTACGGGCCGATCCTCGGGCTGGCCGGGACCCTGTACGCCATCCCCAGCCTGGCCCTCTTCGCGCTCCTCATCCCGATCACCGGCCTGTCGCTGATCACCGCCGAGATCGCGCTCGTCAGCTACACGCTCGTCATCCTGGTGCGGAACATCGTCACCGCCCTCGAGGGCGTGCCGCCGGACGTCATCGAGGCCGCGACCGCCATGGGCTACACCCGCGGCCAGCGCCTGTGGCGGGTCGAGCTGCCGATCGCGCTGCCGATCATCGTGGCCGGGCTGCGGATCGCGACGGTGACGACCATCGGCCTCGTCACGATCGCCACCCTCATCGGCATGGGCGGCCTCGGCTACCTCATCGTCAACATCGGGATCTCGCGCTTCTTCCCCACCGCCACGCTCACCGGGGTCGTGGCCGTGGTGTCGCTATCCGTGATCGTGGACCTCGCCCTCTTGTGGGTACAGGGCCGCCTCACCCCATGGGCGCGGGCCCGGGCAGCCTGACCGATGGACTTCCTGGGCGAGGTGATGGCCTGGTACACGGATCCCGCGAACTGGAGCGGGCGCGACGCCATCGGGCTGCGCATCGGGGAGCACGTCTGGCTGTCCGCCACCTCGCTCGCCGCCGGGCTGCTGCTCGCGCTGCCGGCCGGCCTGTACATCGGCCATACCAACCGTGGGGCGCGCGCGGTGGTGGCCATCAGCAACATCGGTCGCGCGGTGCCGTCGCTCGGCTGGCTGGGGATCGTCTACCCCATCACGACGCTCCTCTTTGCAAGGGCAGGCATCGGCTTCCTGCCCGCGTTCGCCGCCCTCGTGGCGCTCGCCATCCCGCCCATCGTCACGAACACCTACGCGGGACTGCGCGAGGTGGACGACGACCTCCGCGAGGCCGGCCGCGGGATGGGCATGACAGAGCTGCAGCTCCTGCGACGGGTGGAGGTGCCGGTGGCGCTGCCCGTCATCCTCGCCGGGGTGCGCTCCTCGGCGGTGACGGTCGTGGCAACCGCCACGCTGGCCGCCCTCGTCGGCGGCGGGACCCTCGGCCATTTCATCGTCCAGGGCCTGTTCCTCAACGACCAGGTGCGGGTCTTCGGAGCGGCAGTGCTCGTCGCACTGCTGGCCCTCGGCACGGAGGCGGCCTTCGCCCTCCTCCAGCGCCGTGCCATGTCCCCCGGCCTCCGTGGTGCCCACCAGCGCGCGCCCGGCGAAGCTGTCGAGGTCGCGCCTCCGGCCACCACCTGATCGCACCTGAACCGGGTGCCATCCGGTGCCGTATTGTTTGATGTCGAGAGAGTCGTCGCTGGGTAGACTGGCGACGCCCCCGGGCATCCAGCCGCGGGGAAGATCCAATCAAGGAGGACCCAATGCGGAGACACCGCACGCTCGCTCTCGGGGCGGCGTCGCTCGCGCTCGTGCTGAGCGCCTGCACGTCGGGTGGGAGCGGCAGCCCGGCCGCCAGCGGCGGCACGGAGGAGAAGCCGGCCGTCACCATCGGATCGGCGGGCTTCTACGAGGCGGCCGTGGTCGCCGAGATCTACGCGCAGGCATTGGAGAATGCCGGCTACGAGGTCGAGCGACGCCTCGAGATCGGCGAGCGCCCGGCCGTTCACGCCGCCCTCGAGGCCGGAGACGTGAACCTCATCCCGGAATACCTCGGCGGGGCGACGAGCTACCTCGAGGGCGAGGTGTCCTCGGACGCCGAGGAGACCTGGACCAATTTGCAGGCCGCTTTGGAGGCGAACGACTGGGTCGCGCTCGACTACTCGCCGGGCACCGATGCCGACGGCTGGGTCGTGCGACAGGAGACCGCCACCGACCTGGGGCTGGAGAACATGAGCGACGTGGCCGAGGTGGCCGACCAGCTCGTCTGGGGCCTGGCTCCGGCATGCGCCGAGAACCCCGTCTGCGGCCCGGGTCTCGAGGAGGTCTACGGCATCGACATCGACCAGCTCGAGGTCGAGAGCCTGTCTCCGTGCAGTACCGAGATGGCACAGGCGCTGAACAACGAGGCGATCGACGTCGCCCAGGTCTGCACCACGCAGCCGGACATCGTGACGTTCAACTTCGTCCTCCTCGAGGACGACCTGGGGCTTCAACCGGCCCAGAACATGGTGCCGGTGGCCACCGCGGAGCTCGTCGAGGCGGCGCCGGCCGACTTCGAGGAGACCCTCAACGCGGTGTCCGCGGAGCTGACCACCGAGGCGCTCACCCAGCTGGGGGTGTCGGTCGTCACCAACCAGGAGGACTACGCCGACGTGGCGCGGCAGTTCCTCGAGGACCACGACCTGCTCTGAGGCCGGTCCGCCGGCCTCGACCGATGACGGGCGAGGCGCTCCAGGCGCCTCGCCCGTATCCTTGCCCGGCACCCATGTCCGATCACCTCGACCTCGCCGATTGGCGGCGGCGCGTCGCCGCGCTCTATCACGCCATGCGCGCCGACCGGCGTGCGGCACCCCTGCGCCTCGTGAATTTCCGCGCCGGCAAGGACCGGCTCTTCGCCGACCATCCCTCGTCGCCGATCCCCGAGGACGCGCGGCGCGACTTCCGTGGCCTGGCGTACTGGCGCCATGACCCGTCGCTGCGCTTCACGGCGGCGCTCGAGCCCGATCCCGACGCGGCGCCGCTCGACGTCCCGCGCTCCGGCGAGGGGCCGGCGATGCCGTTCTCGCGCATCGGCTGGGTGAGCTTCCGCGTCGACGGGCAGGACTGCCGGCTGGCGGTCTACTGGCTGAACGAGTACGCCGGCGGCATCTTCGTCCCGTTCCTGGACGCGACGAGCGGGCGCGAGACGTACGGGGGCGGCCGCTACCTGTGGGACTCGGCCAAGGGCGCCGACCTCGGCTCCGAGGGCGACGCGCTCGCGCTGGACTTCAACTACGCGTACCACCCTTCCTGCGTGTACGACGCCCGATGGAGCTGCCCGCTGGCCCCGGCCGAGAACCGGCTGGCCGTCCCCATCGCCGCCGGCGAGCGCCTCGAGCCGGCGTCATGAGCGAGGACCGCGCGCCCGCCGACCCGCGCCCCCCGCGGCACTGCATCAAGTGCGGCCGCGAGATCGGACCGGACGAGTCGATCTGCGCAGTCTGCAACCGGGCCGGCATGGCCACGCCGTCGGCCAGCCAGTACCACGGCACGATGGTGGTTGCCATCATCGTCGGGGTGGTCGGCCTCGCCATCTGGGCCAGCCTGGCGATGCGCGGCGTCGGCCCCTACGAGGCGCGGATCACGGACGTCGTGCCGGCCCCGCCGGGCGCCGTAGAGGTGACGATCGAGGTCGAGAACCTCGGCACCTCGCGCGGCTACGGCAAGTGCCAGCTCCGCGCGCTCGACGCCGGGGGGAGCACGCTCCGCGTCCAGCCGCTCTCGGCCGGCCCGCTGGAGGGCGGGGCGACCGAGAGGTTCGCGGCCCGCATCACCGGGCTGACCGAGCTGCCGGACCAGGTGACGGTGAGCTGCACCTGATCAGCCGGACCTGATCAGCCGTTCCACACGGCAGCCAGGTTCGGATCGTCCAGGATCACGCGGACCTCGATGAGGCCCGCCGACAGCGGCTGGTCGCTGATGAGCGGCCACGCCGCGTGGCTGATGTCGGCGACCCGCTGGTCGGCGGTGCCCCAGTGGCAGTCGCACCAGTCGACGACCGGCAGCCGGACGCATCGGTCCGCGCAGACGGTGACGTGGCCCTGGACCGTGCCGGTATAGCGGCCGCCCATCGCCCCGGGCAGGGCGACGGTCGCCTGGCCGATGAAGCCGGCGGTGCCGGGATAGTTGCTGCCGATGCCGGCGATGACGGGCGCGGGCAGCGGCGTGCTCGGTCCTGATTGCTCCGGCCCGGCGTCGCGGCGACGGTCCGGTCGCTCCTTCGGCGTCGGGTCCGGCGCAGGCATTGGTGGCAGGTCCATGAGGTCGTGCTCGCGCGGCGTGCCGGACAGGACGGACATCTCGATGAGCGGGGCGGCCGCGCCACCACGCTCGTAGGACAGGGCGGCGGCCGCCGACACCCAGGTGACGGGCAGCATGCCGATGATCAGCGCGGCGCACAGCGCCGCGGCGCGTTCCAGCAAGAGAAAGGCTCCGTGCGTTGTTCCGGAGCGAAGCGCGGAGGCGCGATCCACGTGGGATGCGAGCGCGACGCAGGGTTGCGTCGCGGGGCACTTCGCTCGTCCCCCGTGCACCGGGGTTGCAAGACCGGTGCCGGGCGCCGGCGTCAGCGGCCGGCGGGCATTTATGCTGGGCACATGCTACGGGGAATCGGCTTTCGGGGCATCGGCGCGTTTGTCATCGCCGGGATCTGGGTGCTCATCGTGCTCGTCGGGCCGCGCCTGCTCGACGCGGTCACCGCCGCCGGACGGCCATCGTTTCCCGACCCCGTCACCGACCAGGCCGTCTACGACCCGGCCGGCGCGGTATCGCCGGAAGCCGAGCGCGTGCTCGAGCAGCAGATCGACGCGATCGAGGCGCGCTCGGGGGCCGAGGTGGTCGTCTACGTCCGCCACGACCCTGCGATCACGCCGGAGGCGAACGCGTCCGACGTGCGCAGGCTGATCGACCAGTGGGGTATCGGCCGGGCGGGCTACGACGACGGCTTCGCGATCCTGCTCACCTTCGACGACGAGGCGTTCCAGCACGGCGAGCTGAACACGTGGGCCGGCGCCGGCTTCAACGCCGCCTACCTGCCGGAGAGCGCGCAGCAGCCGCTGCGCGACGAGATCATCATCCCGGCCATCCGAGCGGGCGCTCTCGACGGCGGCCTGATCGAGGCGATCATCGCTGTCGACCGTGCCGTCACCCCCGCTGCCACCGCACGGCTGGAGGCGTTCCGCGTCATCAACGCGATCGTCGGCATCCCGGGCGGCCTGTTCGCGCTGTTCGCGACGCTGGGCCTGGTCTTCGTCGCCTGGCGCCGCTACGGCGACGACCCGGACCTCGTCGACTCGCCGTCCGTGCTCATGGCCGGCCCGCCGGCGGGCATGACCCCGCCCCTGGCCACGGTCGTGCGCGGCGGCCGCGCGACGCAGCACAGCCTCAACACGACACTCGTCGACCTCGCCGGCCAGGGGCTGATCGCATTCCGCAACCTCGACCAGGTGCGCAAGGTGAAGAGCGACGACGACCCCGACCCCCTCGTCGACCCGGCCATCACCGTCACGCCCGAGGCGCAGGCGCACAGCAAGCAGCTCCCCGCCCCCCAGCGCGAGGCGTACCTCGCCATCTCGCGGGCGGCGCAGGACGGCGAGCTGACCCGCCAGCGGCTGTGGGGCCTGAACGAATCGATCGACCCGGTGAAGGAGCGGCTCGAGAGCGAGGCGGTGCGCCTGGGCTGGCTGACACAGCGGCCCACGCCGATCATCACCCGCTGGGTCGTCATCGGCGTGGTCGAGATCCTGGCCGGCGCCGGGCTCGTCTTCCTGGGCTATACCCTGCCGATGAGCGGGCTCACCCTGCTCGGGGCGGCGACGGCGGTGGGCGGCATCGGCACCGTGGCGCTCGGCAGCGCCATGTCGCAGCGCACGCCGAAGGGCGCGTACGTGGACGCCATGCTGAAGGCCTACCGCCGCACGCTCCAGAAGACGCTCGACCAGGCGCGCAACATCCACGAGGTCATCGCCCAGCCGGAGGTCCGCGTCCTGGCCGATACGCCGGACAAGGCGGTGGTGTGGGGCATCGCGCTCGGCCTGCACGACGAGGTGGCCCGCGTCCTGGAGCGCGGCCTGGCCGATCCCGCCGTGGTCTCCGACCCGTCGCTGCGCTACTACCCGGCCTGGCTCGGATCCTCCTCCGCCTCCGGCTGGGACGGCGCGTCGTCGGGGAGCGGCGGCGGCGTGGCCGGACTCTTCTCCTCGTCGGGCACGCCGGACATCGGCGGCATGTTCAGCGCCCTCGGCAGCGTCGGATCCTCGCCGCCGTCCAGCTCGTCCGGCTCGGGCGGCGGCTTCGGGGGCGGAGGCAGCGGCGGAGGCGGAGGCGGGGGCAGCTCCTTCTAGCCGGGCCGGGATGGACGCCCGCGGCGCGGAGCGTCTATCGTGGGGACACGATGTCATACGAACGACGACCCGACCGCCGTGGTGGCGGTCGACCCGGTGGGGGCCGGCCGGATCGGCCGCCGCGCGAGCGCGGTGGCTACGGTGGCGATCGCCCGCCACGCGACCGGGGCGGCTTCACGCCCGACCGACCGCCACGCGACCGCGGCGGCTTCACGCCGGACCGACCGCGGGGCGGCGGCTTCCGTGGCCGGGACGAGGACGGCGGCATGTCGCTCCGCCTCGACCCGCGGCGACTCTCCGCGCTGAAGCTGCTGGCCGCCGAGGCCGGCGTGCGGCCCGGCGAGCTGGTCACCTCCTGGGTCGAGGAGCGCATCGACGCCGCCCGGGCCGGCAAGTCGGTCGCGGCGGCCGCGGCACCCGCGGCCCTGGCGGAGCTGAGCAAGCGCGTCGACGAGCTCGCGCGCCGACTGGACGAGCTGGCGGGGGGCGGGATATCGGCCACGAACGGGAGCGCGCCGGCAGCGGAGCCGGCGGCCGCCGAGGCGCCGGCCAGGCGGCGGCCCGGCCGCCCGCGCACGTCGGTCGCCCCCACCGAGGGTGCGAGTCGCGCCGAGCCGGCGGCCGCGCCACGGGTCCCGCTCCACGAGGAGATCGCCGCCGTCATCGGCGAGCGCGGCCCCATGACCGCCGCGGAGATCGCCGGCGCCATCGTCGAACGCGGCCGCTACCGGGCTCCGCGCTCCGCGAAGCCGCTCGACGCGGCCACGGTCAACAGCCGCGTCTCGAACCCCGCCTACCGCGCCCGTTTCCAGCGGGACGGCCACCGCATCGGCCTCGCCAACGGCTGAGGTGGCGGCCCCGTTCGGCCCGGCCGGCGTCTGGTCGAACTTCGACCGCCTCTCCGGGGAGGAGCTCCTCGCCTTCGCGTCCGCAGCCGAGGCGGCCGGCTACGACGCGATCTGGACCCAGGAGACGGCAGGGCGCGACCCGTTCGCGCTCCTCGCCGGTCTGGCGGCCGTCACCCGGCGCATCGGCCTGGGGGTGGGGATCGCCGTCATCTACGGCCGCGACCCGGTCGCCATGCGGGCCGGCGCGGCAACGGTCCACGAGCTTTCCGGCGGGCGGATGATCCTGGGCGTAGGCGCCAGCCACCGGGACACCGTGGCGGAGGTCCGCGGCCACGACTACGGCCCGCCGCTGCGCGCCATGCGCGACTTCCTCGACGCCTACGAGGCCGCCGCCTACCGCGGCCCGCGGCCGCACGGCGACCCGCCGCTCCTCCTCGCCGCGCTCCGACAGCGGATGCTCCACCTCGCCGCGACCGGGGCGAACGGCGCGTTCCCGTACCTCGTGCCGCGTACGTACGTCGCCGCTGCGCGGCGCCTGCTCGACGACGCCGCGGCCGAGGTCGGGCGACCGCGCCCGGCGCTCGTCGTCAGCCAGGCGGTCCTGCTGGAATCAGATCCCGCCGCGGCGCGCGGCGCGGCGCATCGGTACCTGGAGCGCTACCTGGGGCTGCCGAACTATCGGGCCAACCTGGCCGAGGCCGGCTTCAGCGAGGAGGACCTCGAGCCACCTGGTTCGGACCGGCTGGTGGACGCGCTCGTCGCCTGGGGCGACGAGCCATCGGTCCGTGCTCGCCTGCGGGGCATGCTGCAGGCGGGGGCCGACCATGTGGCGCTCATCCCCCTGACAGCCGAAGGCCTCCATGCCGATCGCTCGACGATGGAGGCCCTCGCGCCGCCCTGGTAGGGGCTGGTCAGCCCCGGCGATCAGTCCTCGAGGACGAAGGTCACCAGGATGTTGGCCTGGAACTCGACAGTGCCGTCCCGGCTGATGTTGACCCGCTGCTCCTTGACCCACGCGCTGCGGACCTGGCGAAGCGTCTTGCCAGCGCGGTCGATCCCCTGGCGGATGGCGTCCTCGAACGACTCGGTCGAGGTGCAGCTGAGCTCGGTGACGCGTGCGACGGACATGCGTGTCTCCTTCATCTTCGGTGGGTCTTCGAAAGTATGACCGATGGAGCCTCAGGCCTCGTGCGCGCCCGCCCAGGCGAGCAGCTCGTCGGCGGCGAGGGCATTTACCACCGAGGCTGCCTGCACCCCGCATGCCGCGGCGCGGTCGCAGCCGTACGGCAGCCACGCCAGCTGGCCGGGGTAGTGGGCGTCCGAGTCGATCGCGACCCGGCAACCCGCCTCGAGCGCCAGGCGCAGAAGCCGCTTCGGCGGGTCGAGGCGCTCGGGGCGCGAGTTCACCTCGATGGCCTTGTCGAACCGGGCAGCGGCTGCGAACACGATCTCGGCGTCGAAGGTCGACTCGGGACGGTTCCGTTTCCGGGTCCGCATCCGCCCGGTGCAGTGGCCGAGGATGTCGAGGTGCGGGTCGGCGAGCGCGGTGACCATGCGTCGGGTCATGAAGCGCGACTCCATGCGCAGCTGGGAGTGGACACTGCCGACCACCACGTCCAGCCGGGAGAGCAGCTCGGCCGACTGGTCGAGCGATCCGTCGGCCAGGATGTCCACCTCGATCCCGGTCAGGATCCGGAACGGCGCCAGCTCAGCGTTGAGGGCCGCCACCTCGTCGAGCTGGCGCTCCAGCCGCTCGGCGGTCAGCCCGTTCGCGACCGTCAGGCTCGGCGAATGGTCGGAGAGGACGACGTACTCGCGCCCGATCTCGCGCGCGGCCTCGGCCATCTCCCGGATCGAGGCGCCACCGTCCGACCAGTCGGAATGGACGTGGCAGTCGCCGCGCAGCGCTGCGCACAGCTCCGCGCCGAGCTCGGCCACCATGCGGCCGCCGGTCGCCTCAAGCCGGCGCAGGTAGACCGGTTCCTCGCCGCGCAGCGACTCGACGATCGTGCGCTCGACCACCTCGCCCACTCCCGGGAGCTCGCGCAGCGCATTGCGCGCGGAGAGCGCTTCGAGCTCGCCGGGTGGCATGCGCGTGAGCGTGCGCGCCGCGTTGCGGAAGGCGCCGACCCGGTACGACGGCTCGTTCGCGGCCTCGAGCAGGAAGGCGATCCGCCGCAGGTCGACGACCGGATCGCGCGGCTCGGCCACCGTCAGGGAATGGTGAGGATGCGGCGCGGGTTGTCGATCGTCATCTGCGCGATCTCGCCCTCCCCCACCGCCGCGGTGCGCAGCGTCGGCAGGAAGTGCTGCTGGAGGTACGTGAACCCGAAGCCGCCGTTCTGCTTCAGCTGCTGGTTGTGGCACACGTCCTGGCTGAGCAGGATCTGGCTCGCGTAACCGCGCTCGAGCAACTCGACGATGGTCTGCACCAGGCGCGGCTCCTCCGCCTCCTCGGTCGCGAAGCGGTGGCCGAGGAAGTCGAACTCGAGGTTCGCGCCGCGGTCCAGGATGGCGAGGTAGTGGTCGAGCACCGGGTACGAGTCGGCATGGCCGATGACCACCCGCGCCGGGTCCGCCCCCTCCTCCTCGAAGATCCGCAGCTGGGCCTGGCCCACCGGGGACATCACGCCGTGGGTGCTGATCGCCATGCCTGTCTCGCGCGACGCCCGCGCCACCGCGCGATGGACCCGCTCCTCGAGCGGGCTGACCCACGGCTTGTCGGTGCCGATCTCGCCGAGGATGCCGGGGTGGACGCCGGTGCCGGCCACGCCATCGGTGAACTCGCGGACGAGCTCGGCGGCGATGTCGTCGACGCTGCGCCGGTCGAGAAGCGCCTCGGCGGGATAGTAGGACTGCCGATACCAGCCGGCTCCCATCACGACCTGGACGCCGGTTCGGGTGGCCAGGCGCCGAAGGCGCTCCGGATCGCGGCCCACGCCGGGGAGAGTCAGGTCGACGAGGGTCGAGCCGCCGCGGCGGCGGAAGTCGCGGAGCTCGTCGGCTATCGCGTCCTCGTCCGGCGTCAGCTCCCAGTAGTCCCATCGGTCCGGGACGTGCCAGAGGTGGATCCCGGTGTGCTCGTGCGGGAGGGTGAAGCCGATGCGCTCGGGTGGGATCGGTCCGCTCACGGTCATGACACGGGGAGCCATGGTCGCCTCCGGATGTTCGGTTCGGCGCCGGTCGGATACAGGTCATTCCGCCGGAGCCGGGGTGAAGTGGGTCCCTCCAGTGTGCCACCAAATCCTTGTCCGCCGCGAGGGGGCGGCGGTATGCTCCGCTTCCCGCCCGCAGCGAGGACCCGCATGTTCGTCCCCGAGACGGCACACGACGGCATCTGGGCCGATGCGCAGCACGCCGTGGACATCGCCGCCGAACGGCTCCAGCTCGACGCCGCCATGCACGCCGTCCTGCGCGAGCCGAAGCGCGAGCTGATCGTCCACTTTCCGGTTCGCCACGACGACGGCAGCGTCCGGGTCTACACCGGCTTCCGGGTCCACCACAACGTGAACCGCGGCCCCGCAACCGGCGGCGTGCGCTTCACCGATGACCTCGACCTGGACCTCGTGCGCGCGCTGGCCATGGTGAACACCTGGAAGGCAGCCATCGTCCAGATCCCCTACGGCGGCGCGATGGGCGGCGTGGTCGTGAACCCGCGCACGCTGTCCGAGTCCGAGCGGGAGGGCCTGACCCGCCGCTTCGCGACGGACATCGCCATCCTGCTCGGCCCCGACCGCGACATCCCGATGCCCGATGTGAACACCGGCTCGCAGACGATGGCCTGGATGATGGACACCTTCAGCATGCAGCACGGCTACACCGTCTCCGCGTCGGTGACCGGCAAGCCGGCGTCGATCGGCGGGTCGGAGGGGCGCCGCGAGGCGACGAGCCGCGGCGCGTTCCGCTGCATCCTGGGCGCAGCCCGCGCGCGTGACCTGCAGATCGACGGTGCGCGGGTCGTGATCCAGGGCTTCGGTCGGGTGGGAACAGCCCTCGCCGCCATGCTGGCCGATGCCGGCGCCCGGGTGGTGGCCATCGCCGACGACCGGCAGGCGGTCACGCGCGCCGACGGCCTGGACGTGGGCGCCGCCATCGCATGGCGCAACCAGCACGACACGATCGCCGGCCTGCCCGATGCCGAGGCGATCGACCGCCGCGAGGCCTTCGGGCTCGACTGCGACATCCTCGTCTCGGCCGGGGTGCAGCACCAGATCGGCGCCGAGGAGGCGGACCGCATCAGGGCCGAGATCGTGGCCGAGGCCTCGAACTCGCCGACCACCCACGAGGCGGACCACGCGCTCGCCGATCGGGGAGTCCTCGTCATCCCCGACATCCTGTGTACGGCGGGCGGCTTCGTGGTCGCCTACTTCGAGTGGGTGCAGGACATGCAGGCCTTCTTCTGGACAGAGAGAGAGGTCAACGCCGAGCTCGACCGGCACATGGACGACGCCTTCGACGGCATCGTGGCCATGAGCGAGAAGCACGGCGTCGACCTGCGCGGGGCGGCGATGATGGTCGCCGTCGAGCGCGTGGCCGAGGCGACCACCCGCCGCGGCCTCTACCCCTGACCATCGTGCGCTCCGGTTGCGACGGCATCGGTTTTGCCGGCAGACTTGCCCGGTGACTGACGACAAGCGCTGGCGCGAGCACCAGGACCGATGGGAGGCCGAGCGCCTGAAGCCGGCTCTCGAGCGGATGGCGGAGCGCAAGGCGCGGTTCATCACGCAGTCCGGCGTGGAGATCGGCCGCGTGTACACGCCCGCCGACCTGCGCGACCCTGCCAACGACCCCGACCGTGACCGGCCGCACTACGCCTACGGCCGCCCGGCGCTGGGGGCCGACGACGCCTCCGGCTGGGACGAGATCGATGACCTGGGCCTGCCTGGCGAGCCGCCCTTCACGCGCGGCATCCACCCCACCGGCCATCGCGGCCGGCTGTGGACGATGCGCATGTTCGCCGGCTTCGGCACCGCCGAGGACACGAACGACCGCTTCAAGAAGCTCATCGCCGCCGGCGGCACGGGGCTGTCGATCGCCTACGACATGCCGACCCTGTACGGCTACGACCACGACGAGCCGCAGGCCGCGGGCGAGTTCGGCACCTGCGGCGTGGCGGTCTCGTCGCTGGCGGACATGGAGATCCTCCTCAGCGACCTGCCCGTGGGCGAGATCTCGACCTCCATGACCATCAACTCCCCCGCCGCCATGATCTGGGCCATGTACATCGTGGCCGCGGAGAAGATGGGCGTGCCGCGCGCGCAGCTGTCGGGGACGCTGCAGAACGACATCCTCAAGGAGTTCATCGCCCAGAAGGAGTACATCTTCCCGCCGGCTCCCTCGCTGAAGCTCGTGACCGACACGGTCGAGTGGGGCACCCGCGAGCTGCCACGCTGGAACACGATCTCGATCTCCGGCTACCACATCCGGGAGGCCGGCTCGACCGCCGTCCAGGAGCTGGCCTTCACCATCGCCGATGGCATCGCCTACGTGGAGGACGCCCTGGCGCGGGGCCTGCGCTTCGACGACTTCGCGCCGCGGTTGTCGTTCTTCTTCAACAGCCACAACGACTTCTTCGAGGAGATCGCCAAGTTCCGCGCCGCGCGGCGGATCTGGTACAAGCTCGCCCGCGAGCGCTTCGGGGCCGAGAACGAGCGGAGCACCTGGATGCGGTTCCACACCCAGACCGCCGGCGTGTCGCTCACCGCGCAGCAGCCGCTGAACAACCTCACTCGGGTGGCGATCCAGGCGCTGGCCGGCGTGCTGGGCGGCACGCAGTCGCTGCATACCGATGCCTACGACGAGGCCTGGGCCGTGCCCTCCGAGGAGGCCGCCCTCATCGCCCTGCGCCAGCAGCAGATCATCGCCGAGGAGTCCGGCGCTGCGAACACGGTCGACCCGCTGGCCGGGTCCTACTTCGTCGAGACGCTGACGAACCAGACCGAGCAGGCCGCCTGGGGTTACATCGCCCGCATCGACGAGATGGGCGGCATGGTCAAGGCGCTGGAAGCCGGCTACCCGCAGGCCGAGATCGCCGATGCCGCCTACGAGCAGTCGCGCGAGCTCGAGGCGCACGAGCGCGACCTCGTGGGCGTCACGAAGTACGCCGATCCGAACGAGGAGCTCCGCATCCCGCTGCTCGAGATCAGCGGGGAGCAGGAGGCTCGCCACCTGGCTCGCCTCGCCCGCGTCCGGGCCGATCGCGACGCCGATGCCCACGCCCGCGCCATGACGAGGCTTCGCGACGAGGCCGCTCGCGGGGACGTGAACCTCATGCCCGCCATCATGGAGGCGGTGGAGGCCTACGCCACGATCGGCGAGATGTGCAATGCGCTGCGCGCCGTGTACGGCGAGTACCGGGAGCCGCTCGCCGTCTGACCGACGGCGCGGCGGCGCCGCCATCGGTCCTGGCCCGAAGGTACTCGGCTCGGCCTGAAACCTTCCGGTCCGGAGATGACTCGGTACAGGCATGCACGCCTACCGTCCGGGCGCCATGCCCCAGTCCACCGGGCCTCGAGGTCCGTCAACGTCGTGAAGACGAGCTGGCGGATCGTCGCCGTCCTTGTCGTTGTCCTCGTCGTCGGCATCCTGTACGCGACCGACCAGATCCTTCCCGCCACGACCGATTACCAGGCCGAGATGCGGGTCTGGATGGCCGCCCGCGCGACCGGCATCGTGACGCTGATGCTGCTCTCCGCGCTCATCGTCCTCGGCATCGTCCTCAGCCATCCGGAGCAGGCGCGCTGGAAGCAGGCCAAGCGGATCTTCCCCTGGCACGAGTCGCTGTGGGTCTTCGTGCTCGCGTTCCTCGGGATCCACGTGGTGAGCATCGTCGTCGACCCCTATGCCGGGGTTGGCATCGGCGGTTCTCTGGTGCCGGGGCTGTCGGAGTACCGATCGGTCCCCGTCGCCCTCGGCGTGCTGGCCATGTACGCGCTGCTCGTCACCGTCCTCACCGCGCGCTTCACCTCGATCCTGCCTCGCGGGGCGTGGCTCAAGCTCCATCGCCTGAGCGCGGTCGTGCTGGCCCTGGGCTGGGCGCACGGCGTCCTGTCCGGGACCGATACGGACGCGATCCGGCCGCTGTACTGGGCGATCGCCATCGCCGTCGCGGGCGCCGCCGGCTACCGCTACTGGTTCGTGAAGGCGCGCTCTGGCGGCCGCGTTCGCGAGGAACCGCACACGGCGCCCGCGGTGCACGTGCCGCGCTCGCCATCACCACTCGCACCGGAGACGATCCATGTCGAACGTTGACCAGCGCCGCCGTCTCGTCGCACTCGGCTTCACGCTGAGCATCCTGGCTGCCGCAGTCGCCATCCGCCTGGCCGCGGGCTGGACGGCATCCGCCGCGCCGCTGTCGGCCCGACCGGAGGACGCTGCCCAGATCGCGGCCGAGCTCGAGGGTGAGCGCGCGCGGGCCGTAGCGCTCGCCGAGCAGCTCGCCGGCGTCTCTGCCCAGGCGGCTGAGCTCCGCCGAGCGCTCGAGGCGGCGGCGGACAAAGCCGATGCCGATGCCTCGACGGCGAAACGGCTCGCGGGCCAGCTGAAGGAGGCTCGGGAACGGCTGGCGTCGCTTCAGGCGCAGCTCGCGGCGCCGCCGCCCGCGACGGTCACCGTCCTCCAGCCAGCCGCCGCTGGTCCGGCCTCCTCGTACGACGAGGATCACGAGGAGGAGGATCACGAGGACGAGGATCACGAGGACGAGGATCACGAGGACGAGGGCGACGGCTGATGGCGGCAGCCAGGCCGGTCATCCACCTTCCCCTGCTCGCTGGGGCGTGCGCAGCGGCGTACGCGGTGAGCCTCGCGTTCGTGACGGGACAGCAGGCCGCCGCCGACGCGGCCCTGCGCGCGACGCGCGAGCCGCTCCGCCACGCCGTCACCGATGCTGCACAGGAGCGGTTGCGAGCCGTTGTGGCCGTCCGCCGTGCGGCGGCCCGCCTGGAACGCGCGGGCGGCGCGTATCGCCGAACGCTGGAGGCGTCCGCGGACCTCGACGCCTACCTCGCCGCGCTCGCGGAGGAGGTGGCCGTCGTCACCGGGGCGGCCGCCGCGCTGCCGGACCGCGTGGCCCTGCCCGCGCCCCAGATCCAGGTGGTCCAGGTCACCAGCGCGCCGCCGGTGCAGGCCGTCTCCGGCGGATCGGGCCGTTGACGTGCGGACCGCCGAGTTCAGCACGCGCGTCATGGGCTCCCGGCTGCGTCTTCTCGTGCTCGGTGCCAGGCCGCGCGAGGCGCGCGCCGCGCGGGACGCGGCGTGGTGCGAATTCGAAGCGGCGGACCGTGAGCTGTCGCGCTTCCGCGCCGACAGCGAGCTGAGCCGGGCGAACCAGCGTGCCGGGACAGGGCTTCCGCT
>DATBIK010000044.1:0-4300 GCA_036556985.1 Candidatus Limnocylindria bacterium | reverse complement strand
CGAGACGCAGTCGCGCGCCGGCTTCCCGCGGCCGCCGCTCGAGCGCTACCGCGCCGCTTGGCGAGGGCTGGCCGGCGCGGGGCGGGCGAGCATTTTCGAGGCGCGCCACGACGGGCGGCTGCTCGCCAGCGGCATGCTCGTCATCGAGGGCGCGCGGTCGTATTACCTGTTCGCCGGGTCCCGTCGCGAGGAGAAGGGTGAGACGAAGCGCTACCCGTCGTACGCGCTCCAGTGGGCGATGCTGCGGCACGCGCGAGACGCCGGCGTGACCGAGCACGACCTGTGGGGCATCGCGCCGGAGAAGGCCGGTCCGGAGCACCCGTGGTACGGCGTCGGCCTGTTCAAGAAGGGCTTCGGCGGGCGGGCGCTGACGTGGGCCGGGACCTGGGACGTCGTGGCGGATCGCACGCTCTATCAGCTGCGGGCCACGACCGAGCGCTGGCGATCGGCGCTGGGGACCGTGCGCAGGTGGCGCCCGTGACCGTCCTCGAGCGGCGCATGGGGCTCGGCGAGCTGGCCGACATCATCGGTCCCGAGCGGGTGGTGGGCATGCCGGTGGGCGAGGTCACGCACCTCGCCTACGACTCGCGCCAGGCCCGCGAGGGGACGCTCTTCTTCGCCGTCCCGGGCGTGCACGTCGACGGCCACGAGTTCGCGCGGGAGGCGGTGGACGCCGGGGCGCTGGCCGTCGTGGCCGAGCACGAGATCACGGGGATGGAGGTGCCGCAGCTCATCGTGGCCCGCACGCGGGAGGCGCTGGCCGACGCGGCCGACGCCTGGTACGAGCGGCCGTCGACGAAGCTTCACGTCATCGGCATCACTGGCACCGACGGCAAGACGACGACCGCGTTCCTCGCCAACGACGTGCTCCGCGCGGCCGGGCGCCGGCCGGGGCTCATCGGCACCGTGTCCGTCATCGTCGGCGACGAGGTGCGGCCGAACCCGAACCGCAACACGACGCCGGAGGCTCTCGAGCTGCAGGCGCTGCTGGCCCAGATGGTCGCCGCCGGCAACGACAGCGTCGTCATGGAGGCCACGTCCCACGGGCTGGCCCAGGCACGGGTGCGCAACGCCCGCTTCGCGGTCGGCGTGCTCACCAACCTGACGAGCGAGCATCTCGAATTCCACGGCTCGCTCGACAACTACCGCGCCGCGAAGGCGATGCTCTTCGCCGAGGCACCGATTTCGGTCCTCAACGCCGATGACCCCTCCTTCGCCTACTTCCGCGACCGTGCCCACGACCGGGTCGTCACCTACGCGACCGACGCCCATGCCGACCTGCGCGCAAGCGCGCTCGACGCCCGTACCGACGGCACCACGTTCCGGCTGACGGCTCCCGGCTGGAGCGGCGCGGTGCGGGTCCCCATACCCGGCGCCTTCAACGTGCACAACGCGCTCGCGACGCTGGCGCTCGCGCACGTCGAGGGCGTGGACCTGGCGCTGGCGGCCGATGCCATCGGCCGTTCCCCGGGCGTGCCGGGGCGGATGGAGACGGTGGACGAGGGACAGCCGTTCGGGGTCGTCGTCGACTACGCCCACACCGCCGACTCGCTCGGCAAGGTGCTCCGCGTCCTCCGGCCGCTCGCCTCGGGGCGGCTGATCGCCGTCTTCGGCTCCGCCGGTGAGCGGGATCCCACCAAGCGGGCACCGATGGGCCGGATCGCCGCAGAGCTGGCCGATGTCGTGGTCGTCGCGGACGAGGACCCCCGGCTGGAGGACCCACGCGCCATCAACGAGGCGATCGCCGACGGCGCGCGGTCCGCCGGGGCGCGGGACGGCGAGGACCTGTTCGTCATCGACGACCGCCGTGCGGCGATCGCCCACGCCGTGGGGATGGCCCGCGACGGCGACGTCATCCTCCTCGCCGGCAAGGGGCACGAGCAGACGATCATCTACGGCACCGAGGGGCGGCCCTGGGACGAGAAGACGGTGGCGCGAGAAGCGCTGCGGGCCGCGGGCTACGGGGCGGGCGGCGGTGGCTGAGCTCCGGGCATGGCGGGTTGCCGATCGCGCCGCTTGGAACGCCTTTGTCGAGGCCGCGCCCTACCGCTCGTTCCCGCAGCTCTGGGAGTGGGGTGAGCTGCGCGAGCCGTTTGGCTGGCGGCCGCTCCGCATCGCGGTGGGGGAGGATCCCGCCGGGCAGCCCCGCGCTGCCGCGCAGGTGCTGCTCCGGGAAGTGCCGATCGCCGGCTGGCGGCTGGCGTACGTGCCCCGTGGCCCGGTCGGGGAGCTTGACGACGCCGCCGTCCGCGAGGCGCTCATCGCCGCCCTGCGCTCGCTGGCCCGCAGCGAGCGGGTCGCCACGCTGAAGGTCGACCCCGAGGCGACCCCCGACTCGCCGCTCGGCGCCGCCCTCCTCGCCGCGCCCTGGCGCGAGGCGGCCAAGGTCCAGCCGCCGCGCACCCGGCTCATCGACCTGGCGCCGTCCGAGGACGAGCTGCGCGCCGCCTTGAAGCGCAAGCACCGCCAGTACGTGAACAAGGCCGAGCGCGACGGCATCACCGTCGAGCGCCTGGACGCGGCCGCCGACCCGGCCACCGTCCGCGCAGCCCTCGACGACTTCTACCGGATCTACGTCCACACCGCCGAGCGCGCCGGCTTCGTCGCCCGCGCGAAGCACTACTACGAGCGGGTCTGGGAGCTCTTCGCACCGACTGGACACGCGCGGCTGGCCTTCGCCTCCCGCGACGGCGAGCGGCTCGCCACCCTGTTCCACTTCACGTGCGGCGACCGGGCCGCGGAGGCGTTCGGTGGCATGACCGACGAGGGCGCCGAGTCCCGCGCCAACTACCTCGTGAAGTGGGCCTCGATCATCGGCTTCAAGGCCGAGGGCTTCGCGGTCTACGACCTGTGGGGCCTGGCCACCGGCGGCATCGCCCAGTTCAAGGAGGGCTTCGGCGGGCGGCAGGTGGACTACGTCGGCGCCCGCGACCTGCCGCTGCGTCGCGCCGAGGACGCCGCGCTCCGCCTCGTGCTGCCCGCCTACGGCATCGCCCAGCGCACCCGGCTGCGGCTCATGGGCCGCCGCCTCGCCGGCAGCGACGACTGACGCTCAGAACGAGCCGTCGTCCCAGGTGCCCCATGGCCCGTCGAGCAGGGCGAGGCGCAGCCCGTAGGGCACCGAATCGACGTACTCGGACCGGAGGTCCGGCGGCATGCCGAGCACCGCGCGCCGCCAGGCGAGCGAGCGCTGGATCGTCCCCGTCCACCGCGCCAGGTCGGCCGCGTCCGCCAGCTCCGCGCGCGACCCCACCCCCGACCACGGCTCGAGGTAGGCGGCCAGCAGGCGCTCGACCTCCGGCCCGCCCGGCTGCCACTTGTGCCGATACGCGAGCGAGCGCAGAGCCACCACGAGCGAGTGGAACGGGTGGGTGATGACGGCGTCGCCCCAGTCGAAGACGACGTGGTCGGCCTCGCGGAGGAACGCGTTTCCCTCGTTGAGGTCGTCGTGCTGGAGCGTCTCGGGGATGGGCAGCGCGGCGAGCCGCGCGCAGGCATCGGTGAAGGCGGGAAGTCCCGAGCGCAGCGCCGCCAGCCGGTCCGCGTCCACGCCGCCGTCGCGGTCTTCGAGCAGCAGCTCCGGCTCCTCGAGCAGGGACGCCAGCCCACTCGGTAGCGACGCGAGCCGCAGCTCCGGCACGCCCATGGTGACGAGCTCGCCGACCGAACCCGTCAGCTCGCGCTGCATCTCTGCGTACCGAGGCAAGAGCGCCTCCCAGTGCTCGACAACCCGGCCGTCGTCGAGCTCGCGCAGCTTCGTCCCGGCGTCGCGGGTCAGCATCCAGCCACGCTCGGCATCGGCGGCCACGACCGCCACCGTCCGATCCGGCCAGCGGCCCGCGAGGAGTGCCGTCAGCCGCACCTCGAAGCGGCCATCGGGCTGGACGGCCTTGCACCACATCGGTCCGTCGTCGGTGGGAAACCGGAGGGCGGTCGACCACCAGAAGGCGTGCGGCTGCTCGATCGGTCCGGTCCGGCGCAGGCACGCATCGGCCAGGCGCGCGTCGATCCAGGCGGTGACATCGGCCAGGAAGGCAGGCTCGTGCCAGGGCAGGTCGCTCATGGGCGCCGAATCCTACACGTCCCCGCCCGGTCGTCTAGGCTCTGGCCCGATGCCTCCCATCGTCCGTCGCGCCGACGACACCGACCGCCCCGCCTGGGATGCCTTCGTCGCATCTCGCGCGGAGGCCGATCTCCTCCAGGCCTGGGGCTGGGGCGAGTGCACCGCGCTCGCCGGCGAGCCGCCGATCCGGATCCTGGTCGAGGACGCCGGCACGGTACGGGGTGTCGGCCAGGTGCT
>DATBIK010000043.1:0-3657 GCA_036556985.1 Candidatus Limnocylindria bacterium | reverse complement strand
CCCCAAGCGGCGCCAGGCCGAGATCCTGGACGGCGTCGCCGACGGGACCGTGGACGTCCTCATCGGGACGCATCGGATCCTGTCGAAGGACGTGGCCTTCGCCGACCTGGGCCTGCTGGTGGTCGACGAGGAGCAGCGATTCGGGGTGGCGCACAAGGAGCGCATCAAGTCGCTGCGCCGCGAGGTCGACGTGCTGACCCTCTCCGCCACGCCCATCCCGCGCACGCTCCACCTCTCCCTGGTCGGCATCCGCGACCTGTCGGTCATCGAGACTCCGCCGGAGGCCCGCCTCCCGATCCAGACCCGCATCGCCGAGGACGATGACGGCCTCGTCCGCGACGCGATCAACCGCGAGCTCGACCGGGGCGGGCAGGTCTTCTTCGTCCACAACCGCATCGACACCATCGAAGCGGCTGCCGAGCGCGTGCGCCGCCTCGTGCCGCGCGCACGGGTGGCCATCGGTCATGGCCAGATGGCGGAGGGCATGCTCGAGCGGGTGATGCTCGACTTCGACGCCGGCCGCTTCGACGTCCTGGTCAGCACCACGATCATCGAGTCCGGCCTGGACATCCCGAACGCGAACACGATCATCATCAGCCGGGCCGACACCTTCGGGCTGGCACAGCTCTATCAGCTGCGCGGGCGGGTGGGCCGATCCGACCGCAGGGCCCACGCCTACCTCCTCCATCGGCGCGGCCAGCCCCTGTCGCAGGTGGCCCGCAAGCGGCTGCACGCCATCTTCAGCGCCTCCGACCTGGGGGCCGGCTACCAGATCGCGCTGTCCGATCTCGAGATCCGGGGGGCCGGCAACATCCTGGGCGCCGAGCAGCACGGCCACATGGAGGCGGTGGGCTTCGAGCTCTACACCCGCATGCTGGCCGAGGCGGTGGACGCCATGCGCGGGCGGGCGGTGGCCGCCGAGCCGTCGCCGGTGCGCCTCGACCTCCCGGGTTCCGCCTACCTGCCCGATGCCTACGTCGGCGACGCCGGCGCCAAGCTCGAGGTCTACCGCCGCTTTGCCCAGGTCCGCTCGGACGCCGATGCCGTGGCGCTCCGCGACGAGCTACGGGACCGGTTTGGCCCGGTGCCGCCACCGGTGGAGGGGCTGTTCCGGGCGGTGGCGGTGCGCATGGCCGCCGAGGCGGCGGGCGTGCCCGAGCTCAACGCCGAGGCGGGGCGCATCGTGCTGCGCTGGCCGCGGTACGACCGCGGGCGGGTCTCCACGGCGCTGGCCGTCGCTGGATTCCGGCCGTCGTTCGGCTCGAATCAGGTGCGTATTCCCGTGCCCGCCGGCCGCGACCCTGTCGAGGTTGCGCTCCGCGCGCTGGGTGCGCTCGCGTGACCGGGCAGCTCGTCCGGCTGCGCGACGTCACCCTCGCGGACGCCGATCTCCTTGACGGGTGGGCGCAGGAGGGGCCGCAGTCCGAGTTCAGTGACCTGGGTCAGGAGCCGCAGCCGCTGCCGCGCGACGTCCTCGCCGCGGGGCCGCTGCGGAACGAGCACAACGGCGTGCTCATCGTCGAGCGCCTCGCCGACGGGCGGATCGTCGGCACCGTCGGCTGGCACCGCGTCAACTACGGCCCCAGCCCGTGGTCGGACGCCTGGAACTTCGGGATCGAGCTCCGTCTCGAGGCCCGCGGGCGGGGGTACGGCAGCGAGGCGCAGCGCCTGCTGGCCGACTTCCTGTTCGACACCTACGACCTGCACCGTGTCGAGGCCTCGACCGACGTGGAGAACGTCGCCGAGCAGCGCGCCCTCGAGAAGGCCGGTTTCGTCCGCGAGGGAATCCAGCGCGGCGCGCAGTTCCGGGCCGGCACCTACCACGACCTGGTGACCTACGCGCGTTTGCGGACCGATCCCCGCGACGGTTGAAGCAAATCGGGCGCGCGCTGACCACCACGTGGTCACATGGATCAAGAAGTGCCCGTGTGATGCCCGACTCGGGCAGGTTCTACTCCGGATCTGACCATCTGCTGGTCAGATCCCCAGGAAGCCGCGACATCTTGATCGTTGTGACCACCTGGTGACAGATTCGACCAGGCGCCGGGTGAGCGGCACACAACGACCGGCGCGGGGTGGCATCCGTGATGCAGCTCATCGGCCCCATACGCACGAAACCAGGGGAGAACGCTGATGGGCAGTGTTGCCGCACCGCATGCCAGTCCGACCGCGCCACGCGAGCGTGAGTGGGACTGGGATGGCACCGACAAGATGGATCGCATCATCCGCGAGCGCGGCTGGGACGGCGTCGCGCTGGCGCATGCCTGGCACGACCCGCAGGAGGACCCGGACAACGATCCGCCGCAGGAGAAAGGCGCCTACAAGCTCCCGCACCACGAGCTCATCGACGGTGAGCTGCGTGTTGTGTGGCGCGGCGTTGTGGCGGCCATGACCGTCGTGAACGGCGCGCGCGGTGGCGTCGACATCCCGGAGTCGGATCGGCGCAAGGTGTACGACCACCTCGCCGCCCACTACGGCGAGTTCGACGAGGAGCCGCCCGAGTACGGCGGCTGACGCCTAGAGCTCCTGGCGGCGGAAGACGAGCCAGGCGAGCGCAGCCACGGCAAGGACGAATCCCACGTTCGCCAGCAGCGGACCGAGGAGCGGCCCCGGGTCATTGCCGAGCGCGAGCGCCATCGCCGGCTCGCCGCTGATGCCGGCCGGCGTGTAGGGCGAGATGTTCGGCAGCGCCGACAACACGCCCACGCCGATGAGTCCCGCGATCCCGATGCCGGCAGCCGCGATCGACGAGCGCGTCAGCGTGCTGCCCAGGAAGGTGAGCGCCGCGTAGGCGAGGAGCGCCAGGAGCAGCAGGCCGGTCATCGCCACCCAGCCCAGGGCGTCCGGCGGCTCGAAGAGGAGCACGGTGTAGAAGTACCCGGCCGCCGAGGCGAGCGCCAGCGAGACGGCCAGCGTGGCGCCGATGGCCACCAGCTTCGCCGCCAGGAACGCCCCGCGTGAGGCCGGCTTCGAGAGGAGCAGCGCCGCCGTCCCTCGCTCCTTCTCCGCGGCCACGCTGCCCATGGCCAGCAGGATGGCGGTGAGGATGCCGGCCTGGCCGAGGTTCTTCAGGAACTGCGTCACGGCGTCCGCGGTGGTCGGCTCGGGGAACTCGATGTCGAACGGCACGCCGCCCAGGGCCTGGACGAACTCGGCGGTGTAGCGGGCCAGGAAGGCGGAGCCGATCCCCAGCGCCACGAAGACGACTGCCACCACGAGCAGCCGCTTCGTGCGCCACTGCTCGAGCAGCTCCTTGCGGAGGAGGGGGCCGAAGCCGATCACGCCGCCGCCTCCTTCGCGCCGCGTCCCACGAGCTGCAGGAAGACGTCCTCGAGCGTGGGTCGCTGGCGCTCGAAGCGCACGACCGGGATGCCGCAGGTGGCGACCGCCGCCAGGAGGCGCGCGGCAACCTCCGCGTCATCGTGGGCCGCGACGCGGACCTCGGCGGTCCCCACGTCCACCGCCGCAACGCCCGGCACGCCGCGGAGCTGCTCGGCGAGCCGCGCCATCTCTGCCGGATCGGCCACTTCGGGCTCGACGACGTACATCGGCTTCGCGTAGCGCGCGAGCAGCTCGTCCATCGGTCCCTCGGTGACGAGGCGTCCGTGGTCGAGGATGGCGACCCGGTCGCAGACGCGCTCGACGTCGTTGAGGATG
>DATBIK010000042.1:0-18076 GCA_036556985.1 Candidatus Limnocylindria bacterium | reverse complement strand
CTGTGGGCCGATCCCTACCGCTGGATCCCCGAGGCGGCGCGCCTGCTGCGGCCGGGCGGCGAGCTCACCTTCCTGACGAACGGGATGCTCTGCATCCTGTGCGTCCCGGACCTCGAGACGGAGCCGGTCACCGATCGGTTGCTGCGGCCGTACTTCGGCATGCACCGCAACGAGTGGCCCGACTCCGACGGGGTCGAGTTCCACCTCGGCTACGGCGACTGGATCCGTCTCCTCCGCGCGAACGGCTTCGAGGTGCTCGACCTGGTCGAGCTGCGCCCGCCGCCGGACGCAACGACGACATACGAGTGGATGACCCTGGACTGGGCGCGCCAGTGGCCGAGCGAGGAGGTCTGGAAGGCGCGCAAGCGCCGGTAGGCGCTGCGCTAGCATTGGCCGGCCATGGCCGAATCCCCGTTGGATCCCTTCGCCCCCTCGCCGGTGCGCAGCGTGGCGGTCGACGTCTACACCGCCGCCTACCGGGTCTCCGGTCAGCTGGCGACGCGGTTCACGCGGGTGACCGACATCGTGAATCAGCACACCGGCTCGCATCTCGCCATCGAGCAGGCCACCGTCAGCGAGTACGCCGACCCGACCGCCACGATCGGCGCGCTACGGGTGCTCGTGACGCTCGAGGAAGTGCTGTTCGTCGTCGCCGCGGAGACCGATTCCGCCACCCCCAGGTCGGAGATGCGGATTCCAAAGCGCGCCGTCCGCGCGCAGATCGCGCTGCCGCCGTTCCGCCTGACCGGCCTCGTCCACGTCCCGCAGGGCAGCCGCCCGGCGGACGGCATCCTGAACGTGAGCGACCGATTCATGGCGATGACCGAGGTGACCGTGGCCTCCGCCGAACGTCCCGAGCTGGGTCGAACCGCACAAGCGATCGCCATGAACCGGCGCCTCGCGCACCTCATCCTCGTCACCGACGACGAGCGGCCGGACCAGCTGCTGGCCGACGTGCTCGATCGAAACACCGCCGAGCGCTGGCTCCAGCGCGGCCCCGACGAGGGCGCGGCCCAGGAAGGCTGAGCCTGGCCCAGCGCGGCGGTCAGAGGAGTGCCGCGACCTCGCGGGCGGCGGCCGGCCCATCGACCGCGTCGATGACGGCCTGAACGAAGCGGCCCACGCGGGCGGCATCCATGCGCTGCACGCGTCCGATGCGCTGCGCGTACCACGGCGCGTTGTCGCTCGTGACGATCTCGCCGGCCGGCTCCTCGAGCACGACGCGGCTGATGGGCAGCGGGAACGCGACCACCGGGGTGACGCTGAG
The DNA here is from genome assembly GCA_036556985.1 of Candidatus Limnocylindria bacterium. Lineage (GTDB taxonomy): Bacteria > Chloroflexota > Limnocylindria > QHBO01 > QHBO01 > JAPSGM01. The sequence continues at coordinate 16,809 of DATBIK010000042.1, read as the reverse complement.
CACCGGGTCGTCCGTGGCGCCGCGGGCCCACTGGGTGACCGCCTCTGCCACGGCCCCGGCGGCCAAGCTCGGGTTCGTGCGGCACGGGATCCAGCCCCGCCGGCTGCGGGTGTCGTACTCCCAGGCCCGGTCCCGCGCCCGGTAGCGGCCGCGCCAGCGGCGTGCGATGACGGCGCGGACGCCGGGCGGACCCACCAGGAGGGCCTCCAGGTCGTCCGGCACGCCCGGCAGCCGCGGCCAGACGATGAGGACGTAGGCGTCGTCGAAGGCCGGTGCGAGGAGGCGCACCAGGTCGTCGCCCATCGGCCGGCGGGCGTTGGAGACCGCGCGGATGAGCCATGCCAACCCGACGCCGATGCCGACCGCGGCCGAAATGGCGAGCGCTCCGATCGCGCTCAGCCGCTCGTCGGGTTGGAGGGTCATCAGCGCGACGGCCACCGCCCCCACGAGCAGTACGCCGATCGACAGGGCGATCGCCCAGCGACGGTCCTGGCGATTTCGGGCCGGACGGATCAGGCGCACCAGGCCCCCTCCGCTGCTAGGCTGCCGGCATGAGCACCTATTCCGCGCTGGCCACGTTCGCCGATCCGGCGGACGGCATGACCGTCCGGGCGACGACCGGCAGCGGTTTCGAGATCGCCTATGACACCGATGCCTCCGACGAGCGCGCCGGTCCGTCCCCGAACGAGACGCTGCTGGCGGCCCTCGCCGCCTGCGCCTCGATGGACGTGGCCAGCATCCTGCGCAAGAAGCGGCAGGTCCCGGCCGCGTACGAGATCGCGGTGACCGGGGAGCGGGCGGCGGAGCATCCGCGCGTCTACACCTCGATCGTGGTCGAGCACCGCGTCACGGGAGACATCGACGCCGAGGCGGTCCGGCGCTCGATCGAGCTGTCGGCGACCCGCTACTGCCCGGTGAACGCGGCGCTGTCGAAGGGGGTGCGGGTGGAGCATCGCTACCGCCTCGTCCGCGACGCGCAGGACGACGAGCCGGTGAGCGCGCTGGTGGTGGTCACCGGACCGAGCTGAGCGCGGGCGCGCCCCCCGCTCACGAGGCGGTGCGCAGCCGCCGGGGAGCGTCGATCGCCTCGAGCACGGCCTCGCTGAAGGCCTCGATGTCGAAGGGCTTGGCCACGATCGGGCCGGTGGGGGCGAGCTCCGCGAGGCGCTCGCGGCTGGCGGCCGAGACGAAGACGACCGGGATGCCGGGCCAGGCGTCTCGCAGCAGCTCGGTGATGTCGCCGCCGTCCCCGTCGGGCAGCATGACGTCCACCACGAGGAGGTGCGGCAGCGAGAGCGCCATGAGGTCGCCCAGCTCGACGATCCGGTTGCAGACGACCACGGAGAAGCCCAGGTCGCGGAGAATGTCCGCCTCGAGGGCTGCGATGTCGGGATCGTCCTCGAGGACGTAGGCACGCTGCTCTTCCGCGTCCGCCGCCACGGCGGGCACGGGGCTTGCGGTCTGCTCGTCCATACCCGGAGTGTCGGCGCCGGCAGCGCCTCGGGCAATGACGGAATGGTCCTAGCCGGGGCGGTTGGCGGCGGGGTGTAGGATGCTGCCCCGTGCTGCGCGGAGCGCGGCATCGGCATCGGCTGAGCGAGGAGCCTGGAGATCCAAATGGCGCGATCCATGTGGCGGGGAGCGATCCAGTTCGGGCTGGTCACCATCCCGGTGAAGCTGTACCTGGCGACCGAGAGCAGCAGCATCGGCTTCAACCTGCTGCACGAGAAGGACCTGTCCCGAATCCAGATGAAGATCTACTGCCCGGTTGACGACGAGGTGATCCCGCGCTCGGAGACCGTGCGCGGATACGAGTGGAGCAAGGGCAAGTACGTGGTCGTCACCGAGGAGGACCTCGAATCGGTGCCGCTGAAGACGGTGCGCTCCATCGAGATCGAGGCCTTCGTCGACGAGGAGGAGGCCGAGGCCAAGGGTGCGCGCTTCGTGAAGCAGGCGTACTACCTGGAGCCCGACGAGGTCGGCCGCAAGGCGTTCTACCTGCTGAAGTCCGTCCTCGCGGATTCGGGCAAGACCGCCGTCTGCAAGATCGTCCTCAAGGACCGCGAGCAGCTCGCCGTGCTGAACCCGTATGCCAACACGATCCTGCTGAACACCCTGCACTGGCCCGATGAGATCCGGTCGCTCGAGGAGCTGAACCTGCCCGAGGACGAGATCGAGATCAAGCCCGCCGAGCGGAAGATGGCCGAGCAGCTCATCTCCAGCATGGAGTCCGCGTTCGACCCGGAGCAGTACCGCGACGAGTACCGCGAGGCGCTCATGAACGTCATCGAGGCCAAGGTCGCGGGCGAGAAGCCGGAGCCCGCCCAGAAGACGGAGCCGACCCGCATCGGCGACCTGATGGCCGCCCTCGAGGCGAGCGTCGCCGCCGCCCGTGAGTCGCGCCGGTCCGGCGGTGACGCCGAGGAGGCCGCCCCGAAGAAGGCCGCCGGCAGGAAGCCGTCGACGGCGAAGGCAGGCGCGAAGGCGAAGAAGGCCGCCCCCGCCCGGGGCAAGGCGCGGGCCAAGGCGACCGAGGCCGAGGAAGCGCCCGCTCGCCGCCGCAAGACGGCCTGACCGCGCGGGTGACCGGAGAGCAGCTCCGGCTCCCCGTCCCGGACGAGTCCGGGCCCGTTCAGCGGCTGCCGGCCGCGGTGCGGCCGATGGTGGCCACCGCGGTCGACGCGCCGTTCGACGACCGCGACTACCTGTTCGAGCCGTGGTGGCCCGGCGCGCGCGCCATCGCCTTTGCCGAGCGCGGAGTGCTCCGCCTCCAGGTCGACGGCCTGGCCGATGCGGTGGCCGCCTTTCCCGAGCTCGGTGACCTGCCGGGGCAGCTTGCCGAGGACGGCGTCGTGCTCGACGGGACGCTGCTCGTCCTCGACGCCGACGGCAGGCCGGATCCAGCCCTCCTCCGCTCACGGCTGGACGGCGCGGGCCTGCCCGGGCGCGCCGCGTATGTCGCCGGCGATCTGCTGTGGGCCGGCGGGCAGCCGGTCATGCGGCGCTCGTTCCGCGTGCGGCGCCGCTGGCTGGAGGCGATCCTGGCTGCCGGCGACCGCGCCACCGTGGGCAGCGGCTACCAGGGCGACGGGACGCTCGTGGCCGAGGCGCTCGCCTCGCTGGGAATCGACGGCCTGTCTGCCCGCCACCTGGACGCGCGGTACCGGACCGGCGCGGCCGGCGGCGCCTGGCTCCGCGCGCCGATCACCCCCGCCGAGCCGCGGCCGCGCCCGACCCTCGCCCTCATCCTGCGGCTTCCGCTGGGGGAGTGAGGCGCTATCGGGCCGGCGCCAGGAGCGGGGCGAGGCCCCAGGGCCACGGACTGGTGGGCAGGAGCCGCTCGGCGCCGGCCACGAGACCGTCCACCGGGTAGCGGCGGAAGGTGGCGATGTCGTAGGTCAGGCCCGGCGGCCGGGCGGCACCGGAGCCGAGCGCCGCGCCGCGCACCAGCTCACCCACGGCCAGCTCGTAGTCCACGTTCCGCCCGTAATGCCAGCGCACGAGCGCCACGAGGTCCCAGGTCGTGGCCGCGGTGCGCGCCTCGCGAAGGGCGCGGTCGGCGAGGTCGAGCGCCGCGTCGCGCTCGCCGACCATGGCGTGGGCCAGCATCCGCGCGTGGATGCCGGGATAGGCCTCCGGGTCCACGCCTTGACCGAGCACGCGGCGTCCGACGAGCAGGTTGAGATCCGCGATCTCGGTGCCGAGCTCTGGCGCGCGCCCGTCGCCGACGTCGATCTCCCGCGGCCAGGGCCGCACGATGGTGGTCCACAGGTTGGTAAGGATCGAGAAGCGGTAGGCCCGGTCGGCGCGCTGCTCGTCGCCGAGCCACTCGTAGACGAGCGCCGCGTTCACGAGCTCGCGGCCGAGTGCGGAGGCGGTATCCACCGCTCGATCCGCCGCGCGCCGCGCGCAGCCCGTGTCGCCAGCCGACTGGCACAGCAGCGCCAGGTTCGTCCACGACGCCCCGTCGCCCGGGTTCAGCTCCACTGCCCGGCGCGCGGCCCGCTCCGCGAGCCCGGAACGGCCGGCGCGCTCCGCGACGACGGCAAGAGACTTCGGGCCGGTGGGGTGCCACGGGTCCAACACCGTGCTCCGCTCCAGCGAGGCGAGGGCCACCTCCCAGCGGCCGGACCCGGCGGCGTCGATTCCGAAGCGGTACGCGACCGCCGCCGCGTCGCCGAGGAGCATGACGACGACGAGCGCCGCGGCGCCGACGCCGGCGAGCGCCACGGCCGGCGGACGGACGTGGACCGGGCGCCAGGCCACGGCATCGGCCCCGAGCAGGGCGATCGCCGCGAGCAGGATGACGAGCAGGTTGAAGCCCGGCATGAACGTGAGGTCCTCGAACAACGCTCCGGCACCGAGCCCGAGCAGGACCGATGACGCGGCGCGCCCCGCCAGGCCGCGCTGCCGCCACGGCCCCGCCACCAGCAGGAAGGCCACCGCCAGGAGGACGGCCGCGGCAAGGCCGACGAGGCCGGCGTCACCGAGGATTCCGAGCGGCACGTTGTGCGAGTGCGGCTGCCGCACCGGGAAGCTGAGCGGCGGCGCGGCCGCCATGCGCGCGTACGGCATCGAGCCGGGTCCGATGCCGAACAGCGGATCGGCGCTCCAGGCGGCGAGCGTGTCACGCCACAGGAAGCCGCGGTACACCAGCGAGGTAGCCTCCGTGAGGCGCGGCAGCACGAAGGCGGCCGCCACCCCGACGAGGGCGGCCCCGCCGATCCCGGCCGCCACCCCGCCCGGCGTCAGGCGGCGAGGCAGGCGCGGGCGCCGCACCGAGCGGAGGGCCCGAGCGCCGACGAGCGCGACGGCAGCCACGGCGATGGCGACCCACGCCGAGCGTGAGCCGGACACGATCGTGAGCGGGATGCCGACGCCGGCGAGCAGCCCCACCATCCCCAGCCGCAGGCCACGGTGCGGGATGCACAGGGCGATCGGCAGGGCGGCGAGGATCACGAAGGGCGGCACGGCCACCGAGCCGAATGGCGTGCCCTCCCCGCCGAGGCGGACCGGCGGCAGCCCGGGCGCACCGACCGCGAACCATTCCAGCCGCCGCCAGCCGAGCACGGCCACGGCGCCGATCGAGAGGCCGGCGATCGGCAGGGTGACGGCGGCCGCCGTCCAACCGGGTCGGTGGCGGATGGCGAGGACCGCCAGGGGCAACGCCGCGGCGGTGACCACGATCCCTGCCAACGCGCGCGCCGAGAGCCCCGCGTTCCAGGCCGACAGGCTGGCCACCGCGAAGGCGAGGAGCAGTGCCAGGACGGGGATGTCGAGGCGGGTCCGGGGCAGCGCGCCGCCGCGCCAGGCAACCGCCGCCAGCCCCGCCACGGCTGCCACCGCGGCGAGGTGGATGAGGAACTGGAGCCGCGCGTCCCACAGCGCGCCGTCCCAGCCGAGGTAGCCAAAGACCGCGAGCCCGATGCCGAGCGCGACCAGCTCGGCGACGCGGCGCTCGCTCACCGATTCGCTCCGGCCGCCCCCCGCGCCAGCGCCAGCGCGTGCTCGAGCTTGCTCAGCGGGTCCGGCTCCAGGCCCGGTCGCTCGCCCAGCGCGGTGAGGACGCGGCCCACGCCGGCGGGCTCGACGCCAGGATCGAGCTCGAGCTCGACCATCGCGAAGCCCCCGATCCCGGTGCCGCCCAGCTCGACCGCGACGCGATCGAGGGACAGGGTGCCGATCCGCGATTCGCTGACCGCGACGGTCCGCTCGGTGCGTCGCTGGCGCAGGGTGATTCGCTCGACGAGCGGCGCGTCGCCAGCCAAGCGCAGGACGAGCTCGCGGGCTGGCGACGGCGGCCACTCGGCGGGCACCGTCACCTCTCCGTCCGGCGCCGCTCCCTCCACCTCCGGCCTGCGATGCAGCACCGCGCGGGGCAGATGCTCGGCCGGTCCCTTGCACGAGATCCAGCGCCGCCCGTCCCGGGCGCGGAGCCGGCAGGCCCAGCGCGCGGCGGCCAGCGCCCCGCTGGCGGTGTCCAGGTACACGTCCAGCTCGTCGACGGTGCGCGCAGCTCCGAGCGTCGCCGGACCGATGCGGTCGAGAACCGCGAGCGCGTCGAGCTCCGCGGGCCCGCCGCGCAGCTTCAGCTCCGTCTCGATCACGGCGGTCACGAGCGGTAGCGCTCCGCCAGGCGGCCGACGGCGGTGGCCACCACCGCGCGCAGCTCCGGCGGCTCGAGCACCTCCACGGCATCGCCCCAGGACATGATCCAGGGCCGGATCTCGACGATTCCGGCAACCTTCACGGTCAGCTCCACGCGGCCGTCGGGCAGGTCGCGGAGCTGCTGCGACCGATGCCAGATCGACTCGCGGACGCGGTGCGCCACCGACGCGTCGAAGACGAGGCGCACCTCGACGACGTTGGTGCCGTCCGATGACCAGATGCCCCACGAGTGGGCCAGCCAGCGGTCCGGGTCGAACTCGTCGGGGATCTCGTAGCGGTCGGCGGTGAGGGTGACGTTGCGCATGCGCTCGACCTTGAGGGTGCGCATGGCGTCCACCGTCTCGTCGTGGCCGATGAGGTACACGCTGCGGCCGGCGGCATCGGGCTCCAGGAAGTAGGGCCGCACCCGGGCGCGCCGCGGCTCCGCGCCGGCCGGCTCGTAGTCGAACTCGATGACCCGTCCATCGGCCCAGGCCTGGGCGACCTGCGCGAAGTTGCGGGTGAACGGCTCGTTCGGATCGGCGCGTCCCACGGAGAGCATCGCGGCGGCGACGTGGCGCGCGATCGGCTGGGGAAGCAGGTCGGCGAGCTTGGTGAAGGCGCTGATCACGGCCTGGTCGTACTCGTCCGACCAGCGGGCGATGAGCCGCGAGGAGAGGAAGAGGACGACCGCCTCCGGCAGGGACAGCCGCAGCGGCGGCAGGAAGTACTTCTTCTCGATCCCGTAGCGCCCGCGCCCTGCCTGGAAGACGGGGACGCCGAGCTCCTCCTCGAGGGCGCGGATGTCGCGGTAGATGGTGCGGGTGGTCATGCCGGTGAGCTCCGCGATCTCGGTCACCGCCACCCCGCTCTCGCCCGAGCCGCGGGAGTAGAGGATGGAGGCCACGCTCAGCAGGCGGGCCAGCCGGTCGCGCTTGCGCGCCCATCGGTCCTCGCGGGCGTCATCGGTCCAGGCGTCGTCCATTGGACGAAGCCTACGGCGTGAGGAAGAAGAACGCGATCGCCACGATGAGGTAGACGCTCACCAGCTGCAGCCCCTCGACCCAGTTCGAGCGGCCGTCGAGGGCGATGTAGCCGGCGATGAAGACGCCGGCCGCCACCGAAACGACCTCGAGCGGGCTGAACACGAGGGTCACCGGGTTGCCGACGAGGAGGCCGAAGAAGACGAGCACAGGTGCCGCGAAGAGGGCGATCTGGGTGGCGCTGCCGATCGAGGTGATCAGGCTGAAGTCCATCTTGTTCTTCCACGCCAGCGTGACGCCCACCACGTGCTCGGCCAGGTTGCCGATGATCGGGATGAGGATGATGCCGATGAAAAACTCGCTGATGCCGAGCGATGCGACCGCCGGCTCCAGGGTATGGACGAGGACCTCGCTCGTCACGGTCAGCGCGGCGGCCGATGCGAGGAGCACGCCCAGCGACAGCCGCCAGCCCCACTCCGGCGGCTCCTCCTCGCCATGCTCCGCCGCGGGCGACTGCGGCGAGCGGAGGAAGAACCAGGTCTGCGCCGCGTAGGTGACGAGGAGCAGGATCGCGACCCCCACGGTCAGCGCCTCGATGCTGAAGAACTCGGGATCGCCTGGCCCGGTGCCCTCGCCGCCGCCGACGAGGAAGGCGAAGGTGGCGGGGATGATGAGGCCGATAGTGCCGAGGATGAGCGACGCGGCGTTCATGCCGGTCAGCTGGGCGTCGTAGCGCTGGACCCCGTTCTTCAGCCCGCCCAGCAGGAGCGAGGCGCCCAGGACGAGGAGCAGGTTGCCGATGATCGAGCCGGTGATCGAGGCGTGGACGATCTCGATCTTGCCGTCGAGGATGAGGAAGGCGGCGATGATGATCTCGCCCACGTTGCCGACGGTGGCGTTCATGATGCCGCCGATGCGCGGGCCTGCCGCCGCCCCGAGCTGCTCGGTGGCGTGGCCGAGCGTGTAGGCCAGGCCGAGGATGGCGAGCGCGGCGACGCCGAAGGTGAGCGTCTCGTCGGCGTGGACGACGAAACGCATGACGATGGCGGCCAGCGTGCCGGCCACCGAGACGCCGTAGGCGATCCGTTTCAGCATCGGCTCTGGATGGTAGCGGCGCTCACCGGCCGGCGGGTTACTGGCCGGTGGCCGATGCGCTCGGCTCGGCTGAGCCGGATGGTCCGGCGGTGCCGCTGGGCTCCGGGACTGGGGTCGGGCCGGCGTCCCCGGGGAGCTCCCGGAACAGTGCGCGGTTCAGCCGGTCGTCGACGCCGATCATGAGGAAGACGACGTCACCGGCGGACCAGGTGTAGATCATCGTGCCGAGCGCGGTGGCGTTGTCCTCCGGCCGCACCCACGTCGCGCGGCGGCCGATCCGGACGAGCTCCCATGGCTCGCGCACGAGGCCCGCGATGCCGACGTAGCGTCCCGCGGTCTCCAGGTAGGGCTCGAGCTCGCCGGTGTTCACCTCGGGTCCCGAGACGCGCATGGCATACAGGGACAGGCGCGGCTCCTCCACGAAGGCGACCTGGAGGGCGGTGAATCGCAGGCCGATGTCGCCGTAGACCTCGCCGATGTCGCCCGGGGTGATCGCGAACTCGCCCACCGGGGGGACGACGACCCGGGCGTCGCGCACGCGCTCCGGAATCAGATCCGCCAGCGCCTCGTCGGCAGGGTTCGTGTACTGCGGTGTCGGCTGGGGGGTCGGGCTCGGGCTCGCGGTGGCCGCCGGCGTTGCGGGCAGGCTGGCGCCGGCCGAGCCGGTCGCCGCGGTGCCGGAGGCGACGGGCGACGGGCTCACCGGCTGGTTGCCGCACGACGCCAGCATGGCGAGCAGCAGGAGGCCCAGCGTGGCTCGGACGGCGGGCGGCCGAGCGCGACCCGGGCGTGCGGCGGCTGGGATGGAGGTCGTCATGGGAGGGGCCGATGATATCGCACCGACCCGCACGGGGTTCAGGCGGCGTCGGTCTCCGCGCGACCGCCTGCGCGGGACGTCGCATCGGTGCGCCGCCGGCGCGCCGAACGGCGCGGGCTCACCGATACGACCCGGGCCAGGGCCTCGACGACTTCTTCGGTCCAGCGCTCGCCGGCCGCGGCGCGCAGCCGCTCGATCGCCGCGCGCCGGTCGTTGTGCGGGCCGCTGCCGGTCGTCATGAGCTCGTCGTATTCGTTCGCGAGGGCCAGGATCTGGGCGCCGAGCGGCGGCGGCCCGTCGTCGCCCCTCCAGCCGACGATCGTGCCGACCTCGCGCAGGGACGGCACGTGGGCGAGCTCGTCCGCGCCGGCCACGTCGAGGCCGTGGAGTCGCGCCGCAAGCTCGATCGTGCTCGCACCCTCGGCATCGCTGCCCATCTCCTCGGCGAGGCGCCGTGCCAGCATGCCGACCCGGTCACCGTGGCCGATCGCCGCCGGATCGGTCGAGTCGAGCGAGCGGGCGACCGCCAGGAGGGCGTCGCGGACGCTCGCCGGGCCGCGCGCCGGTGTCCCGCCGGACAGGCGCGCCGCCTCCTCCACGAGGGTGTCGACGTCGGTCACGTCCTCGGGGTGGCGCAGCGCGGCGCGCGCCAGGCGGTCGAGCGTCGCGCGCAGCTCCCGCATCTCGACGGGGACCTCCTCGGCACGGGTGACGCGATCGCCGCCGGACTGCTTGCCGTAGTACAGCGCTGTGTCGGCCGCGGCGATGAGCTCGTTCTTGCCGTCGGCATCGGCGGGGAAGGCGGCCACGCCCACCGAGATCTTGACGGGCATCGGATCGTTCGCGGTCAGCCGCGCCACCGCGGCCCGTACCCGCTCCCCGACGGCAGCCGCGTCGCGTGCGGCCGCGCCCTCGAGGATGAGGGCGAACTCGTCGCCACCGTATCGGTACACGCGGTCCTCGGCGCGAGCGGCGCCGTAGATCGTGGTCGCGACGGCGTGGAGGAGTGCGTCGCCGGCCGGGTGGCCGAGCCGGTCGTTGTAGGACTTGAAGCTGTCGAGGTCCATCATGAGCAGCGCGAGCACACCCTCCTCGCTCGCTGGCCGCCCGTCCAGGATCTCGTCGAGGTCGCGCTGGAAGGCTCCGTGGTTGCCGACGCCGGTCAGCGCATCCGTCTCTGCCCGAACCGTGACCGCAGCGTGCTCCTCGGCGTTCCGCAGCGCGATGGACGCCTGCCCGGCGAACAGCTTCACGAGCTCGAAGTCGGCCTCGCTGAACTGCGCCTCCTCCCCGCCGACGCGCGAGATGTTCATGCAGCCGATGACCACGCCGTCGGCGACGAGCGGCACGACCGCGAGCGCCTCCGGGTCCTCCGGCGTGCCCGGGATCTGCATCGCCCGCGGGTCGGTCAGGGCGTCGTTGGCGAGGATCGGCTCGGCGTGCTCGACCGCCCAGCCCATGAGGCCTCGACCGAACGGCACGATGTAGCGCGCCACCTGCTCCGCGTGGCGCTCGCGGGTCAGGACCGGATGGAGGACGCGCTGCGCGTCGTCGACGCGGTAGATCGACAGGTTGTCGTAGTGGACCACCGCCTTCAGGCCGTCGGCGATCGTCTCGAGCACGTCTCCGCTGTCGAGCGTGGAGAGGAGCCGCTCGTTGATCTCCAGCAGGCGGCGCTGGGACTGGAGCTGGCGGGCGAGCTCGGCGGACTGCAGCTCGAGCCGCTCGTAGGCGCGTGCGTTGGCGACCGCCTGCGCCGCGTAGCCGGCGAAGATCGTCATCGTCTGCAGGTCGTCGGTGCTGAACTGGTTCGTGCCGAGCTTCGACAGGGCGATGACACCCACGGCGCGGCCCTCGAACAGCATCGGCACCACGAGCATCGACTCGTCGATGTCGTCGGTGCCCTCGATCGTCACCCCGCGCGGATCGTTCAGCGCGTCATTGGCGAGGATCGCCTCGCCGTTCTCGGCCACCCATCCGGTGAATGACCCCTCACCGATCGGGACGCGGAGCGCCTCCCGGAAGTCGCCCTCGCCGAGGAACCGATCGGTGAAGGCGATCGGCTCGCAGAAGCCGGAGTCCCGGTCGACGAGGTAGATGCGGATGTCGTGGTAGGCGGCGAGCGTGCTCGCCTCGGCGACGATGGCATCGGCGATGGCCTGCACATCGGTCAGGCGGTTCAGGCGCGAGGACAGGTCCTGGATGGAGCGCATGCGGGCGGCCTGCTCGGCGACCGACCGATACAGCCGCGCGTTGGCGATGGCGACGGCGGCCTGGTTAGCGAAAGACTGGACGAGCGCGAGCTCGTCCTCCGGCCACTCGCGGTCGCGGGAGTGGTAGAGGCCGAGGAGGCCCACGGCCCGGTCGTTGCTCACCAGTGGCACGAGGCACGCGGTCCGGATGCCCTGGGCCCGATAGGCGTCCTGGAGCACGCCGATGCCGGAGCGCGTGTCGGCGTCCCGCACGACGAGGCTGCGGCGCTCGCGCACGGCTCGCGCGCCGATCGCGTCGGCGTCGATGGTGAGCCGGGCGACCCGCTCCTGGAAGTCGTCGGTGAGCCCGCGAATGGCGGCCGGCCGGAAGGGATGCTCGGACTCGTCGAGGAGCCACAGGCCGGCTCGCTCCGCGTCGAACAGGGAGCGGGTGCGGTCCACGATGTCGTCGAGCACCGCGTTCAGGTCGAGCTGGCCGGTGAGCTCCTGGGTCACGTGCCGCAGCGCCCGTGCGCGGGTCACCTCGCGGCGGGCGCGCGCCAGGATGCGGGCGTGGAGGATGTCGCCGGCGATCGCGCCGGCCATTGCGCGCAGGGAGCCGCCGTTGAGCGCCACGAGGCTGCCTCCGTCCTCGTCCTCGAGCACGAGCGTGCCGAGCTCCTCCCCGCCAGCCCGCAGTGGGACGCGGACGTGGGTGCCCTGCGCGTCGGACGCAGCGTCGGCCAGGTTGAGCTCGACCGGGGGCGCCTGGCGGTAGCCGGCGTGGGTCTCGAGCATCGGCAGCCGCGACGAGCCATCCCTGGCCAGGTAGATCGCGGCGCGGCCCACCCCGAGGTGCGTGCGTAGCGCCTCGATCGCGGCGCGGCACACCGCCGCCACCGACGATGTCGGACCGCTGCCCTGGGCCAGGCGAACGAGGACTGCCATCTCCGCATCCCGCAGTCCCGGGTCGCCCGGGTCGACCGGCGTCGGCTCGGGGTCCGCGCCCTCGGCGAGGAGTGCCTCCACGTCACCGCGGCGGTAGCGTCGGTCGCCCCGCGCATTGATGCGGTAGGCCGCCAGCCGCCCGGCATCGGTCCACACCCGGATCGTGTTCGGGTGCACGCCGAGGAGCGCCGCCGCCTGGGCGACGCTGATCAGCGGGTCGTGCTCGGTGGTCCGCTCGCGCTGGGGCTGGGACACGACTGCGCCTCGTACCGGTTGTTGCTCATTGGTCCGATGGAGGTTCCGGTAGGTGCCGGTGACCCGATGCTAGTGCCGGGAGGACGCGGGCTCGATGCCCCGGTAGTACCGAGCTCTCGTTGGTACGGGTGGCTCAGGCCAGGGCCGCCAGGATCAGGACGCCGATGCCGGCGAGGCCGGCGAGGCCGCCCAGGCCGACGAGCGCGAACCCTGCGAGCAGGCGGCGGCGCCCGCGGCCGCCGAGAAGGCGCATGGCATCGGGCAGCTCGAGGGCCGAGACGACGAAGCCGCCCGGCGGCGGCTCGAGTGTCGTCGCGCCGTCCGCCGCGCGCGTCGGCCGGGCGAGGACGAGGAGCCGGTCGACGGTGCTGATGGTGCGCGTCACCGCACGCGCGTCGCCCGGCTGGAGGCCTTCCGCCACCAGGCGCTCGACCGCGGCCCGGTGGCCGTCTTGTTCGAGCTCCGCGACCTGGCCGCGCCAGACGTACGGGATCGTGACCAGCGGCTCCGCGGCGCGTGACAGGTCGAGCGCCAGCGATCCGTCGTGATCCCACAGCTCCATCCCGCGCGTCTCGCGCATGCGCTCGATCGTCCGCCAGCGGCCGTCGCCGAGCCGGACCTCAACGTCCCGGTGCAGCGCCACCAGCCGCTCGTCGTCGTCGGTGACGATCGGATCCGGGCAGCGGATCCGGCCGGCGACGCGCACCGGCCGGGGCGGCAGCGGGTCGCGGTCGAGCAGGTCGCCGACACGCACGCCGGTGGCGCCGGCCAGCCGCCTGCCAAGCGCCAGCTGCGAGCCGGAGGAGCGGACGAGGAGCATGCCGCCGACCAGGAGGAGCACGGCGACGACGAGGAGGATCGGGGCGAGGTCGTTCATCGGCCTGCGGATTATCGCGCGATAAGCGGCCGGTAAGCGGTCGGGCGGTAGGCTCGGTCGACGAGCCGGTGCGCGGTGCATCGGCGCCCGATCCAGCCGAAGAGGTGTCGTCGCCACACGGGAGCTCCGTTCGCGTCTCACGTCCAGCTCGCCTCGCAACGGAGGTTCCGCAATGTCCGCCCGAACCGTCGCGGCGCAGCGCGCCGTCGCGCTCGCCGCGATCGTCCCCCTGCTTGCCATGCTCATCGTCAACGTCACGTCCGCAGCCGATCCCGCGCCGACGCTCCGCCGGCTCGATGCCGGCGCGGCACGCCGGAACGGCGTGTCGGTCTCGCTCCAGCGCACCCCGGGACCGCCCGCGGCGATCCTGGAGGTCCGCGCGGCGGACGGCGCCCAGTTCGCAGGTCGGCTGCTCGACGTGGCACCCAACGGTGCCAGCGCCGCCCTGGCCGAGGCCCTCGGCTCGGCGGCGGCCGTCCTCGTCATCGCCCGTGCCGACGGCACGCAGCTCAGGCTCGAGATGCCGGGGCTCCTCGCCGCCACCTTCTCGTCCGACGGCGGGCGGCTCGCTGTGGTCGACGGCCACGGCCGGCTGTGGGCGGTGGACACCGCCGCCGCGACGTCGCACGCCCTCGCCGACGGACCGTTCATCGACGCGCCGATCGTCGACCCGGACGGCACCACCATCGCGCTCGCCGTCCCATCCATCGAGGCGCCCTTCCAGTCGCGCCTCGTCGCCATCGACCCCGCCGGCGCCGTCAGCGTCCTCTCGGACGAGGGCCTCGTCTACGACGCGCTGCGGCTGGCCAACGGCTCGCTCGTGGCGGTCGCGCACCGGCCGCGGGGCACCGTCCTCGTCGTCGCGGGCGCCAAGCACCGAGCGACGGTCGCCGACCTGGGGCCCGACGCGGTGAACGTGTCACTGTCGGCCGACGGGTCCGTGATCGCCTGGGAGAGCGCCGGGAGAATCTTCGTTCGGACCGCGTCCGGGCCGCCCGCCGAGATCGGGCCTGGATCGGAGCCGGCGGTGGCGCCGGACGGAGCGTCCGTGCTCGTCCGCCGCGACGGCGGCTCCGCGCTCGTCCGAACGGACGGCACCGAGATCGGTAGATTCGCCGCGGCATCGGCCTTCGTGGAGTGCGCGGGGTGCGCGCCATGACCCGGATGCGTCTGGCCCTGCCGATGGCGCTCGCCGTCCTGCTCCTCACCGCGGGCTCGGTGGCAGCCCTCGACGACTACACCCTTCCCTACTACGACCCGGACGTCGAGCTCCTGTACGGGTTCGACCGCGACGGCCGAGTGGGGGTCCAGCTCGACTGGACCGGCAAGACCTGGTACGACAGCCAGCCCCACCCCGGGCGGGTCTACGACAACCACACCGGCATCGACTACCCGATGCCGCTGTACACGCACGTCGCGGCCGCCAAGCGGGGGACGGTCGTCGACCGCGAGGGCGGCTACGGCACCCAGCAGTTCGGGGCGTTCGGCAACTTCGTCCGCGTCCGCCATCCCGACGGGCGCCAGTCGCTGTACTACCACCTCGCCAGCAAGGCCGACGGCGGGCTCCTCGTCGCGGTGGACGAGAGCGTGCCCGCCGGCGAGCCGGTCGGACGCTCCGGTTGCAGCGGCATCTGTTACGGGCCGCACCTCCACTTCGAGGTGCTCGTCGAGAACGGCCAGCTGCTCATCCCCATCGACCCGATGCACGGCCGGCTGTGGACGACGTGGCCCGGACGCGTCCCGTTCCTGGCCACGTACGTCCGCGAGAGCAACGGCGGGACCGAGGTGATCCGCCGCGGCCAGACGATCACGCACTGGGTCGAGTTCCGCAACCGCGGCGGGCGGACCTGGCGTCCGGACCAGGCACGGGGCCGGATCGCCCTGGCGACCTGGGATCCGCCGGCCCACGACAGCCGCTTCGCGGCCGCCGACTGGCCCGCGACCTGGATGGCGACCACGGTCAACCAGGGCTCGGTCGAGCCGGACGATGTCGGGCGCTTCACCTTCGGCCTGCGGGGCTCGCCCCCGGCGGGCAGCTACGTCGAGACCTTCAACCTGCTCGCCGAGGGCGTTCGCTGGTTCGATCACGCGCATCTGGGCGGCTACTACATCCCGATCGTGGTCACGAACCTGTACGAATGAGGAGGTGCAGATGACGATCCGAGGCTGCCTGCTGGCGCTCCTGCTAGCGGGCTGCGCGGGCCCGATGGCGACGGCCTCGGGCCCGCCCTCACCCATCGCTCCGGCGAGCGAGCCCGCGGTCGGCAGCACCGATGCCTCGCCGATCGAGTCGCGCGTGCCCGCGGCGTCGGCCCCGCCGATGCCAGGCGGCTTCCCGCTGCACGCGTCGATGACCTCGCGTGACGCCGGGTCCGGCCTCACCGCGAGCTGGACCTCCGACGCACTCCCGCCGGAGATCTTCGACTTCTACCGCGATGCGCTCGAGGACGCCGGCTTCGTCATCGATCTCGAGGGGCCCGGCGGGGGCGCAGCCGTCATCCGCTTCCATGCGGCCGACGGGACCGAGTACCAGTTGAGCTTCACCGGGTCCGGGCCGGTCACGATCGACCTCGGGCCGCCACGACCGTGAGCTTGAGTCGGTCAACCTGCGGCGAGATCGGCTTCTCGGGCGCCCGCCGCCCGGGCAAGGCCGGCAGGATCGGCCGGGAACACGGCGTCGGGCAGGCCGGCCGCGGCCCACACCACGGCGTGGCCGAGCAGCTGCCGGTCGATGAGCACCGGCAGCGAGGTGCCGTGGCCGAGGGGCGGGACGCCGCCAATGGCGTACCCGGTGGCCGCGCGCGCCTCGTCGCCCGTGGCGCGGCGCACCTCGGTTACCCCGAGCTCGGCGGCCAGCCGGGCGGGGTCGAGCTGGTGCGCCCCGGACACGAGGGCGAGGACCGGCGCGCCGTCGGCCACGAAGACGAGCGACTTCACGATCTGGCCCACCTCGCAACCCACGGCGCGCGCGGCATCGGCGGCCGTGCGCGTCTCCTCGGGGAAGCGGCGGACCTCGATATCCAGCCCGGCGTCCGCGGCGGCCGCCACGACGCGCGCGATGTTCGGATGGACCCGCTCGCTCATGGCCGCATGATGGCACGCGTGGTACGCTCGGTGGGACAACCCAAGAACGACAGGGGAGCGCAACAGCGCTGAGAGTGCGGCCAACCGCAGACCCTCGAACCTGATCTGGGTCATGCCAGCGAAGGGAGTCGAGTTGAATCGTGCAACGGCGCGCCCTCCCGGGTGCGCCGTTCGTCGTTCACGGGACCGGAGGACGCGCAGCAGGAGCAGTGGTGCACGCAGTGATCGTGGCCGGGGGCGACACGGACCCGGCGGACGCGCGACACCTGGCGGGGGCCGATCTCGTGATCGCCGCCGACGGTGGAGCCGCGTTCCTCGAGGCGATCGGCCGGCGGCCGGACGTGGTCGTCGGCGACCTCGACTCGATCGACGCCGCGCTGGCGGAGCGGCTGGCGGCGGCCGGGGTCGCCG
>DATBIK010000041.1:0-55865 GCA_036556985.1 Candidatus Limnocylindria bacterium | reverse complement strand
AAGTCGATGATCCGGTACTTTCCGCCGAACGGAACCCCGGGCTTGGCGCGCACCTGCGAGAGGATCGAGAGGCGCTCGCCCTCACCCCCCGCCAGGATCAGCGCCAGGACGCCGGTGGCCACGGTCCGAATTGTCCCACGCGCCGTCCCGCGGCTGCCGCCGGCGTCGCGCCGCGCGGGCAATGAGCGGCACGAGCGAGGCCAGCGTCGACGCCCCGAGGAGCGGCGGCACGATCCCGAGCGTCATGGCGGCTGACGTCGCGGCGCCACCGTCGTCGTCGTCGCAGCTCCTGCCCGGGCACTCCGTGGGCTTCGGCTTTGGCGAGTTGTCGCCGGGCCGCGACGGGTCGGGTCTCCCACGCGTCGGTTCGGGTCGTGGCGTGAAGATGACGTCGCCGCAGATCGACTCCCAGCCGGGCTGGCCGGGGAGCGGCGCGATCCGCAGCCGGTAGTTCGGGTTCTCCTTTACCTCGTCCGGGTCACCGATCGAGCCGGTCTGGCGGTTCACCCAGCGGTTCGCCCAGGTCCGGGCCGATTCCAACCACTCGTCCGGCCGGCGCTCGTCGAGCTCGGTGGCAAGCTCGAGGTCGAAGCAGCCGTTGGGATGCACGTTGTCCTGGGGCGGGACGGTGCCCTCCAGGAACGGCATCTCGCGGGTAGGCCCACAGGCCGGGACCGGCGACATGCCGCTCCAGCGGCAGACGTCCTCCATGACGACCCCATCGGGCCGTTCGAACGTCGTCTGCGGGACCGGCTTGTTCCCGTTCCAGGCGAAGCGCTGGTTCAGCGCGATCTCCATGAAGTCGTGCCACAGGTACATCGGCCCATCGGCGCTGAACACGCCGCCGAACTGGGTCGACATCGGCGCCCCATTGTTGTTCCCCATCCAGACGCCAGTCACGAGCGACCCCGGCACGTAGCCGAACCCGGAGACATCCTTGAAGTCGTTCGTGGTGCCGGTCTTGAAGCCGGCCGACCGGCGCTGGCCGTTACGATCCAGGAGCTGCGAGTTCGGGCCCCAGATGGGGTTGACCTCCGGGTTCGTGTTGCCCTCGAGGATCCAATGGGTGAGGTAGGCCTCGGCGGCGGTCATGGGCCGCTCAGGCCGTGGCATGTCGTCCTCGCGGCTGTAGACGAGGCGATTATTCCGGTCGCGGATCTCGATGATCGTCGTCGGCGTATTCAGGACGCCACGCTGCGCGAACACGCTGTAGGCACCGGTGAGGTTCGTCAGGTTGACCGGCACGGCTCCCAGGGTGAGCGTGAGCCCCGGATCCTGGCCCATGATGTACTCGGCGCTCGCGATCCCCATCCGCTCCGAGAACTCGGCTGTGGCCTCGACCCCGACGAGGTACTGCATCATGACGCTCGGGACGTTCAGCGAGAAGCGAAGCGCGTCGGCCGCCACCAGCGGCCCGTGGTCGGTGATGTCGGCGTTCGTCGGCATGTAGCTCGTCTCCCGGTTCGGGCCGAACTGGGTGACCGCGTCCACGAAGAAGGTGGCGGGCGTGGCCTCGCGCGCCACGAAGGCGGACGAGTAGGTGATGGGCTTGTACGCCGACCCCGGCTGCCGCACCGAGAGCCCCGCAACGTCGAACTGGCCCTTGACCCGATCGTCCTCCCGGTTCCAGTAATCGACGCTGCCCACGTAGGCCACGATTTCGCCGGTCGCGGAGTCGATCGCCACGAGCGCGCCGTTGTGCACGTTCTTGTCGACGCAGGTCGGATGACCGGCTCGGGCATTCGCCGCCCCGTGCAGGCATGCCACCCAGTACTTGACCTGTTCCTTGGCGACCTGCTGGAGCTCAAAGTCGAGCGTGGTCCTGATCCGGTAGCCGCCGGTCCGCACCGCCTGCTCGGCGTTCGGCACGCCCATCGACTCGAGGATGGTTGCCGCCTCGCGGCGCACGCGGAAGCTGAAATGCGGTTCGCGCAGGAGCGAGGTGATCCGGTGCGGGCCCATCTTCTGCCAGGTGGTTGCCACCGCGCGATCGTGCTCGCGCTGGGTGATGTAGCCGTCGCGCAGCATCGCGTCGAGCACGGTGTTGCGCCGCGCGATGGCCCGCGCCGGGCCCTGGTCGTTGAAGTACGGGTCGTAGACCGAAGGCAGCTGGGGCAGCCCTGCCAGGAACGCCGCCTGCGAGAGGCTGAGCTCGTCAAGGTCCGAGATGCCGAAGTAGTTCGCCGCGGCGGCCTTGATCCCGTACGAGCCGTTTCCGTAGAAGATGAGGTTGAGGTAGGTCTCGAGGATGCGCTCCTTCCCCTCGCGTCCCGGGTAGGCGGCGGTCATCTGCCGCGCGAGGATGAACTCTCGGATCTTGTCCTCGTAGCCGCGCCCGGCCAGGAAGGTGAGGTCGGGCGGCTCACACACGTCCTCGGGCACGTTCGTCTCGCCCTCCGGATCGAGCGGGACCGATGGCGCGGCGCTCGCGTCGGGGGCAGGCTCGTTCGCCTCGGCCTCCTTGATCGAGCCGGCGTACTTGATCACCTGCGCGGTGATCGTGCTCGCGCCGCGCACGATCTCTCCTGCCTCGAGGTTCGCCATCGCGGCGGCCACCACGGCGCGGTAGTCGACTCCGTCGTTCGTCCAGAAGGTGCGGTCCTCGGCCGCGACGGTGGCGTCGACGATGGCCTCGGGCAGCTCGTCGAAGCTGACCTGCTCCCGGTTCTGGCACTCGAATCGGGCGAGAAGGGTCTTGCCGGTTCGGTCGTAGACGTACGTGGAGGCCGGCAGCTCGATGTCGTCGAGCAGGCGGGGGTCGGGCAGGCCGGAGGCGAAATAGCTGTACGCGGCGAAGAGGCCACCCGCGGTGGCCGCCACCGATCCGCCGACAAACACGACGAACACGCCGATCATCACGAGGAAGGCGGTCGCCATTCCACGCCGTGGCGCGTTGCGGCGCGTGGTCCGGCGCGCCATCAGCCGATGGCGTCGCCGCTGCATGGCGGGGTGCATCAGGCGCTACGGTAGCCGATGCACCGGCGAGGGTCGAATCGGGTCAGGGCAGGTAGTTGCGCGGGTTCTGCGGCTCCCCGTCGAAGAGCACCTCGAAATGGAGATGGCAGCCGGTGGCCAGCCCGGTCTTTCCCTCGTACCCGAGCAGGTCGCCCGTCTCCACCTCCTGCCCGACGTGGACGAGCTCGCTGGAGAGGTGCCAGTACCAGGTCTGCAGCTTCTGGCTGTGGCCGATGACGACGCCGATGGCGTTGTCATCGTACGCGGCGTTCGGCCGGCCGTCGGCGAGGACCACGCCGTCCGCCGCGGCGTAGATCGGTCCGCTGCAGGGCTGGTCGTAGTAGGCCATGTCGATTCCGGTGTGGTTGTCGTTGAAGGGGGTGTGGCCGAACTCCTGGGTGATGATCACGTTGCCCTTCTCCGGCCAGGCGAACCTGCCGCGGTAGGCGAGATCCAGGCGCTCGGCTCGGCGCTTCAGTCGCTCGACGAGCCGCCGCTGCCCCTCGAGCGCTCGGCGCTGGGCGGCGATGAGCTCCTCGGTTCTGGCGGCGTTCTGGCGCGAGTGCCGGAGCTGTGCACGCTGCTGAGCCTGGATCTCGGCCAGGCGCCGCTGATACGTCCGCAGCTCGCGCCGCGCCGCGTCCACGGCCTCCTGCTGGCGGGCGAGCCGCTCGGCACGCTCCTGCTCGGCGGCGCGCAGCTCGTGGAGCGTCTCCTGCCCGTCACGCAGCGTCTGGCGTCGAATCTCGAGCCGCTCGCGAGCGAGGCGGATCTCCTCTGCCAGCCGCCGGTCCTCATCCGACATGGTGAGCAGATAGGACAGCTGGCTCGACGCCTGGTCGAACGAGTCGGCGGAGAGGATGATCTCGAGCAGCGAGGTCTGCGACTGCTCGTATGCGTCCCTGAGGTGGTCCTCGAGCAGGGCCTCGCGGGCGGCGAGATCGATCTCCGACTGGTCGATGTCCTCGGCGACCTGCCGCAGGTCGACCTCGAGCTTGTCAATCTGGGTCCGGTAGCGCCGGAGATCCGCCCGCGACTGCTCGAGGCGCGCGGTAACGACTTCGAGCTTGGCGATGGCGTCATCCAGCTCGATCCCCACCGCGTCGAGGTCCTCGGCCAGGATGGCCAGGCTGCTCGTGAGCGACGCCTCCTGGCGCCGCAGCGCATCGAGCTGGCTGCGCTGCCGGGCGAGCTCCTCCTCCATCTGCTCCTGTTCGGTGATCGCGTCGTTCACGTCCGGCTCGTCGGCGGTGACGGCGGGCCGGACGCCGCCGGGCGCGAGCGCCACGAGCAGGGCGAGGAGGCAGAGCAGGAGGGGAAGTCGGCGGCGGTCGGTTGTCATCGGCTCCGGGCGGTACAGGCTGGCGTTGGCGCGTCGGTCGGGCACTGGCGACGGGATCGCGCGTACGCCGGGATCAGGCGGGCAGCCGGCAGGATAGCCGATGCCTCACGGAACGGCCACCGGACCGATCGGCCCCCAACCCCACCGTACCGTGGTCCTGCACGGCTCCGGGACCAACGGCCGCGCGCTCAGCCGCCGATGGCGCGTGTCACGTCTGTCGCCGCGACAACCACGTCGCCGAGGAGGCGAGGATCGCGGACGAGGGTGATCACCGTGCCGGCCACGAGGAACGGGCCGAACGGGATGTAGCTCTTCAGGCCCACCCGGCGGGTGACGAGGAGCGCGATGCTCGTCACCGCCGACAGCAGCGCGGCGACGAAGATCGCCGGCAGGACGCCCTCCCATCCGAGGAGGAGGCCGAGCGGTGCGACGAGGTAGAGGTCGCCCATGGCCACTCCGGCACGCACGAGAAGGCCGAGCAGGCCCATGAGGCCGACCGCCACCGCGGCGCCGATGAGAGCGTCGAGCGGTGTCACCGCCGGGTTGAACGGAACGAAGGCCACCGCCGCCACGATGAGCGGATCGAGCAGGATGTGCGGCAGACGACGCTGCTCGAGGTCGGTTGCCGAGAGCAGGACCATGATCGCCAAGAGGGCGAGGTACACGGCCGTCGCCCACCACGGCAGCGCCGACCGCACCGCGACAGCCCAGCCGGCCGCGCCGGAAGCAAGGGCCAGGAGCAGCGTGCGCGGGCCCGGCCCGCGGCGCGAGGCCTCGTCGGGAGGCCAGACAGCCGCCAGCCGTTCCGCCGCAGCCCCGAGCACGGCGAAGGCGACGCCGACCGCGACGGCCGCGGCCGTCACCGTGGGCTCAGGGCGTTCGGGGATCGCACGGCGGCATCCTAACCGGCGCGCGGCCGGTGCATCGCCGGGCTGGCACGCGACGTGCCATGCATCCCGGCAGGGGCGGAACCGTCCGTCCGGAGTGCCAAGCACAGGAGACGACGATGGATAGCGACCGCATCGAGGGCCCGATCAAGGAAGGCACCGGCAAGGTCAAGGAAGAGTGGGGCGATCTCACCGACGATCCTGCGACCGAGGCAGAGGGCAAGGCCCAGCAGATCGAAGGCGACGTTCAGAACGAGTGGGGCGAGGCGAAGGACGACGCTCGCGACGCAATGGACGAGGATCGCGCCTGAGCGCCGGTCCCGAACCGAACGCACGAGGCCCCGCCGGTCCGCCGGCGGGGCCTCGTCGTGCTCAGTCCCCCGCCGCGTAGTCCAGGCCGAGCCGGATGAGCGTTGACACCGTGGTGCCGAGTGCCCCCTTCGGGTTCACCGCCTTGTCGGCGGTCAGGTAGGCGCTCCCGCCGATGTCCACGTGCACCCAGGGCACCGTGGCGAATTCCGAGATGAAGACCGCGCTCTTGATGAGCGAACCGTCGCGCGACCCCGAGTTCACGAGGTCGGCATGCGCCGAGTCGTAGGCGGGGCGGTACTCGCGAGCCAGCGGCATCTCCCAGAACCACTCGCCGCTGGCATCGGCCGCCTTCTGGACCGCGGCGCCCCACTCGCGCGGCCGGGCGAAGTAGCAGCTGATGAGGTCCCCGAATGCGATCGAGGCGGCGCCCGTGAGCGTGGCGACGTCGACGATGTGGGTCGCGCCCTGCTGCTCCGCCCAGTGGATCGCATCGGCGAGGATGAGGCGGCCCTCGGCGTCGGTGTTCGTCACCTCGATGGTCATGCCGTTCATGGCCTTCACGACGTCACCCGGACGCTGGGCGTTGCCGCCGGGCATGTTCTCGACCATGGGGGCCACCGCCATGACGGGCGCGTCGGGGGCGATGCGGGCAAGGGCACGGATCGCACCGATGACCGCGGCGGCTCCCGACTTATCGTGCTTCATCTCCTCCATCTTCTCGGAGGGCTTGATGCTGATGCCGCCGGAGTCGAAGCAGACGCCCTTGCCCACGATCGCCAGCCGGCGCTCCGGGGCGGCGGCCACCCAGCCTGGCAACTTCACCGCGATGAGCCGCGGCTCGTGGGTCGCGCCCTGCCCCACGCCGAGGAGCGCCCCCATCCCAAGCGACTCCATGGCCGGCACGTCGAGGACCTCCACCGTGCAGCCATCGGCCTCGAGCTCGCGAGCGACCTGCGCCATCTTCTCCGGGTAGAGGTCGTTCGTGGCGCGGTTCGCCAGCGTCCGGCCGAATTCGACCCCCTCCGCGATGTGGACAGCGCGCTCGAGCGTGGCGGCGTCGGGCGCGTGCTCGCCGAGCAGCACGACCTCCTCCACGCTGCGCAGCATGGCCTCCGTGTCGCGCTGGCGGCCGTAGGTCGCATGCGGGCGATACGTTCCCTGCAGGGCGCCGACCGCCGCGGCGGTGTAGCCGTCGTCCGTCTCCCCGTCGCGCAGCCAGAGCGCCATCCGCCGCACACCGCGTCCCTGGAGGCGCCGTGTCGCGGTCGAGGCGATGCGCCGCGCACGCCACGGGCCGCGCCCGCGCCGCACGCCGTTCACCAGCAGGATCTTTCCCGCGCCGATCGAGCCGCCGTCGAGGAGGGCGGTGTAGTGCTCGAGGATGTTGAACTCGCCCCACTCGATGGCCCGGCTGATGACTCCCCCTGCGGCGGCGTCCAGCTCCGCCAGCTCGCCGCTGATCTCGGCGTCCTCCTTGTAGATGGGAACCGCCAGGACGTCTGCCTGGACCGCTGCGGGGCTCGTCGATTCGGCGCGGAAGCGCATGCACCTCTCCTTGGGGATTCACGTCGATCACGGATGACAGACCGATGGCGCCGCGCGGCAGCCATCGGTCAAACGAGTATAGACCGATGCCCCGGCGTCACCGCTCGCGGTACGCCTGCATGACGAACGCCGATCCCTCGCGCACCACCGAGCCCGGCTCCGGCTCCTGGGCGTAGATCCCCGGCTCGCGGCCGGGGACGATCCGCCACTCGATGCGCCATGCCAGCCCGGCCGCCTGCGCGGCGGCCTGCGCCTCCGCCTCCGACATGCCGATCGTCCGGGGGACCCGCACCATCCCGGGCGCGAGGCTCGGCCCCGCATCGGCCGACGTGCTGGGCATCGGCGTCGGCGTGGCCGTGCCGCGTCCGTCGGCCTGCGGCGACCCGAGCAGTACGACGCCGAGGACGACCGCGGCCACCGTCGCGACACCCGCGGACACGGCCAGCCATGGCCCGCGCGGCCGGCCGTCTCCCGGCACGTACGCGGCGGGCATTGGCGCCGCGACCGGGTGTACGGTCGTCGTCGTGTCGTCCTCGGGACCGGCCGCCGTGGCCTCTCGCTGGGCTGCGGCCGCGGTGCGCAGCGCCGTGGCCATCGCCGGCGCGGAGGCGAACCGTCGCGCGGGATCGACGCGCAGGGCCTGCGCGACCACGTCGTCGAGACGCTCGGCCACCTCCGGGGCGAGGTGTGAGGGGGGCGCGACCGGGCCGCGCCCGTGGGCCGCAGCGACCTCATCGGGCGTGGCGCCGGGGAACGGGACCGTACCGGTGAGGCACTCGTACAGGAGCACGCCCACCGCGAACAGGTCGCTGGACGGGCCGAGGCCGTCGCCGCGCAGCTGCTCCGGCGACATGGCGTGCAGCGAGCCGATCGACGTCGCGCCGGCCACCGGGCCGTCGAGCGGCCGCGCGATCCCGAAGTCGATGAGCTTCGTCCCGTCCGCTCCGATCATCACGTTGCCGGGCTTCACGTCGCAGTGCACCAGGCCATGCGCGTGCAGCGGCTCGAGGCCGGCGAGGACGTCGAGCGCCACACCCACCGCGGCGAGAGGGGCCAGCCGCCCGCGCTCGCCAAGCTCGACCCGGAGCGACCGATGCCGCTCGAGGAGCTCGAGGACGAGGAAGTGGCTGTCGCCGTCGCTGCCCGAGTCGTAGACGTGCGCCAGGTTCGGGTGCGAGAAGGACGCCGCGACGCGGGCCTCGGCCAGGAAGCGCTCAACGAATGCCGGCTGCTCCGCGTAGGGCGCGGCAAGCACCTTGACCGCCACCGGGCGCTCGAGGCGCTCGTCGACGGCGCGGTACACGGTCGCCATCCCGCCGCGCGCCAGCTCACGCTCGATCCGGAACCGTCCCCCGAGCAGCCGGCCGAGCAGCGCATCCGACGGGGACGCTGCAGGGCTCATCCTGCAGGGCGCACCAGCATGAGGGATGCCACCGCGGCGCGCGCGGCCTCGATCGCGGCGAGCGCGTTGCCGAGGCGCCGCATCGGTGTCGCGGTCAGGCCGTCGGCCGCTTCCGACAGGGTGAGTGCCAGGGACACGTCGGCGCGACGCGCCTCCTCGACGGCGGCGGCGTAACGGCGGGCCGCGCGTCGCACCGCCGCGGCATCGCCGTCGATGACGGCATCCGCGATCGCCTCGGCAGCACCGATGAGGCGGCCGGTCGTCCGCAGCCAGAGCGGCAGCGTGACCGGGGGCGGCTCCCAGCTCGCGAGTTCCGCGCGCTGCTCCCGGGCGGCGTCCAGCGCGGCCAGCGCCGTTCGCGGATCGTCGGCGTCCAGCGCAGCCAGCGCGGCCTCGAGCTCCTCGAGCGTCGCGGTCGCTGCCCGCCGCCGCGCGACGACAGGGTCCGCCGCTTCGGCGGCGTCGCGAAGCTGGCCGGCGATGCCCCGCAGCTCGGCCGGTGCCGCCACCGCGGGGATGTCGATGCCGGCGCGCGTCGCGGCCGCGTAGCCGCGGAGCACGGCGAAGGCCGTCCCGGCCGCCTCCGCCTCGGGGATCGCCGATTCGAGCAGCTCGGCGGCCTGCTCCAGGGCGGGCGCCGGCGGCTCGTCTCCCGACTGCACGAGGGCGACCCCGCGCCGCGCGGCATCACGTCCCGCGCCGAGCGCAACCGCGAGCGCCTCGAGCGCGTTGAGCGCCTCGCGCGCGCGCTCGTCGAGGCGCTGCCGGCGAAGGGACTCGCGCGGCGGATCCGCGGCGGCGGGGTCCGCCGGTCGAGCGGCGAGGACCGCCCCCAGCGCCAGCGTGGCTGCCAGCCCGCCCGCGACGGCGCGCGACATCCTCGCCCCGGGGAGCCGCGCTCGTATCATGCCGACGTGCATCGTCCCGGAAACGAGGCTGCCACCTTCCGGGGGCTGCCGAAAGCTGAGCTGCACCAGCATCTCGACGGCTCGCTGCGACCGGCGACGGCGGTCGAGCTCGCGGCCGAGACGGGCTCCCCGCTGACCCTGGACGACGCGCGCCGGCGGATGGTCGGGCCCGAGCGCTGCGCCGACCAGGCGGAGCTGCTGACGTACTTCGACCTGCCCATCTCGCTGCTCCAGTCCGAAGCCGCCTTGCGGCGCGCGGCGGCGGAGCTCGTGGAGGATCTCGCAGCGGACGGGGTGCGGTACGCCGAGATCCGCTGGGCGCCGCGCCTCCACCTCGAGCGGGGCCTGTCCGTCCACCAGGTCATCGGCGCGGTCTCCGGCGGCGTCCGCGACGCGGCCGACCGGCTCCCGGAGCCCGAGCGCACGAGCGTCGGGCTGATCGTGACCGCCATGCGCTCGCACCCGCCGGCGGCGAACGTCCTCCTGGCCCGGAGCGCTGCCGACTTCGGCCCGCCGGTCGTGGGCTTCGACCTCGCCGGGCCCGAGGCGGCGTGGCCGGCGCCGCCGCATGCCGCCGCGTTCCGGGCTGCCGAGGAGGGGGGCCTGGCGCTGACCGCGCACGCCGGCGAGGTGGCCGGCCCCGAACGGGTTCGCGAGGTGCTCGCCTTCGGGGTGCGCCGCGTCGCCCACGGCGTGACGGCGGCCGACGACCCGGACCTGCTCGCGGCCCTGCGCAATGCCGACGTCACCCTCGACATGTGCCCCACCTCGAACGTGCAGGCTGGCGTGGTCGCGGCCCTCGCCGACCACCCGCTCGCGCGCCTCCATCGGGCGGGGGTGAGCGTCACGCTGTCGACGGACGACCGGACCGTGACGGGCATCGGCCTGAGCGATGAATACGCACGCGTCCATGCCGAGCTGGCCCTGGATCCGTCAGAGCTTGCCGCGATCGCATTGAACGGCTTTCGCCGCGCGTTCGCACCGCCAGGCGTCGTTCGCGGCCTGCTGGCCGAGGCGGAGACGGCCTGGCGGGCGTGGGCCGGGTCGACCATCAGCTGATCGGCAGCCCGAGGAGCGTCGCCACGGCGGCGGGATCGGCCGCAACCCGGTCGGGGCGCCGCTCGCCGTCGAGCGCCGCGACACCCGCCTCGTCCACGACGCCGGTGAGCACGAGCACCGATGGGATCCCGGCGCGGCGCGCGGCCACGAGATCGGCGTCCGGGTTGTCGCCGATGACGAGCGCTTCGTCCGGCGCCACGCCGTCGTGCTCGAGGATGGCGCGGAACATCGCCGGCTGCGGCTTGCCGATGACGAGCGGCTCGACACCGGTCGTGGCTGCCAGCGCGGCGACGATCGTGCCGGCTCCGGGCATGAACCCCTCCGGCGTCGGGAAGCGCAGGTCGGCGTTCGTGGCGATGAAGCGCGCCCCCTCGCGGATCGCGGCGGCGGCGATGCCGAGGCGCCGGTAGTCGATCCGCCGGTCGAGGCCGCACACGACCGCGTCGTAGCGCGCGGGGAGCGGCGCTCCGTGCCAGCCGGGCGGGGCGGCATCGTCCGCCTCGGTCACCTCCAGGCCGCCGTCGCGCAGCTCGGTGGTCAGGCCCGGGGCGCCGAGGGCGAGCACCCGCCGCACCTCGGGCAGGTGGGCGAGGATGTGCTCGAGCGTGGCGTGGCTGGAGGTCACGATCTCATCGATCGTGGCCGGGATGCCGTGCCCGGCCAGGCGGACCACGTACTCGTCGCGGGTCGCCGACGAGTTGTTCGTCGCGAAGCGCACGAGCCGCCCCTCACCGCGCAGCGCGCGGACGAGCGCGGCCGCCCCGGGGACTGCCTGGTCCCCGCGGTAGACGACCCCGTCCAGGTCGAAAATGACCAGGCGGGGAGCGGCGGAGCGGACCGGTCGTGACGGCATCGGTCCGGATCATACGTGGCCCGGCTGGGGCCGAATGCCACCCGCGGGACGTGCCGAAATGACCTTGAGCGCTCGGCGGGCAGGGCAGTATGATGCGGCGGATTCGCGGCCGGACGTACGCGATCGGCTGCCTGTGCCCCCGAGCGCCCGCGCGCACGGGATGACGGAGGAGCCCAACAGGGCGAAGGAGAGAGACTTGATGCGGTTCCAGCGACGGTACGGGGGTGTCGCTTCAGCGCTGGCGCTCACCATGGTGATCTCGGCGTGTGCCGGAGGCGGCACGATCGACGTCGGCAAGGGGCTGTGCCGCGAGCTCGGCGACGCCGAGGCCGTGGCGCCATCGGCGCCGGCGGCGAGCGGCGAGAGCGACGCGAAGATCGGTCTGGTGACCGATGTCGGCACGCTCGACGACAAGAACTTCAACGAGTTCAGCTGGATCGGCGCTCAGCAGGGTGCTGCGGCGATCGGCGCGGACGAGCCGCGGGCGATCGTGACTGCCGGCTCGGCGGACTACGCGACGAACATCCAGACCCTCATCGACGAGGACTACGACCTGATCGTCACCGTCGGCTTCGCCCTCGGCGCGGCAACACTGACCGCCGCCCAGGAGAATCCCGAGGTGCACTTCGTCGGCGTCGACCAGTTCCAGGCCGGTGAAGATCCCGCGGCCGGCGCGGGCCTGGCGAACTACGAGAGCCTCATCTTCAACGAGGCTCAGGCCGGCTACCTGGCCGGCATCGTGGCCGGCAACATCACCGAGAGCAACGTCATCGCGGCCATCGGCGGCTCGGGGACGATCCCGCCGGTCGTGAACTACATGCGCGGCTTCGAGAACGGCGCGAAGAGCGTGAACGCGGACGTCACCGTCCACCTCAAGTACGTCTCGAACGACCTGAACGTGGCGTTCAACGACCCGGCCACCGGCAAGAGCTTCGCCGACCAGTTCCTGGCGCAGAACGAGGACACCGACGTCCTCTTCCAGGTGGCGGGCAAGACCGGCAACGGCGTCCTGCAGTCCGCCGAGGAGGCTGGCATCTTCGCCGTCGGCGTCGACGTCGACCAGTGGCAGTCCACGCCGGACCAGGCCGAGTGCATCGTGACCAGCGCCGAGAAGAAGCTGTCCAAGGCGGTCTCCGACGCCATCATCGCCTTCGGCGGTGAGGGCGCCCGCACGGGCAACGTGTTCTACGGAGCCGACAACGACGGCATCGGCCTGGCGCCGTACTACCAGTTCGACGGCAACGTCATCACCGACGAGATCAAGTCCGCCGTGGACGGGGCGTTCGACCAGATGGCGTCGGGCGACCTCGACCCGTGCCAGCCGTCCGGCCTCTGCTACGCCGGCGAGGAGGACATGGGCACCTGATCCGAGTCGAGCGACCGCTTGGCTGAATGTCACGAGCGGGTCGGTCCTCCGGGCCGGCCCGCTCGCCTCATACACCGGACACCGAGGCGATGAGCGAGAGCGAATCCGGGACCGTGGCGGTGGCGCAGGGCGAGGGGCGGCGTGCCGCGGTGCTCGAGATGCGCGGCATCACCAAGCGCTACCCCGGCGTGCTTGCCAACGACGGCATCGACCTCGACGTGCGTGCGGGGGAGATCCACGCTCTCCTCGGCGAGAACGGGGCGGGCAAGAGCACGCTCATGAACATCCTCTACGGCCTGGCCGTGCCTGACCAGGGCGAGATCCTGCTCGACGGCAAGCCGGTCGAGATCAGCGGCCCACACGAGGCCATCAGCCGCGGCATCAGCATGGTCCACCAGCACTTCATGCTGGTGCCGGTGCTGTCCATCGCCGAGAACATCCTGCTCGGCGAGGAGCCGATGGCGAACCCGATCCTCATGGATCGGGCCGCATCGCACCGGCGCATCCGCGAGCTGGGCCAGCGCTTCGGCTGGGAGGTCGACCCCGAGCAGCGCGTCGGCTCGCTGTCGGTCGGCTGGCAGCAGCGGGTCGAGATCCTCAAGGCCCTGTACCGCAACGCGCGCGTCCTCGTCCTCGACGAGCCGACGGCGGTGCTCACCCCGCAGGAGACCAAGGAGATCTTCGAGGTCCTGCGCACGCTGCGCGCCGAGGGCTACGCGGTCATCTTCATCAGCCACAAGCTGTACGAGGTGCTGGAGGTCGCCGATCGCATCACCGTCATCCGGCGTGGCAAGGTCGTGGGCAGCCGCATCCCCTCCGAGACCGATGAGGAGGACCTCGCCGAGATGATGGTCGGCCGCGAGGTCCAGCTCACCGCGGACCGCGGCGAAAGCCATCCGGGCGAACCGATGCTCGTGGTGGAGGGCCTTCGCGTGCGCGACGATCGCGGCCGCGAGACCGTCCACGACGTGGCCTTCGAGGTGCGCGCCGGGGAGGTGTTCGGCATCGCCGGCGTGGCCGGAAACGGCCAGGACGAGCTCGTCGAGGCGCTCGTCGGGCTGCGGCACGTGGCCGGCGGCAGCGTGAAGCTCGGCGGCCGGGATGTCACCGGGCACTCCCCACGCGACCTTCACCAGGCGGGGGTCGGCTTCGTGCCGGGCGACCGCCACCGTTTCGGTCTCGTCCTCGCCTTCCCCATCACCGACAACCTCGTCCTCAACGACTACTACCTGGCGCCCTACGCCACCGGCATGCGACGGAACGAGGAGGCGATCCGGACCTACGCCGAGCAGGCCATCGCCGAGTACGACGTGCGAACGCCGTCGGCCACGATCCCGGCCTCGAACCTGTCCGGCGGCAACCAGCAGAAGGTCATTGTGGCGCGCGAGTTCGAGGGCGACCTCAAGCTGCTCGTGCTCGACCAGCCCACGCGCGGACTGGACGTCGGCAGCATCGAGTTCATCCACCGCCAGGCCGTCGCCCGGCGCGACACAGGGGTGGCGATCCTCCTCGTCTCGGCCGAGCTCGACGAGGTGCTCGAGCTCTCGGACCGCATCGGCGTCATGTATCGTGGCCGGCTGGTCGCCGTGCTCGACGGCCGGAGCGCCGATCGCGAGGAGGTCGGCCTGCTCATGGCCACCGGCGGGCGCGAGAGCGGCGTCCAGCCGCAGACGATGGAGGACGGCGCGTGACCACCGCCGCACCACCCGCGCCGGCCGCGTCGAACGCCCCGCGGCGCCGCTCGCTCGGCGAGCGGATCCGAGCGGTGGCGCTCCTGCCGGCCATCGCGATCGGGCTGGCGCTCGTCATCGGGGCCATCGTCATCATCCTTTCCAGCCCGCTCATCCACGGTTTCGACCCGGCACTGCCGCTCGTCGCCTACCGCGCGCTGGCGGAAGGATCCTTCGGATCGGTCCAGGCGCTCATCAACACGCTGGTCAACGCCACGCCGCTGGTGCTTGCCGGACTGGCGGTCGGCATCGGCTTCAAGGCCGGACTGTTCAACATCGGCGCCCAGGGCCAGTTCCTGCTCGGCGCGGTGAGCGCCACGGTCACTGCCATCGCCCTCAACGAGGCATCGCCGTGGGTCGCCATCCCGCTTTCCCTGCTCGCCGGCATGGCCGGCGGCCTTGCCTGGGGCTTCATCCCCGGCTTCCTCAAGGCGTTCACCGGCGCCCACGAGGTGGTGACCACGATCATGCTCAACTTCGTCGCGATCCACCTCGTCTCCGTCATCATCTCCGGTCCCTTGCGCGGGACGAACGTCACCTTCGCGCGGACCGATGAGTTCGCCGCCGCCGCCCTGCCGGTGCTCATCGGCCGCAACGGCCATCTCGGCCTGCTGTTCGCGCTCGTGGCCGTTCCGCTGGCGTGGTGGATCATCTATCGCAGCACGGTCGGCTTCGAGATCCGAACGGTCGGCGCCAACCCGGATGCCGCCCGCTACGCCGGCATGCACCCGCGCTGGATCACCGTCCTGACGATGTCGGCCTGCGGCCTGCTGGCGGGCCTGGCCGGGGCCGGCGAGATCCTCGGCGAGGTCCGCTACATGCCAGCCTCGTACGGGACGACGGTGGGATTCGACGCCATCGCCGTGGCGCTGCTCGGGCGGGCGCACCCGGTCGGCATCCTCTTCGCCGGCCTCCTCTTCGGAGCGATGCAGGCCGGCGCCGGGCTCATGCAGGTGCAGGCCGGCGTCCCGGCACAGATGGTCGGGCTGCTCCAGGCGGTCATCCTCTTCTTCCTGGCCGCGGAGCTCGTCGTGCGCCAGGTCCTTCGCGTTCGCACCGGCGACGGCGAGATGGTGTCCGAGCTGCAGACGGTCAGCCAGTCCTACGGCGACCAGTCGAGCCGCTGAGGGAGGTCGAGGATGGACGCGATCTACGGCATCCCGGTCATCGGCCTCGTCATCCAGTTCGTCGCCTATCTCATCGAGGCGTTTCCCGTCCTCGCCCCCACCATCGTGGCCGCGGCCACGCCGATCGCCCTCGGCGCCCTGTGCGGCTTCATGAACGAGCGCTCGGGCGTCGTCAACATCGGCATCGAGGGCATGATGCTGACCGCCGCCTTCGTGGCGTGGTGGACGGCGTCGATCGCGGCACAGCTCGTCCCCGACTTCCGCCTCGCGGTGCTGGGCATCACGCTGCCCCTCCTCATCGGCCTGGTGGCGGCCGTTGCCGCCGCCATGCTGGTCTCCGCGGTCCACGCCTGGCTTTCCATCAGCGTCCGCGCCGACCAGATCATCAGCGGCACGATCATCAACATCTTCGCCGTGGCCATCACCGGCTACCTGAACCTGCTCATCAGCCGGCAGTCGCCACCATCGGCCGGCTCGTTCCAGGCGCTGAGGCTGCCGTCGGCGATCGAGGACATCCCGGTCGTCGGTTGGCTGATCGACGCGTTCATCACGGTCGGCCCCATCGGCCTTTCCATGCTCATCAGCGTCATCCTCCTCCAGGTGCTCCTCTTCCGGTCGCGGTGGGGGCTGCGCACCCGCGCGGTCGGCGAGCACCCCAAGGCCGCAGAGACGGTCGGCATCGACGTCATCCGACTCCGATACCGGAACGTCATCCTGGGCGGCGTCTTCGCCGGGCTGGCGGGCGCCTACCTGACGATCGAGTTCGGCAGCGCCTTCCAGGGCGAGATGACCGCCGGGCGTGGATTCATCGCGCTCGCCGCGCTCATCTTCGGCCGCTGGACGCCGATCGGTGCATTGGGCGCCGCGCTCCTGTTCACGACGTCCATCGGCCTGGAGCGCTCGATCCGCTTCGCGCCGCCGGAGGGCCAGCTGGGCGAGCTCCTCACCGCCGTGCCGCTCCAGTTCTACAGCGCGCTGCCGTACCTCATCACGATCATCGTCCTGGCCGGCGTGGTGGGGCGCAGCATCGCTCCGGCCGCGGTCGGCAAGCCCTACGAGCGCGAGTCGAAGGCCGCCTGAGCGGCCGGGCCGGTGCTCAGGCCGACGCTGAGGCGTCGGCCGCGGCCGCGTGGGCCTCGGCGAAGGAGCCCTGCCCCGGGTCCACGAGCGGGTGCGGCACCGGCGGATGGGTAAGCAGCTCCGGCGCAAGGCCGATGGCCGCCATGTCGGAGAGGACCGACTGGCGGTCGTACTCGATCCCGCGGAAGCCGACGACGATGTCCGCCTCGCTGACGTAGATGACCGCGTAGCGCGCGCTGCCGTCGCCTGCCCCACCGCAGCCCACCGATCCTGCGGAGACGAAGTGCGACTGCCCCGACACGCGGTGGTACGTCTCGTGGGTGTGCCCGAAGCAGAACAGGTCGTCGCCCTCGTCGCTCGCGATGCGGGCGAAGTAGCGCGAGGGGCGATCCTGCCAGAGGTACTCGTTCTGCTTCAGCGGGGTGCCGTGGAAGAGGTGGGCGGTCCGGCCCTCGACCTCGAGCCGCAGCGTAGCCGGCAGCTGCCGCAGCCAGGCCAGGTTCTCTTCGCTGAGCTGGGCCTTCGTCCACTCCAGCGAGTGCTGCCCGGCCGCCTCGCCGCCGGGCGACTCCCAGATGCTGCCGGTGACCTCGCGGCCCATGCCGACGGCCTCGTCCCAGTTGCCCTGGACGGTGGGGATGTCGAGCGACCGCAGCGCTTCGACGACCTCGTTCGGGTGCGGCCCGCGGCCGACGACGTCGCCGGCGCACCAGATCGCGTCGCAGCCGATCTGCGCGGCGTCGTTCAGGACGGCCCGAACCGCCGGCAGGTTCGCGTGCAGGTCAGCAAGCAGCGCGATCCGCATTGGCGGATTCTAGTCAACCGCCGATACCGGGAACATGCCCCGCCGGCAGTACCTTTCACCCGGGCCGCGGCCGGCCCGGAGCTCAGCTGGCCGCGCCCGCGAACGGTGCGGCGATGACGCTCACGCGGCCGGCGACGGTGCGTGCCAGCTCCCGGAGGGCGGCGCCCGCGGGGGAGGTGTCGGCCGCCGGATGCTGCGCCGAGGTGATCGGGACGCCGGCGTCGCCGCCGCTGCGCACACCCGGCTCGATCGGGATCCGTCCGAGCACCTCGAGGCCGAGCTCGCGGGCGATCGAGTCGCCGCCGCCGGTGCCGAAGATGTCGTGCTCGCTGCCGCAGTCGGGGCATACGAAGCTGCTCATGTTCTCGACCACGCCGATGGTGCGGACGTTCACCTTGTTGAACATGGCGATCGCCTTGCGGGCGTCGAGCAGGCTCACCTCCTGCGGGGTCGTCACCACCACGGCCCCGGAGAGCGGGATGAGTTGGCTGATGGACAGCGCCGCGTCGCCGGTCCCCGGCGGCAGGTCGATGACGAGGTAGTCGAGATCGCCCCACTCCACGTCGCGCAGGAACTGCTGGATCGCCGAGTGGATGAGCGGCCCGCGCCAGATCACCGGGGCGTCGCCGGTGAGGAAGTACTGAATGCTCATCATCTGCACGCCGTGGCTCATGACCGGGTTCACCCGGCCCCCGTTGCCGGTCACGTGGGCGCCGGCGGTGCCCATCATGAGCGGCACGTTCGGCCCGGTGATGTCGGCGTCGAGGAGGCCGACTCGCGCCCCGTCGCGGGCCAGCGAGACGGCCAGGTTGACGGCGACCGTGGTCTTGCCTACCCCGCCCTTGCCGGAGGCGACCGCGATCGTGTTCTTCACGCCGGGGATGAGGTCCGCCGCGGGTCCCCCGAACGAGCGCTTCACGTTGCTCGCCCAGTCGACGCGCACCGCCGAGGCGCCGAGCGCCTCGAGTCCGTCGACGATGTCCGACTCGATCTTCGCCTTGAGCGGGCACGCCGGCGTGGTGAGCTCGACGGTGAGGTCCACGGCCGTGCCGTTGATCTCGATCCCCTTGACCATGCCCAGGCTCACCAGGTCGCGCCCGATCTCCGGGTCCTTCACCTGGCCGAGCGCGGCCATGATGTTGTCGTTCGTCAGCTGCTCGGACATGCCGAAACTCGGGCTTCCTTTCCGTGTACCGATGGGTGGGCCGCTTCGAGGGTAGCAGAGGATGCCGCCGGACCGATGCTACCTATGTTGAACCTCGGGCGCTGTCAGGCCAGCCCGTCCCAGATCGAGGTCTCGGCCGGCTCCCCGGCGCCGGCCGGCACGGGGAGGTTCGAGCGCGCGAGCCGATAGTGCTCGGCGGCGAGGAATGCGTCGCGCATCTCGGGGCTCCAGTCGGCGAACGGGCCGGCCGACCCGGTCTGCGAGACGTGGCGGCTGATCGCCGCGAGCTTGAGCTGCGCGAGCTCGCCGAGCTCGAGGCGCAGCGTGCCGTCGTCGTCGCCCGAGCCGTAGGTCTCCGGCGCGCGCTCGCCGAGCGCGCCAACCTGGCTGGCCGGCACGACGAGCTGGTACAGCTTCGCCGCCCGCCACGCCGGCTGGTCCTCCTCGAGGTCGTCCTCGAAGGCGAGCGGCTGGCCGGCGAGGTCGAAGGCGGCCTCCGCGGCGCGGGCGATGACGACGTGGTCGCTGTCGCCACTCACGCCGTCCGGCCCGAAGGAGAGGATTACCTCCGGCCGATGCATGCGGATCGGCTCCACGATGCGGGAGACGAGCTCGTCGAAGTCGACGTTGGCGAGGTCCTCCTCCGCGTAGTCGAGCATGCGGAGCACGCGGACGCCGAGGACGGTGACCGATCGGCGCAGCTCGTCCTCGCGGACGGTGTCCAGGTTGCGCCACACGACCGGTCGCGTGTAGTGACGGTTGCGACCGCCGGGGGCGGGCGCCTTGTCGAGGAGGCGGGCGTCGAAGCGGCCGCGCGTGGCGCACACGACCACCACGTAGGCACCTTCGGCCACCGCCTGGGCGATCGCGCCCCCGAATCCGAACGCCTCGTCGGCCGGATGGGCGACGACGACCATCAGGGAGCGGGCGGGCTGCCGTTCGCGGACCGGACGCCAGATCGATGACACGGCCGGGAGTCTATCAGCCTAGGCCTCGACCTCGACGGCGTACGGGGCGCTCCCGTTGCCGCCCTCGGCGAGGTCGAGACGGGCCCCGCCGGGCACCGGCGCGCGGTCCACGAACGATGCCTGCCGGGCGACCTCGAGCGAGCGCTCGACCTCATCGAGGCTGAGGATGCCGTGGCGCAGGACGGTCGCGATCTCGTCGCGCAGGTACGAGCGCAGCATCTCCGGGCCGTCGGTGGACATTGCCATCCGCACGCCGTGGTCGGCCAGCTGGCGCAGGATGTGGCGCATCTCGGCCATATCGCGCACGACCCGCGTGTTCAGGTTCGACGAGACGCACACCTCGAGCACGATCTGCCGCTCGCGCAGGAGGTCCATCACCGCCGGGTCGTAGGCGGCCTTCACGCCGTGGCCGATTCGGGTCGGTTCGAGCGCCTCGACCGCCTCGCGCACCTCCTCGGGGCCACCGGTCTCGCCGGCATGGACCGTCGCGCCGAGCCCCGCCCGCCGGACCTGGGCGAAGAGGCCGGCGTAGTCCGAGAAGCGGAAGGTGGGCTCCACCGGGCCGGCGATGTCGACCGCCACCACGCCGCGATCTCGCCAGGCGATGGCCTTGGCGGCGATGATCTCGTTCAGCTCGTAGCTGAAGGCACGGTCCAGGCACAGGATGAGCCCGGCCCGCACGAGCGGGTACTCGAGGACGGCCCGATCCATCCCGCGGACGGCCGCGGCGATGATGTGGTCGAGGTCCTGCTCGCCGCCGCGGTTGCGCTTCATCGGGTTGAAGCGCAGCTCGAGGCGGGTGACGTTGTTCTTGCGATAGGCGCCGCCGATGACCTCGTACACGCTGCGCTCGACGGCGATCGGACTGGACTGGATGAGCTCGGTCCAGTGAAAGAGGTCGAGGTAGGCCTGAAACGAGCGGCGGCGACGCCCGACGGTGATGAGGTCGCGGAAGGCCCAGTAGTCCTTCGTCGGCAGCCGGATGCCCTGGGAGTGGGCGATGCCCCACATGATCGCCGGCGTGACCGCCGCGCCGAGGTGGACATGGAGCTCGGTGAGCGGGGTCTTCGGGTCGAGCTTGGGTCGCACCATGGGCCCCGGAGTGTACCGCGCCCGGCTGCCCGTCGGCCGGGAGCCCGATGCTAGAATCGCCGCGCCATGGAAGCCATCCGTGACTTCATCGAGTGGATCTCGACCGACACGATCAACGCGCTCGCGGCGCTGGCCCCGTACGGCCTGCTCGGCCTCGCCGGGCTCTACGTCCTGTGGCTGGTCATCGGCTACCTGCGCGTCTCGCAGGTCGCGATCGCCGAGGAGTCGGCGCCCCGCCCGGCGGCCATCCTGCCGCGCGCCGAGGGCGGCCTGCTCGAAGCGCCCCGTGGGCTCCCCTACTGCCCGGTCGACGGCCTCCAGTACCCCGCCGGCGCGCGCTTCTGCACGCAGTGCGAGGCCGACCTGGCGCTCAGCTGCGCGAACTGCGGGACCACCATCCGGGCTGCGGACGAGTCCTGCTACCGCTGCGGGACCCGCGCCACGATGACGATGCCGGCGCTCCACTGACCGCGGTCAGGTGAAGACGCGCGAGATCGAGGTCACCACCGGCGCGACCCCCGGCGTCTTCGACATCACCTCCGCCTGCGCCTCCTTCGTGCGCGACGTGGCCCTCGCCGATGGCGGCGGCCTCCTCCACGTGTTCGTCCCGCACGCCACCGCGGGCGTGGTGGTCATGGAGCTCGGCAGCGGCTCGGACCCCGACCTGCTCGACGCCCTGGATCGCCTCCTCCCGCGTGACGACCGCTGGCGGCACGCCCATGGCAGCCCGGGCCACGGGGCCGATCACGTCCTCCCGCTGCTCCTGCCGCCGACGGTGAGCGTCCCCGTCGTCGCGGGGCGGCTCGCCCTCGGGACCTGGCAGTCGATCGCGGTGGTCGACACGAACCGCGACAACCCGACCCGGCGGGTGCGGCTCAGCTTTCTCGCCGGCTGAGCCCGGCGACCTGGGCGGCGGCCCGCCCCGGGTCGTCGGTCGGCTCGTCGCAGGCGTAGCCGCGGCACACGTACGCGGTCGGGTGTCCGTCGCGCGCGATCTTCCCGTCGAAGAGCGGCAGCCCGGCGAGCGGGTCGCCGCCGTTGTGCGCGCCGGCGAACGGGGCGATGACCAGGTCCGGCGCATACGGGCCCGCCACGGCGGCGCGCAAGGCGACCGTGGCGGGATCGTTCGCCATGCCGACCACCACCGCGTCGATCGGCTCGGCCAGCGCTCGGTCGGCGCTCGACAGCATCCGTCCGAAGGCCGATGGCTGCCGCTCGAGCGCCGGGGCCACGGCCCGCAGGATGCGTCGCGCACGGCGGTCGTGATCCGGCTCACCGGTGAGCAGGGCGAGGCGCAGGAGCACATCGGCGGCCACCGAGTTCGCGGCCGGCGTGGCATTGTCGATGAGCGAGCGGGGCCGGGCGAAGGCGGCGTCGTGCTCCGGCCCCGTGTCGTAGAGGGTGCCGCTCCCCTCGTCCCAGAAGTCGGCCACCGCCCGGCGCATGAGGCGGTCGGCAAGGAGCAGGTCGTCGGCCGCGCCGCCGGCGGCGTACGCGGCCAGGAGGCCGTCGGCCACGTGGGCATAGTCCTCGGCGAAGCCCGGGGTGTGCGCCGCGCCCTCGCGGGCCGTGCGCCATAGCCGGTCCCCGTCGCGCACGAGCGTGCGGCGGATGAAGGCGACCAGCTCCTCGGCGGCGCTCCGATACGGCTCCTCACCGAGGACGAGCGCGGCGACGGCCAGCGCACGCAACGCCATGCCGTTCCAGGCGGCGAGCTGCTTCTCGTCGCGGCCCGGCCGCGGGCGCCTCGAACGCGCCGCCAGGAGCGCCGCGCGCCCGCGCGCGAGGAGGTCCGCGTCGGGCACCGGGCCGGCGACGTGGAGCACGCAGCGCCCCTCCCAGTTGCCGCCGGGGGTCACGTCCCAATACGTGGCCAGGGACGCGGCCTCGGCATCGGTCAGTCCGGCGGAGCCCAACGCGACCAGGAAGTCGTCGTGCGCCCAGGTGTAGAAGCGGCCCTCCTCGCCCTCGCTGTCGGCGTCGAGCGCGGATGCCAGCCCGCCGTCGTCGGTGCGCAGCTCGGCGAGGACGAAGTCGAGCGTCGCCCGCGCGACCTCGGCGTAGCGCGGGGAGCCGGTGGCGCGGTAGCCCTCGAGGTATGCGTGCGCCAGCTGGGCGTTGTCGTACAGCATCTTCTCGAAGTGCGGCACCAGCCAGGCGGCATCGGTGCTGTAGCGAGCAAAGCCGCCCGCCAGCTGGTCGTGGATGCCGCCTTCGGCCATGCGGTCGAGGCTGACCGTTACGATCCGCAGCAGCGTCTCGTCGCCGTTGCGCAGCCAGCGTCGCAGCAGGAACTCGAGCGTCATCGGCGCCGGGAACTTCGGCGCGCCGCCGAAGCCCCCGTGGGTGGCGTCGAAGCCGGCCGCGATGCGCGCCGCGGCCAGGTCGAGCTGTCGCTGCTCGGGGTCCGCGTCCCCGGGGCGCACCTCCAGTTGCCCGTTGAGATGCTCGACCAGGCGCCGGCCCTGCTCGTCGATCTCGCCGCGGCGCTCGCGGAATGCCTCGGCCACCGCCTCGAGCACGCGGCCGAAGGCCGGCATGCCGTGCCGGTCATCGGGTGGGAAGTAGGTGCCGCCGAAGAACGGGCGCAGCTCCGGGGTAAGGAATACGCTCATCGGCCAGCCGCCGCCGCCGGTCATCGCCTGCACGGCGCCCATGTACAGGTCGTCGAGGTCGGGGCGCTCCTCGCGGTCGACCTTGATCGGCACGAAGTCGCGGTTCAGGCGCGCGGCGATGGCATCGTCCTCGAACGACTCGCGCTCCATGACGTGGCACCAGTGGCATGCGGAATAGCCGATGGACAGGAAGATCGGCCGATCCTCCTCCCGCGCCCGGGCGAGCGCCTCGGGACCCCACGGATACCAGTCGACAGGGTTGTGGGCGTGCTGGAGGAGATACGGGCTCGTCTCGCGGGCGAGCCGGTTCGCGGGCCGCGCCTCGGCATCGGTCATGGGAGGAGTCTGACATGAGCCAGTCGCTGGGGCGCGGACGCCGCTCGGCCGTTTCTACCGATCTATCGTACGGATTGCGCCTGACAGAGACTCCAGGCTTCGCCTGGTCGATCTATCGGTGCGCGGGGAGCGTGAGCCACGCCTCCGGGTGCGCTTCAGGCTCCGGCTGTACCGATAGACCGCGAGAACCGCGGCCCGAAGCGGCTCCCGGGCTGAATTCGTACCGGTCTATCGGGTCAGGCCGGCCGCTCCGCGGCGAACTGCTCGGCGTACAGCCGGGCGTAGAGGCCCTCGTGCGCGACGAGCTCGGCGTGCGTGCCGCGCTCCACGATCCGGCCCCGGTCGAAGACGAGGATCTGGTCGGCGCGCAGGATCGTCGACAGGCGGTGGGCGATGGCGATCGTGGTGCGGCCCTCCATCAGCCGCGTAAGCGCGGCCTGGATGAGCCGCTCGCTCACCGAGTCGAGCGCGCTGGTCGCCTCGTCCAGGATGAGGATGCGCGGGTCCTTGAGCAGGACGCGGGCGATGGCGATGCGCTGCTTCTCCCCGCCGGACAGCTTGTAGCCCCGCTCCCCCACCACCGTGTCGTAGCCCTCGGGCAGCTCGAGGACGCGGTCGTGGATGGCGGCGGCGCTGGCGGCGGCCTCGATCTCGTCCATCGTGGCCTCCGGCTTGGCGTAGCGCAGGTTCTCGAGCACGGTGTTGTGGAACAGGTACGTCTCCTGGGTGACGACGCCGATGACCCGGCCCAGCGACTCGATGGTCACGCCGCGCACGTCGCGGCCGTCGATCTCCACCGCGCCGCTGTCCACGTCGTACAGCCGCGGGATGAGGTACGTCGTCGTCGTCTTGCCCGATCCGGACGGGCCGACGAGCGCCACCAGCTCCCCGGGACGCGCGGTGAAGTCGATCTCGTACAGGGCGAAGGGCTGGATCGGAACCGCGACGGCGCGCCCGGTGGCCTCGGCCAGCTCCGCCTCGGCCTGGACCGCCACCTGCGCCGCCGAGCGCGGGTAGCGGAAGCTGACGTCGCGCAGCCGCACCTCCCCATGCAGGGCGGCGGTGTCGAGCGAGATCGCGTCCGGCGCGTCGGTGATGTCGTGCGGCATCTCGAGGTACTCGAAGATGCGGTCGAACAGGGCCAGCGCACCCTGGATCTCGACCTGCACGTTCAGCAGCTGCCCGAGCGGGAAGAAGAGGCGGCTCTGGAGCGTCGTGAAGGCCACGATCGTGCCGATGCTCACGTTCGTGTCGCCGCCGATGATGAGCGAGCCGGCCAGCAGGTAGACGAAGGCCGGCGCGATGCTGAAGAAGGTGCCGATCAGCGCGAACAGCCAGCGCCCGATCATCTGCTGCCGGATCTGCAGGTCGCCCAGCCGGCGCGACTCGGCCCGGAAGCGCTCGATCGACGCGCGCTGCTGGCCGAACGTTTTCGACAGCAGGATGCCCGAGACGCTCAGCGACTCCTCGGTGATGGCGCTCACCTCGGCCAGCGAGCGCTGGGTCAGGCCGCTCACCTCGCGGCGCACCTTGCCGACGCGGTAGGTGATGTAGGCGAAGACCGGCAGCATCCCCAGCGAGAGGACCGTCAGCCGCCAGTCGAGGATGAGCATCGCCACCACCGTGGTCGCCACGGTCGCGAAGTTCGCGAGCAGCGACGCGGCGGTATCGGTCACCACCGACTGCACGCCGTTCACGTCGTTGCCGATGCGGCTCTGGATCTCGCCGGTGCGCGTCTCGGTGAAGAAGCGCAGCGGCATCCATTGCAGGTGGGTGTAGAGCGCCAGCCGCAGGTCGTCCATCACCCGCTGCCCGACCACGTTCGAGAGGAACGACTGCCAGACGCCGATGCCGGAGCTGATGATCGGCAGCACGATCATGAGCCCGCACTGCAGGTACAGCAGCCCCAGGTCCTGCGGGCCGAGCAGGTTGTCGATGACGAGCTTCAGCAGGATCGGGTTGACGACGCCGATGCTGACCGTGACGAGGATGAGGCCGGCGATGACCCCCAGGCGTCCGCGGTACGGCCGGAAGAAGCCGAGGATGCGCCGCAGCGTGCGCGGCGCATGGCCGGGCCGGGCGGTGAGGTCCGGTTCGGGGCCGCCCCAGTGACCGCGCCCCCCACCGCCGCGCATCACGTGAGCAGGATCGAGAGGAAGGCCTGGGCCATCGGCAGCCCGACGGGCTCGCCGGCGGTCGCGACGCGCTCGCGCAGGTGCTCCTCCACCTCGGCCACGTCGTCCAGCTGGCTCTCGTGGCAGTGGAGCGCCCGCAGCCCGGTCACGAAGGTCTCGGCCACATCGATCCACAGGTTCGGTCGCTCGGCGCCGGTGACGAGCACCTGGCGCACCTTCCACGGCTCAAAGCCCTCCTCGACGAGCTCGGGAAAGTTGTGGCGGTCGCGCGCCGCGGGGTAGACCGCGGCGAGCGTTGCCTCCCCGGTGGCGATGTGGTCCGGATGGTTCATGAACGGGCTTGCCTCGAGCCGGCGCACCGGATGCTGGGCGATGACGAGGTCGGGGCGGAAGCGACGGATCTCGCGCGTGATGTCGCGCCGCAGCTCGAGCGACGGCGTCAGGTAGCCGTCGGGGTAGCCGAGATGCACGATCTCGGTCACGCCAAGGACGTCCGCCGCAGCCCGCTGCTCGGCGGCCCGTGTCGCCGCCAGCGCCTCGGGGCTGACGCTCGCGTCGTCGGTCCCCTTTCCCCCGTCGGTCGTCACCACGTAGTCGATCCGCGCCCCGCCGGCGGCGAGGGCGGCGATGGCAGGAGCGGCGCCGAACTCGGCGTCGTCGGGGTGGCTGAAGATCACGAGCACGCGCTCGAGCGGGCTGACGAGCTCGTGTCGTTCGCGGTCGTCAGGCATCGGCCCATCCTACGACGTTGACGCCTCCACCCGGTGTTCGCATACTGCGGGGCAGTATGACCGATGAGGCCGCCGGACCGGCGGCTGGCCACCCGGCCCACTTCCGCCACGCGTACTCCAAGGACCGCACGCTCCTCCTCCACCGCCTGCGCCGGATCGAGGGCCAGGCCCGCGGGCTCCAGCGGCTGGTCGACGAGGAGGCGTACTGCCTCGACGTCCTCCAGCAGGTCGAGGCGCTCACCGCGGCCGCCGACCAGGTCGCCATGCTCGTGCTCGAGGATCACGTCGCCGGCTGCCTGGCGCACGCCATCGAGACGGGCGAGGGGCAGCCCTACGTCGACGAGGTCATGGCCGTCGTGCGCCGCGCGGTGGGCCGGCGCCAGTCGCGGCGGCGCCCTGCCTGAGACGGCAACGGGAGTGCCGCAGGGGGGAACCACGGCACTCCCGGGCTGAGCATAGCGCCGCGGTCAAGGTGCTGCCGATGGATTGCCCACCGACCGACCGAGCGTTCGCCTTCTCGATCACTCCCCGAACATCGTGAGCTGCTGCCCGCCGCGCTCGATGAGCGGCGACAGGCCGAGCACCGGCTCGAGACGCTCCAGGCCCGCGCCGGGGTGGCCGGCCAGCGCCTCGAGGTGCTGCCATTTCAGGAAGTGCCAGTTCTGCCGCTCGATCTCGCCGCGCAGCCACGGCGACCGCTCGAGCTTCAGCCGGACGAGCTCTGTCCGCTCCGCCGGGAAGACGAGGAAGCGTGCCTGCTCGTCGGTCGGCTCGATCTGCCGGCCGCGGCGCAGGACCGCCTCTCCCATCATGGCGGTCCACTCCACCTCGAACAGGAAGGCAAGCCGGCCGCGGCGGTACCAGATCGCGTCGACCGCCCCGAGCACCTCGGCCGGCGCGCGCACGATGAGCGGCAGGTAGGCGCGGCGCTCGTCCTCGTGGAGCTGATCGAGGAGCGTCGCCCCCGCGTAGGGTCGGTCGTGCTCGCGCTTGCTCACCCAGGCCCTCAGCCCCAACCGGTGCGCGTAATCCACCAACAGGCCGATGACGCGGGCGTGCTCCTCCAGCCGGCGAGCCAGGTCGTCATCGGTCCGCAGCCGCCCGCCATCCCCCGTCGTCGCATAGGCCGCCAGGCAGGCGCGCACGAGCTCCTCGTCCGGCGCCTCGAGGCCCGGGAACAGGGCGTAGATCCGCTCCAGGAAGCCGTCCTCGTCCAGGCGCCCGGCCGTCGACAGGATCGAGAACGTGGACCACTCGACCCGGTCGGCGAGCGGCGCATCGGCGAGCTCCGGCCGCCGGAGCCACCACATCGGTCGTTCGGGATCCCCGACGCGCACGAGGGTGGGATGGTCGTCGCGCCCGAGCTCTTCCCGGAGCAGCGTGCTGAGCAGCGCCGCGGGGCCGCGCTCCATCCGACCTTCGAGGTCATCGGCGGCCGGGGCGTCCGCGCCGCGCTCGCCGTTCTGGCGCGACTGGGCCAGGCGCCGCAGGAGGCCGGCGCGCTCCAGGTCGAGGAGGACGGCGGCCGCGATGCGCATCAGCCCCACCGGCTCGCCTCGCGCCCGGAGCAGGTCGCCGGCGGCGCGATCGATCGCATCGGCCAGCTCCGGGTAGGTGAGGTGGCCGTCCTCCGCTCCGAGGCGCAGCGGCTGCGGCTGCATGACCTCGCGCAAGCGGTCCTCGGCCGACGGCTTGCGCAGGTGGATCGTGACCCCGTCGCCGCTGCGTCGCGACTCGCGGTGGATGACG
The DNA here is from genome assembly GCA_036556985.1 of Candidatus Limnocylindria bacterium. Classification (GTDB taxonomy): domain Bacteria; phylum Chloroflexota; class Limnocylindria; order QHBO01; family QHBO01; genus JAPSGM01. Next base: position 27,703 of record DATBIK010000041.1, on the reverse strand, counting down.
TGGACGAGGCGCAGCCCCGCCGCGGCTCCGGCGAGCGCCACGGCGAGCACGCGGTCCGGGTCGCCGCCCTCGACGAGGACGCTGAACCATCCGTCCGGCTTCAGGGCACCGGCCGCCGATGCCACCGCGTGGCGCAGGGCGGTGGCCTCCGCGCCGTCGTTGCGCGCCGGCGCGGCGCCGAACAGGGGCTCGAGCCGCAGCGTTTCCGCCGCCTCGCGCCCGAGCAGCCAGCCGGTGGCGAGATACTCGAAGCTCAGCTCGTCGACGTTCGCAGCATCGGAGACCGATCCCAGGACGAGGTCAACGCCGTCGGCGGGCAGGTACTGGCCCACCACAGCCGGACGGCAGCGGATCCAGAGCACGTTCGCGGCCCCCACTCCGCCGAGCTCCTCGAGGCCGGCGGCGAAACGCGCCGGCCGCCGCTCGCGGCCGAGCGCCGCCACCGCGACCCGCACGTCCTGGACCGCGCCCTCGAAGAGGCGCCACACGTTCACCTCGCGCTGGAAGCGCGAGGCGGGCTGCCGCACCCGGCCGGCACTGATCCGCAGCGACGCCACGCGGCCGGGGTAGCCGTTCAGCCGGCTGGCCGGGAGCAGGCATGCGGCGAGAGCCAGGCGGAACAGCGCCGCCATGGCCTGGTCGCGGACCTCGGCGTCGATCTTGTTCGCGATCGTCTGGAGCGCGTACAGGTTCCGCGGGGTGTACAGCTCGAGGATCTCCTCGACCAGCTCGGTGCGGCCGTCCAGGACCGGAAAGCGGTCGCGCAGCTGCTGGTAGTGCGGGCCGCGACGCACATCGACCGCGGTGGCCGGCGGCGCCGGATCGGGCATGACCGTGGAGGCGAATCGCGGGCCGGCCTCGCCGCCGGTCGGCGGGTCGGGAGGCACGGCCGGCGGGGGCGGGGGCTCGCCGCCTTCGCCGAGCGACGGCACGGGATCGGGAGGCATAGGTGCCGCGGTGAGGCCCACCGGCGCCTCGGGCAGGTCCTCGTCCGACTCGGGATCCGGCTCCGCCTCGTCCACGACGTCGGACGCCGGGCGGTCGATGCCGAGCTTGGCGAGGTCGACGTCGTCAACGGGGGCGACGCGGTCGACGTCCCCGCCGACCGACAGCTCGCAGCCCGCGCAGCGGTAGACCTTGCGCGAGGGCGCGTCGGCGTCGCGCGGCCAGATGAACTGGTCGCCGACCACCGGACGGCGGCAGGCGGCGCAGCGGGTGGCGTACAGCTCCTCGATGTGCTGCCGCAGCGGCACGTCGACCCTGCGCGACGCCGCGAGCCCCGCGAAGGCGGCGTCGATCGCTCCGGGTTCCGGCGCGAGGAGGAAGGCCTGGCCGGCGAGCTGGCCGAACGGGCTCGGGTCGGCGGCAACGGCCCGCATGCCGTGCGCGATGGCGCGACGCGCGGTCCAGCCGGTGCCGGCCCAGGGGTCGAGGACGGTGTCGCCGGGCCGCGCGAAAGCGGTCAGCTCGGCGTCGAGCTGGTTGTCGGCCGGCGAGGGGAAGTAGCGCTCGAGCAGCGCGAGCCCCGGGAGGCGACGAGGGAGGACGACGTGGTCGAGTCGCCTCGGACCGGAGTCGCCCATCGGGCCTCCTACGCTTCCTCGATCAGCTCCTCTTCGAGCTCGGGCTCGGCGGAGTACTCGGGCAGGCTGGTGTCGAGCTCCTCGACCTCCTCCTGCTCCTCCTCGAGCTCCTCGCTCTCTTCCTCGTCATCGTAGCGGAGCGCACTGCCCCGAATGTCGGGTCGCACGCCACCAGGCCGGGCGGCCGAGCTGCCCGGGAAGGAGACCTTGTCGAAGTTGTCCGGGTGCGCGTACGTCTCGCGGATGATGATCCGGACCTCCTCGCGGTCGAGCTGGGTGATCGCCGCGTCGTAGCGGTTCCCGCCCTTCATGAGCCTCGCCAGCCGAGTGCCGACTCGCGGCTCGACCTGGCCGAGCTCCACGTCCCCGACCTGCGCCATGAGCAGATCGCGCTCGAGCCTCAGCTCCACCGCGTCGCCGGGGGAAAGGGGCGCCAGCTGCCGCGCGGGCGCGACGTTGATGATGCGAGCGTGGCCGGTCTTGCCCATCTCCTCGATGAACGAGGCGGCGGACGCCTTCTCCGGCTTCCCGTTCTCGCGGGCGCCGGCGGTAGCGCCGACGAGGACCTGCAGGCGGGCCACGTTCCGTTCGGCGATGCGGTTCGTGGCATCCCGCGTCAGCGCCTCACGGTAGGCCTCGAGTGCCTCGTCGTTGCGGCCCAGCTCGGCGAGCGCCTTGCCGAGGCGGTTGTACGCGTCCGTATCCGGTCCGGACTCGAGCAGCTCGCGGTTGGCCTGGACGGCTGCCTCCCAGTCGCCTCGGGTGGCATGGGAGATTGCCGTCTCGGCCAGCTGGCGTCGCTGCCGAATGATGGTGTCGGTGTCGCCGAGCGTCATGGGTGCGCTACGTCTCCCCGCGATGAGCGGATTCGTCAATCTGGCATGCTGGGATGCTCTCGGCGTGCGTCAGGGTCGCCGAAAGCGCCTTGTTGTAGCACCGGCTGATGGGGGTGTCAACGAGGCCGACGCCGCGAGGCGTCAGGCGCCGGAGAGGAGCAGTGCCACCACCACGCCGAGGACCGCCAGCGCGCCGAACTCGAGCGCGACCGACCGGGCGGATGCCCCCTCGTCGAGGGATTCGGCCGCGCCGCCCCAGGCGTGGAAGGTGAGCGCCAGCAGCGCGGCGCCGACGATCGGCGGGATCGCGAGCAGCGCGACCACGGCCGCGACCTGCGCCACCGCGAGGAGATGGAGCAACGCCTGTCCCACCGCCTCCACTCCGAAGCGCGAGCGGCGCTCGGCGCTCCGCACGGCCGGGACCGCGGTGACTGCCAGGGTGAGGCCGATTCCGGCCGGCCATCCATCGGCGCCGGCGAGCCGGGCGAAGCCTGCGGCCGCGGCGAAGACGATGCCGATCATGGCCAGCTCCAGGCCGAGCCCCCCGCTTCCTTGCTTGCTCGTCCGAAGCTCCAGCCAGACCACGGCCCACAGCAGCAGGGCGGCGATCGGCAGCATGGCGATGCCGATGACGCCCACCGCCTGCCGTCCGAACACGGTCAGCGCGACACCGGCCGCCGCCAGCGTCGCATAGCGCGCGAAGCCGAGCCCTGCGGTAACCGGACCGATGATCCACACCGCGCCCAGGCCTCCGAGCACGAGCTGGGTGGCGACCGCCACGGCCAGCCAGAATCCGGTTCCGTACCATCCGGCGGCAGCCACGCCGGCGAGCACGAGCGCGAGGAGGACCGCTTCCGGGCGCTCGACGCGGGACGCGATGCGCCATGTAAACGGGAGTCGCACGGTCCGGCGGTCCGTCATCGGCGGCGCCCCGCGAGCTCCGCCGCGGTGCGCGCGTTCAGCAGCCCATCCGGCTCCACCCAGGCCCGCCGCGCGGTGGACACCGCGTAGACGAGCTGGTCGAGCTCCTCGGTGCGGTGGGCATCACTCGCCAGGGTGAGGGTGGCGCCGGCTTCGCGCGCCGCCCTGGCGAGGCTGTCGTCGAGGTCGAGGCGCGGGCTGCCGTTGATCTCGAGCGCCGTCCCGGTCCGCGCGGCGGCGGCGAAGACCCGGGGCCAGTCGAGGCTGACCGGGTCGCGGCGATTCACGATCCGTCCGGTCGGGTGGGCGATGACGTCGACGTGCGGGTTCTCGATGGCGGCCAGCGTGCGTTCGGTGAGGCGCTCCCCTGACTGGCGCCGCGCGGTGTGCACCGAGGCGACGACGACGTCGTAGGTGGCGAGCAGCTCGTCGGGATAGTCGAGCGTGCCATCGGCACGGATCTCCATCTCCGTCCCGTGGAGGATGCGGAACGGGGCCAGCTCGGCGTTCAGGCGCTCGACCTCGACCCGCTGCTCCGCGACCCGGTCGGGAGGCAGGCCGCGGGTGATGCCGAGCGACGGCGAATGGTCGGTGAGCACGATCCACTCCAGGCCGCGGTCCCGCGCGGCGCGGGCCATGACCTCGATAGAGTCCACCCCATCGGTCCAGTCCGAGTGCACGTGCGTGTCGCCGCGGACATCGGCGTCGGTGACGAGGTCGGGCAGGCCGCCGGAGGCCGCCGCGGCGATCTCGCCGGCGTCCTCGCGCAGCTCGGGCGGGATCCACGCCAGGTCGAGGCGGGCGTAGACCGCCTCCTCGGTGGCCTCCGGGATGAGCTCGCCGGTCTCCACGACCTTGAAGCCCTTCTCGGACAGCGACAGCCCGCGGTCGAGCGCCCGCCCGCGCAGGGCGACGTTGTGGTCCTTGCTGCCGGTGAAATGGACGAGGTGCGTCCCCCACGCCGACGGGTCGCAGATCATGAGGTCGACGCGCGGTCCCTCGGCCACGACGATGCTCGACTTGTCCACGCCGGCGGCCAGGACCCGCTCCACCTCCGGCAGCCCGTCGAGGGCGGCCACGAGGTCCCTCGGCCGGCTCGTGGCGGCGAGCAGGTCGAGGTCGCCGATCGTCGCACGGCGGCGCCGAAGCGATCCGGCCGGCTCGATGCGCTCCACGCCCGGGACGTCGCGCAGGCGCGCCACCAGCCCGGCGATGAGCGCGTCGGCGTCGTGGAGCAGCAGTCGGGTTGCTACCCGGTCGAGCCGGGCGATGCCGGCCAGGACGTTCTCCTCGGTCCGCTCGGAGAGCCCCTTCAGGGCGCGGAGCTGGCCGTCCGTGGCAGCCGCGCGGAGGGCCTCGACCGAATCGATGCCGAGCTCGTCGTGGAGCTGCTTCACCGTGCGAGGGCCGACTCCGGGCACGCGGAGCATGTCGAGCAGCCCCTCCGGCACCTGGGAGCGCAGCCGGGCGTGGTAGGCGAGCTCGCCCGTCTCGGCCAGCTCGGCGATCTTGGCGCCGATCGCCGCCCCGGCGCCGGGCAGCTTCGGCGGGGTCGCCGCACGGTACAGGGCGGCCACGTCATCGGGATAGCGCTCGATCGCGTCGGCCACCCGGCGATAGGCGACTGACTTGTAGACGACCTCCCCGAGGATCTCGAGCATGTCGCCGATCTCGCGGAAGATGCGCGCCATCTCCCCGTTGGTCAGGCCGGCCTCACCGGAGCGCGCGACGGAGCGTGGACGTGGCATCGGGGGCCATTCTACGGGCAGCGAAACGGCCCGCCCCGGTCGGGACGGGCCGCGTCGTGTGTGGTTCGAGCCTGCCGGCCGCGCGTCAGCGCTTTGGCACGCGGAGCGCGCTCAGGAGCCGGTTGGCCACCGTCCGCCCCCGGCGTCGCCGGATGACGTTCGTGGACCGCTGGCGACGCATCGCCTCGCTCAGCAGCTCCTCCTGGCGCAGTGCCGCCAGCAGGCCGAGGTACGTTCCGCCTCGGCTCATGTCTGTTTCCTCCTGGATCCCCGCGCCGACACCGGCACGGCATGTGATGGCTGAATCAGCGCTCGCGGCTGTCGACCCCGTAGCGCACGGCAACCAGGTCGAAGGCGACGATCGCCGCGATCACGAGCATAAGTTCGATCATGGCTGTAACTCTTTTCCACCTCACGACTGGTTACATGACAATACTAGGGATGTCCCCGTAACTTGTCAACCCCTGTATACTGGTTACCATTATGGGGAACAGGCACGAACAGCAGCCGGAGCCGATGCAGGAGGACGAACTCTTCGTCCGCTTCGTGAACACGCTCGAGCTGAGCCGCGGCGAGCCCGTCGAGCACCTGCCCGACGTTGATCGACTGCTCGACTGGCTGCGCGACGAGGGGCTCGTGAGCGGCCGCGGCCGGAGCGCCGAGGCCGGCCGGCTGCACCGCGACCCGCAGGAGGCGCAGCGTCGGCTGCAGCGCTTCCAGCGGCTGCGCGACGTTCTGCGCGCCGCGACGCGCGATCTCGTCGAGCGTGGCGACGTCAGCGCCGGGCACCTCGGTGAGCTGAACCACATCCTGCGCCACGGGCTGCATTACCACCAGCTGCGGCACGACGGCGGCGAGACGCGCTTCACCGTCTCCCAGGTCGGCGACCGCCTCGACCAGGCGCGCGCCACCATCGCCGGCTCGTTTGCCCACTTCCTCGCCGAACAGGGGCCGGATCGCCTTCGGATCTGCGACAACGACGGCTGCCGCTGGGTCTTCATCGACCGCTCCCCCGCCGGGCGGCGGCGCTGGTGCGACATGCGGACCTGCGGCAACCAGGCCAAGGTCGCGCGCCATCGGGCCAAGGCCCGTGGCGCATCAGCCGCGGGGGGTGCCGGCTAGAGCCCGAGCACTGCCCGCGCGATGAGGAAGTAGACCACCAGCCCGGTGGCGTCGACGAGGGTCGTGATGAACGGCGCGCTCATCACCGCCGGGTCAGCCCCGAGCCGCTGGGCGAGGAGCGGCAGCATCGAACCCACGAGGGTCGCGAGCGTGCAGATGCTCACCAGGGTGAGTGACACGACGGTCGCGATCTCCACCGAGAAGATGAGCAGGACCGGGACGAACGCGAGCGCGGCGAGCATGCCACCCAGCAGCAGCCCCACCCGGACCTCGCGCAGGATCACCGGCGTGACGTCGGCGAATCGCACCTCGCCCAGGGCAATGGCGCGCGTGACGGTGGTGGCCGCCTGCGCCCCGGTGTTGCCCCCGGTGCCGATGAGCAGCGGGATGAACAGCGCGAGCTGCACGACCTCGGCCAGCGCGTCCTCGAACAGATCCAGCACGCTGACCGTCAGCGACGCCGCGGCGATGAGCACGAGCAGCCACACCACCCGGCTGCGGGCGACCTGGAGGACCGAGACCGACAGGTAGGGTCGGCCCAGAGGTTCGGCGCCGCCGCTGCGCGCGACGTCCTCGGTGTCCTCTTCCTCGAGGATCTCCATCGCGTCGTCGACGGTGACGACGCCGACGAGCCGGTTCTCGGCATCGACGATCGGCAGCGCCAGGAGGTTCGCCTCCCGGATGAGGCGGGCGACCTCCTCCTGGTCGGCGGTCACCGTCGCCGAGTACACATCGGTGTCCATCAGGTCGCCGACAAGGGCGTCGGCCGGGGCCAGGACGAGGTCGCGCAGGCCCATCGCTCCGATCAGCCGGCGCTGGTCGTCCGTCACCGGCAGCGCGTAGATGGTCTCCGCGTTCCGGCCGGTGCGCCGGACGCGATCGAGCGCCTCCCGCGCGGTCAGCGAGGCGGGCAGGTTCGCGACCTCCGGCGACATGATCCGGCCGGCGGAGTCCTCCGGGTAGCCGAGCAGAGTGGCGGTCATGCGCCGCTCGTTCGGGGAGAGGCCGGCGAGCAGGCGCTGGGCGACCTTGGCCGGCATCTCCTCGGTCAGCCGTGCACGGTCGTCGGGGTCGAGGCCCTCGAAGATCTGGCGCACGTTCGCATCGCGCAAGCCGTCGAGGAGCTCCTGCTGGAGGGCCGGATCCAGCGTCTCGAACACGTCGAGGGCGCGATCCTTGGCGAGGAGCCGGAACGGGACGGCCCGATCCTCGCGCGGCAGGCGCTCGAGCTCCTCGGCGACCTCCACCACGCTGCGCTCGCCGAGCCAGGCGTCGATGCCGGGCAGGTCGGCCGCCTCGATGCGGTCCTGGAGCGACCGCTCCTCGAGCTCGCTCACGGCGCGCCTCCGGCCTTCAGGAGCCGATCGGGTGCCAGACGGTCTTCGTCTCGACGAACTCGCCGATGAGGTACGGCGACTGCGCGCGGGCGTCGAGCCAGTCGACCGACGCCTCCCCGTCCGTCGGCGGCCGCACGAGCCGCTTCACGTTCTCGGTGGCCAGCTCCTCGATCGCCGCCGCCTCGTCGGGCGCGAGGCCGTACGCGTCGAGCGCGTTCACGTCCATGTGCCCGGCCAGGTGGCCGACCAGCTCACGGCGAAGCCCCGTGATGAGGTTCACGACGCCGCCGGGCACGTCGGATGTGGCGAGCACCTCGGTCAGCGTCACCGCCGGCAGCGGCCGCGACTCAGAGGCGAGCACCACCGCCGCGTTGCCGCTCACGATCACGGGCGCCAGGCGGCTCACCAGGCCGAGCAGGCTCGAGCCCTCCGGCGCGATGACGCCGACCACGCCGGTCGGCTCCGGCACGCTGAAGTTGAAGTAGCTGCCCGCCACCGGGTTCACGGTGCCGAGCGCCTGGGTGTACTTGTCCGCCCAGCCGGCGTACCACACCCAGCGGTCGATGGCCGCGTCGACGAGTCGGGTCGCGCGACGGCGCCCCACGCCCTCGGCGGCCATCAACTCGGCCACGAACTGCTCGCGGCGCCCCTCCATCAGCTCGGCGATGCGGTACAGGATCTGGCTGCGGTTGTAGGCCGTTTTCGCCGCCCACTCCGGATACGCCTTGCGGGCGGCTCGAACGGCGTCGCGGATGTCCTTGCGCGTCCCGCGGCAGGCGTTCGCCAGCAGCCTTCCCTTCGCGTCGAAGACCTCGTAGGCGCGGCCCGACTCCGTGCGCGGAAATGCGCCGCCGATGTAGAGCTTGTACGTCTTGCGCACGCCCAGGCGCTCGGACGCGGGCGCCATGCCGCTCCTCGTCGCCAGTGGCTGTTGCCGTCGTTCGTCGAGCACGGTCGCGCGTCGGGTGGCGCGCTGCTTCGTGGCCGTCCGCGCAGCCGGGCTCATCGGCCGTTCGTCCCGTTCGGTGACAGGTCGAGGTAGGCGCCCAGCCCGTGGAGCCCGCCCTCGCGACCGTAGCCGGACTCCTTGTAGCCGCCGAAGGGCGAGGTGGGATCGAAGCGGTTGAAGGTGTTCGCCCACACCACGCCTGCGCGCATGGCGCTCACCATCTTGAAGATGCGGCTGCCCTTTTCGGTCCACACCCCGGCCGAGAGGCCGTACGGCGTGTTGTTCGCCTTCTCGATGGCCTCCTCCGGCGTGCGGAAGGTGAGCACCGACAGGACCGGCCCGAAGATCTCCTCCTGCGCGATCCGATGCGACTGGCTCACGCCGGTGAACAGGGTGGGCCGGAAGAAGAAGCCGCGGTCAGGGAGCTGGCAGTCGGGCTGGAAGATCTCGGCCCCCTCCGCGATCCCGGCCTGCACGAGCTCCTCCACCTTGGCCAGCTGCCCGGCCGAGTTGATGGCCCCGACATCGGTGTTCTTGTCGAGCGGGTCGCCGACGCGCAGCGTCGACAATCGGTCCTTGAGCTTGTCGAGCAGCGGCTCGTAGACCGACTCCTGGACGAACAGGCGCGACCCGGCGCAGCACACCTCGCCCTGGTTGAAGTAGATGCCGTTGATGATGCCCTCGATGGCCTGATCCAGCGGCGCGTCGTCGAAGACGATGTTCGCCGCCTTGCCGCCCAGCTCGAGCGTCAGCTTCTTGTGGGAGCCGGCCACGGCTCGGGCGATCATCTTGCCGACCTGGGTCGACCCGGTGAACGCCACCTTGTCGACGTCGGGGTGCTTCACGAGCTCCATCCCGATCTCGCCGGGGCCGGTGATCACGTTCACGACGCCGGGCGGCAGCTCGGCCTGGAGCACGACATCCGCGAAGAGGTAGGCGGTCAGCGGCGTGGTCGAGGCCGGCTTGAGGACGACCGTGTTGCCCGCCGCCAGCGCCGGCGCGATCTTCCAGGCCAGCATGAGCAGCGGGAAGTTCCAGGGGATGACCTGGGCCGCCACGCCCAGCGAGCGCGCGGTCCGGTTCGGGAAGGCGTAGTCGAGCTTGTCGGCCCAGCCGGCGTAGTAGAAGAAGTGCGCCGCGGCGAGCGGCACGTCAACGTCGCGCGACTCCTTGATCGGCTTGCCGGAGTTCATCGTCTCGACGACCGCGAACTCGCGGCTGCGCTCCTGGAGGATGCGCGCGATGCGGTACAGGTACTTCGCCCGCTCGCTGCCCGGCAGCCGCGACCAGGTCGTGTCGTAGGCGCGGCGGGCGGCGGTCACCGCGCGGTTCACGTCGGCCTTCGAGGCCTTGGCGACCCGCGCCAGGCGCTCCTCGGTGGCCGGGTTGATGACCTCGAAGCTGGCGCGCGGCCGGCTGGGCCGGAACTCGTTGTCGATGAACAGCCCGTACTCCGACCGGATGTCGATGTGGTCGGTGGCTTCCGGCGCGGGCGCGTACTCCCACGGCACCTTGCCGCGCGCGGCCAGACCCCAGGAGGCCGGTGCGGGCTTCGTCTCGCCCTTCTTCGTCAACGTCATGACCCGCCGATTATCGCATCGGCAGCAGGACGGGGCCGCTCCTAGACTGGGCCGATGACGCCACCACCACCATCTGGCACCGGTCTCGCGCTCGCGTCTGTGCGGGCACTGCCCGCAGCCCTCCTCATCGGGACGATGGTCGGCCTGGTCAGCGCGTTGGGAGACGGAGTCCGGATCATGGTGGTGAACGGGTTGGCAAATGCCATCAGCCCCTGGGTGCTCGGGGCGTTCGCCGCGGGGGCCGTCGCGGGGTCTCCCGGGTTGGGCGCGGTCTCCGGTGTCGCGGCGCTGATTGCAGCCTTGGCGTTGTACTACGGCGGTTTTCTCCTCGAGGGCCACACGTTCCTGGTTCCGCTCGTCGCGGCCTGGAGCGTCGCCGCGCTCGGGACCGGGGTGCTCCTCGGCGCTGCGGGAGGTGCCTGGCGTTCACGGCAGGATGGATGGAAGACGCTGGCAGTGGGACTGCTCGCTGGCAGCCTGGTCGCCGAAGCGGCCCACCGGCTGATTCTCATCGAGACCTGGACAGGCATCGGCTGGGGCCGAACCTACACGCACGTGGCGGCCGCGAACCTCGTAATCGCTGGCGTACTGCTCCTCGTCCTCGCCCCGGGCCGACGGTTGGCGGCCACCGCCGTCATGCTCGTGGTCGGCGGCGTGGCGCTCCTCGCGCTCTTCGCCCTCGATCTCTTCTAGCATGGGCGGCCCGATGACCGACGCCGATGAGCTGCGCGAGCACGCGCTCCGCTTCCGAGTGCGGACCTACGAGGTCGACGAGAACGGCCACGTGAACAACGCGGTCTATCTGCAGTGGGCGGAGAACCTCACCGCCGAGCACGCCGAGTCCGCCGGCTTCGGCCGGGTTTGGAGCCTCGAGCACGGCGGCGCCTGGCTGGTCCGGCGCCACGCGATCACCTACCACCAGCCCGCCTTCCGCGGCGACGAGATCGAGGCGCGGGTGCGCGTCCTCGCCCTGGGCGGCGTGCGCGGCCTCCGCCGTACCTCCTTCACACGCGTGCGCGACGGCCTCGCAATCGCCGAGGTGGAGAGCGAATGGGTCTGGGTCCGCGTGGCCGACGGTCGACCGATGCGCGTGCCCGCGGAGCTCATGGACCGATACCGCCCGGTCCTGGCCGAGGCGGCTCCCTAGGTCGCCTCAGTTCTCCGCAGGTGACGCTTACGGGTGGGTTGTGCGCCGATTCGGGCGATTTCGTTGGCTATCGCCCATCTCGCGGCGGTTAGCCGCGGTTTCGGGCCAGGCGCGACGCATGCGCGTCGCCGGGTGAGAGATACGCGCTGCCGCCGGCGCCCGTCAGTCGAGGACGCCCTCGAGGCGGAGCAGGTGGCGCTTGCGGTCGAGGCCGCCGGTGTAGCCGCCCAGGCCGCCGCCGGCGTGGAGGACGCGGTGGCAGGGCACCACGATCGGGATCGGGTTCGAGCCGAGCGCGTTGCCCGCCGCCCGGTAGGCGCGCGGCGAGCCGGCAGCGGCCGCCACGTCCCGATAGGTGGACACTTCCCCGAAGGGGACGCGGGCCGTCGCGCGCAGCACGTCGCCGGCGAAGCCACGGACGAGCGACCAGTCCACCCGCGTCTCGAAGCCGTGGCGACGGCCCGCGAAGTAGTCGTCCAGCTCGCGCCGCACGGCGTCGGTGCGCTCCGGGGCGCGGAGCACGCGCGGGCTGACCCGCTCCGCGAGCTCGGCGAGGACGTCGTCCTCGACCGCTTCGTCGTCGTAGGCCAGGCGCACCAGGCCGCGCGGAGTCACCGCCACGAGCAGCTCGCCGAGCGGCGAGTCGAGCGTGCCGTACGCCACGTCCAGGAGGCCCTCGGCCGCGGCGCGCTCCCCCACCGCAGCTCCTAGCCGCTCGATGTCGAGCGGCGGCGCGGGCGACCCGGCCAGGCGGCGCTCGAGCTCGTTCATCGGTCCATCTCCTTTCGCAGCCGTCGCAGGCCGGCGCTCACGTTCTGGCGCGCCGCCTCCTCGCTCGTCGCCATCCGCTCGCCGATGGCCCGGTAGTCCAGGTCGAGCACGAACCGGTGGACGAGCGCTGCCCGCTGCTTCGGCGGCAGCCGGCGCACCGCGACCCACAGCCCGTCGTCGGCCGGCTCCGGCGGGCCGACCGATGGCTCCGCGGCCGGCGTCAGCCGCTCCATCGGCTCCGACGGCCGGCGGGACCGCGAACGCGCGAGATCGGTCGCCTTGCGGCGCGCGATGGTGTACAGCCAGGCGCGCAGGTTGTCGGCGTGGGCCACGCGCGGGTAGGCGCGCAGCGCGGCGATGAGCGTCTCCTGCAGGCAGTCCTCCGCGTCGTCCGGCCCCACGAACCCGGCCAGGAAGCGGTGCAGCTCGACGGCGTGGGCGTCGACGAGCGCCTGGAAGGGTGGGAGTCGCACGCTCCTGGAACGAGCCACCGGGCCGATCCGTGAGGTCAGGCCGCGGCCCGGCGCACGAGATCCTCGTAGGCCGATGTGTCGTCGCGCAGGATGGTTGGCAGCCAGATGCCGCCGTCGCCCTGCGCCCAGTCCATCTCGAGCCCCGGGTTCTGCGCGTTCGTGCCGTCGGGCGCGAACAGGTGCGGCGAGCCCTGTACGGCGTCCGTCTTGGCCGTCTCCCACTGGTCGAAGATCGCGCGGCGTGCCCGGCCGGCGTCCAGCGCATCGGCCAGGGCGGCGAGGTCCAGCCCATCGGTCTCGGAGGCGACCTCCAAGATGACGTGCCGCAGGCTGATGCAGCGGCTCTCGCCCCAGAAGGCCCGGCGCAGGCCCCGGTCGAGCGCCTCCGACGACGCCAGCCCCTGCTCCTTGGCGGCCTGCACGGCCTCCATCGGCGGCAGCATGGTCACCGGGTAGCCCCAGTCCGGCCCAGCCCATGGCTGCCAGCCGGCGCGCGGCGCGAGGCTGGCGCAGATCGGCATCTCGGGATCGAGCTCGTTGCGCGGGGTGGGCTCCGAGTTGAAGAGCTCCAGCGGGAAGACGCGATGGTCGAAGTGGACGCGATCCTCCAGCCCGAGCCGACGCCGGGCGTCCCACAGCCGCCAGACGGCCACGTGGGCCCACGGGCAGCCGATGTCGCTCCAGACCTGGACGGTGCCTGGGTCCGCCCTGAACTCGGTCAATCGAGGGTGAAGTAGTCGCCGCCGCTGTATCGGCCCGTGCGCTCCTTGCGGATCTGCATGAGCACGTCGTTCAGCAGGGAGGAGGCGCCGAACCGGAAGAGGTCGGGCGTCATCCAGTCGGGGCCGAGCGTCTCGTACAGCATCGTCAGGTAGGCGATCGACTCCTTGGCGGTGCGGATGCCGCCGGCGGGCTTCATGCCCACTGCGCGGCCGGTCTGCCGGTGGAAGTCACGGATCGCCTCGAGCATGACGAGCGTCACCGGCAGCGTGGCCGCCGGCTGCACCTTGCCGGTGCTGGTCTTGATGAAGTCGGCGCCGGCCGCCATGGCCAGGACCGATGCGCGGCGCACGTTGTCGTACGTCTCCAGCTCGCCGGTCTCCAGGATGACCTTGAGGTGCGTGTCGCCGCAGGCCTCCTTGACGGCCACGATCTCGTCGTAGACGCGGGCGTACTCGCCGGCCAGGAAGGCGCCGCGGTCAATGACCATGTCGATCTCGTCGGCGCCCATCTCGATCGCCTCGCGCACGTCGCGAAGCTTCACGTCGAGCGGCGCCTGGCCGGACGGAAAGTAGGTCGCCACGGCGGCGACCTTCACGCCCGAGCCGCGGAGCGCCTCGACCGCGGTGGGCACCATGTTCGGATAGACGCACAGCGCCGCCACGGAGGGGATGGAGGGGTCGGTCGGATCGGGGCGGCGGGCCTTTCCGGCCAGGGCGCGGACCTTGCCCGGCGTGTCCTTCCCCTCCAGCGTGGTGAGGTCCATCATCCGGATCGCCAGATCGAGGGCCCACAGCTTCGCCTCGCGCTTGATGCTGCGCTTGGCGAGGGCGGAAGCGCGCTCCTCGATCCCGACCTGGTCGACCGGCCAGACGCGGCCGAGCAGACTGCCGAGCGCCTGGTGGCGCGGCGCACTCAGGTCGGTCGCCGGGTTGCGGCGTGCTGGCGGGGTCGTGGTGGTGGCCATGGACCCCGGATTGTACCGCCGCAGCCTGTCGAGGCCGATGCGGGGGCTATCCTTCGCGGGTGACCTCCCCCGCCGAGCGCTTCGTGTACTGCCTCACCCGGGACCACGACCTGGCCGCCGACCTCGAGGGCAGGCTGCTCGGCGCGCTCGCCTTCTTCTACAACGACGCCGCCCGCCTGCACCAGGCAATCGTGCTGCGCAGGCCGGACGTGGTGGTCGTGGACGCCGGCGCCATCCGCGAGGAGTACGGCGACGCCGGGCTGGGACCGGTCGTCGCGTTCGTCCACGACCGCGCGCCGGAAGCCCGGGTGGCGGTGCGGCCGACGGTCGGTGCCGAGTGGCTGGTGGCGGCGGAGGCCGGTTCGTCGGCCCAGATGCTGCCGGCCGAGCGCGCGGCCTGCGTGGAGGCGGTCGCCGCGTTCTGCGCCTGAGTCAGCCGGCGACCACCCATGGCTCGCCCGTTCCGGCGGTCGAACCGATGCCTCCGAAGCGCAGCGGCGGCCAGTAGCGCAGCGCCACCCGCCAGCGGATCGCCTCCAACGGGACGTCGCCGAAGGTGCGCGAGTCCGTGCTCTCCGCCGGGTGGTCGCCGAGGAGCTGCGCCTGGGCGCCGCTCACTGCGGCGACGCGCTTGATGAGCTCGCGGCCGGGCTCGCGCGGGTCCGTCGCGAGGACGACCTCACCCGGGCGCGGCCGGCGCCGCGCGTAGGTCAGCGACTCGACGAGGAGCCGGTCGCGCGGCAGGAGGGCCGGGGCCATCGAGGCTCCCGTGACCTCCACCGCGTCCAGGCGCCGCAGGGCGAGGAGCGCGGCACCGGCCCCGGCGGCCAGGCCGAGTAGGAGGGCGAGCGGCCGCATCACCGCCCGATCAGGATGGGCGGCCGTTGACGCGCGTCTTCTCGAGGCCGCCGGTCGACTTCCACATGTCGTCGATGGTGTCGATCATCGTCAGCAGCTCCCTGGCGGCGCCGGCGTCGAGCGACTGCTTCACTTTCGAGGCCTGCTTCGTCGCCTTCCAGAACGTCTCGTGCAGGTCCGGGTACTTCTCGAGGTGCTCCGGCTTGAAGTAGTCGTGCCAGAGGACGTCGAGGTGGTGCTTCACGAGCTCCGCGCGCTCTTCCTTGACATGGATGCATCGGGCCCGGAAGAGCGCGTCGTCGCTGGCATCGTGCTTCTCGATGATGCGCAGGCAGCTCTCGGCCTCGATGCGCGCCTGCTCCGGGTCGTAGACGCCGCACGGGATGTCGCAGTGGGCATGGACGCGCCGGGTGGGGCGCAGCAGGGAACGAAGCGTCAGCATCGGGTCTCCTCTCGTCAGAAAACGGTCGATTCTCAGGTCCGCAGCCATTCTCGCAGCAATCCCCGTGCCGCGGCAGGCGCTCGCTCGGTGGGCGGGCGATCAGGGTTGGCGAATCGCCCGATGCCTGCTGAGGCATGCACCGATGTCGTTCCCACGGCCCATTCCCGCCTCGGTGCAGCTACCAGGCTGCATCGGGCGCCGAGCAGGGTGCTGGCGGCGATCCGTGCAGCTGTCAGGCGACTTCAGGCGGTGTTTGCTGAGCTACGGTCTCGGCTGCGCCTCCCCGGCGGGCTGGAGCGGCTGGCGCCAGCCATCCTCGAGCTCGAGCAGGCGGCCCAGGCGACGCGCGGTCAGGGCGGACTTCCAGCGGCGCTCGGCGCGCTCGGACGCCAGCCCGACCGCCCCGTCGAGGTCGACGAATCCGTACGCGTTGAGCTCGGACCGCTGGAGCCGGATCGACCGATCCGCGCCGTCGAGGATGCCACCGTCGTACACGAAGACGAGCCCCTCCGTCCTTGGCGGGTCCTCCGCGACCCAGTCGACGACGAGCAGGCGCCCGAGACCGATGTCGAGGCCGAGCTCCTCGCGCACTTCGCGGCGCGCCGCGGCGCGGGGCGACTCGCCGGCCTGCACCACCCCGCCGGGGATCTCCCAGGTCGGCTTGTACGACGGCTGGAGGAGAAGCACGCGGTCGAGGCCATCAGTGATGAGCACGCCGGCGGCGATCCGCTTGCCGGGAAGGGAGGCGTAAAAGGCGGCATCCGAGGCGAGCGGGTTCACGAGCCCATCACCATCCCACCGTCGACGCCGATGACCTGGCCGGTCACGTATCGCGCCTCGTCGCTGGCGAAGTAGACGGCCGCGGCCGCGACGTCCTCGACCGAGCCGACGTAGCCCATCGGCGTCAGGGTCCTGATCGCCTCGGTGGCGGCCTCGGGAAGGTCGGCGGTGAGATCGGTCTCGATGAGCCCCGGCGCGATCGCGTTGCAGGTGATCCCGCGGCTGGCGAGCTCACGGGCAGTCGTCTTGGTGAGGCCGATCAGCCCCGCCTTGGCGGCGGCGTAGTTGGCCTGGCCGGCGTTCCCCATGCGGCCCGCCGCGGAGCTCATGTTGATGATGCGTCCGGATCGGGCCTTCATCATCGGTCGCGCGATGGCGCGCGTCATCCAGAACGGCCCGGACAGGTTCGTTGACAGCACGTCGTCCCACTCCTCGGCGTCCATGCGCATGAGGAGATTGTCGCGCGTGATGCCGGCGTTGTTCACGAGGATGTCGACGGTGCCGAAGGCATCCATCGCGGCCTTCACGATCGCCTCGCAGGCCTCCCGCCCCGCCGAGGTGTCGCCCTGGATGACCTCGGCCCGGCGCCCGCTGCCACGGATCGCCTCGGCGGTCTCGCTCGCGGCGTCGGCGTTGCCGCGGTAGTTCACCGCCACGTCGGCGCCCTGCTCGGCGAAGGCAAGGGCGATCGCGCGTCCCAGCCCCCGGCTCCCGCCGGTGACGAGGGCCACCTTGCCGGTCAGATCGAACATCGGTCCTCCTCGTGCGTGCGGCGGCTCAACCCGCGGCGACCGGCGCCACCTCGCGCCGCGGCATGCCGAGCCGGGTCTGGTCGCCGGGCGCCAGGAAGGCGCGCGTCGGGTCGGCGGTCCATTCGACCACCGCCGCCCCGGCCGTGTAGCCGGCGCCGAAGGCGACCATCAGCAGCCGATCCCCGGGCTTGATGCGGCCGGCGGCGACCGCCTCGACGAGCGCCATCGGCACCGATGCCGCGCTCGTGTTGCCGTACTTCTCGATGTTGATGAACAGCTTCTCGGGCGGGATGGCGAGCCGTTCCTGGACGCTCTCGATGATGCGCAGGTTGGCCTGGTGGAAGACGAACTGGTCGATGTCGTCCACGGTCAGACCGGCGTCCCGCAGCGCGTTCACCGCCGAGTCGGCCAGCTGGCGGGTGGCGTACTTGTAGACCTCGCGACCCAGCATGTGGATGTAGTGCTGGTTGGCGGCCACGCTGTCGGCCGTTGCCGGCTGCTTCGACCCGCCGCCGGGCACGATGATCGCCTCGCAGCCAGTCCCGTCACTGTACAGGTCGGCGCCCAGCAGGCCACCCGGCTGGTCCGATGCCGACAGGAGCACGGCGCCGGCCCCGTCGCCGAACAGCACGCACGTGTTGCGGTCGTGCCAGTTGATGAAGCGGCTGAGCACCTCGACGCCGATGACGAGCACGTTGCGGTACATGCCGCTGCGGATGAAGCTGCTCCCCGTGGCGAGGGCGAAGAGGAAGCCGGAGCACGCCGCCTGGAGGTCGAAACCGGCGGCGCGGGTGGCGCCCAGCTCGGTTGCGACGAGGACGGCGGTGGCGGGAAGCGGGTAGTCGGGCGAACAGGTCCCCACGATGACGAGGTCGACCTCGCTCGGGTCCACGCCGGCAACCGCCAGCGCGTCGCGCGCGGCGTGCACGGACAGCGTGGTGGTTGTCTCGTCGTCGGCCGCGATGCGCCGCTCGCGAATCCCGGTCCGGGTCACGATCCACTCGTCGGAGGTGTCCACCAGCCGTGTGAGCTCGTCGTTCGTCATGACGCGCGACGGCGCGTACATCCCCCAGCCCGTGATCACCGCGTTCGTGCTCATGCCCGTCTCCTCATGCGCTGGGGTCGACCTCGATGAGCGGCTGCTGGCGCTTCACCAGCGTCCCGCTCTCGACGAGGATGCGGGTCACGCGACCCGCCGTGTCCGACTTGATCTCGTTGAACAGCTTCATGGCCTCGATGAGGCCGATGACCGTGCCGGCGCCGATCTCGGCGCCGTCGCTGATGTAGGGTCGCGCGCCGGGCGACGGCGCCGCGTACCAGACCCCGGTGAGCGGGGCGCTGACGAAGCGCATGCCCGGCGCCGGCTCGCCGTAGGGAGAGCCGGGCGCGGGGGCCGTCTCGGTCGGGACCGGCGTCTCGGCGATCGCAGCGGCGGGCGCGGCGACCGTGACGGCGCGCGGCCGGGCGAGGCGGACGAGCAGCTCGCCGGCCTCCACCTCGAGCTCGTCGAGGTGGGTTGCCTCGAACGTCGGCGCCAGGATGTCGATCGCCCGCAGCACCGGGTCGCGCGCGTCGGTCACGGCACGTACCGCTGGAAGATGACCGTGGCGTTGTGGCCGCCGAACCCGAACGAGTTGCTCATCGCCACCTCGACCTTCGCCTGCCGCGCCTCGTTCGGCACGTAGTCGAGGTCGCACTCGGGGTCGGGGAACTCGTAGTTTATCGTGGGCGGCAGGATGCCGGTCTCGATGGCGCGGACGCAGGCCACCGCCTCGACGCCGCCGGCCGCCCCGAGCAGGTGCCCCGTCATGCTCTTCGTACTGCTCACCGGGGTCTCGTACGCTCGGTCGCCGAAGACCGTCTTGATGGCGGCCGTCTCGGCGCGGTCGTTCGGGCCGGTGCTCGTGCCGTGGGCGTTGATGTAGCTCACCTCGGCCGGCGTCAGGCCGGCATCGGAGAGCGCCAGGCTCATGCTGCCCACCGCGCCGCGGCCGCCGGGCGCCGGCAGGGTGATGTGCGAGGCGTCGTCGGTGGCGGCGTAGCCGACGACCTCCGCGTGGATCGCGGCGCCGCGCGCCAGCGCGTGGTCGAGCGCCTCGAGGACGACGATCCCCGATCCCTCGGCCATGACGAAGCCGTCACGCTGGGCGTCGAACGGACGGCACGCCTTCGACGGCTCGTCGTTCCGCTTCGTGGACAGGGCGCGCATGGCGGCGAAGGCGCCGATCGGGATCTCGCTGATGCCCGCCTCCGCGCCGCCGGCGACCATGACGTCGGCATCGCCGCGGCGGATCGCGAGCAGGGACTGGCCGATGGCGTGGTTGCTGCTCGCGCAGGCGCTCACCGCGGCGAAGTTCGGGCCGCGCAGGTTGCCGTAGATGGCGACGTAGCCGGCGGCCATGTCGGCGATCATCGAGGTGACGAGGAACGGGCCGATGCGCCCAACGCCGTACTCGTGGGACTCGATGATGTCGCGGATCATGGTGTTGATCCCGCCGATGCCGGAGCCGATGACCACGCCGGCCCGCTCGGCCGCGCGCTCGTCGGTGAGGGGGACCTCCAGCCCGGCGTCGCGCAGCGCCTCGAGCGCCCCGGCCCAGGCGAAGTGGACGTAGCGGTCGTTGCGCCGGACCTCCTTCCTGGGCATGACCCGCTCCGGCTCGAAGCCCTTCACCTCACCCGCGATCTTGCAGTCGAGGTTCACCGGGTCGAACGAGGCGATGCGGTCGATCCCCGAGCGGCCGGCCACGAGGCAGTCCCAGAAGGTGGCGACGTCGTTGCCGATGGGCGTCACCGCGCCCAGCCCGGTGACCACCACCCGACGCTCGCCGAGGTCGCGGAAGCTGGGGCGCTGCCAGCGCTCATCCATCGGCCTGTCCTCCGTCGCGCCCCGCGGCGATCGACTGGTCGCGCGGGATGACGAAGCTGATCGTGGCCTCGACGGCCGTCTCGCCGTCGACGCTGGCCACCGCCCGGCCGCGACCGAACATGCCGCGCAGCTTCTCGATCGTCACCTCGAGGCGCAGCGTGTCGCCCGGCAGCACGGTGCGGCGGAAGCGGCACTCGTCGATGCCGGCGAAGAGCGCCAGCTTGCCGGCGTACTCGGGCAGCGACAGCACGGCCACCGCTCCGGCCTGGGCCAGCGCCTCGACCATGAGCACGCCGGGCATGATCGGCCGCTCCGGGAAGTGGCCGGTGAACTGCGGCTCGTTGGCGGTCACGTTCTTGTGCGCCACCACCCGCTTGCCCGGCTCCAGCTCGACGACGCGGTCGACGAGGAGAAAGGGATACCGATGCGGGATGATCCGCATGATGTCGGCGGCTTCGATCGGAAGCGTGGGCGTCTCGGTCATCGGCTCCTCGAGCTGCTGCTTGGTCATGCGCCACCCGACACGAAGGCGGCGGGCCCCACACGGTCGAGCAGGTTCGTGCTCACCTCCGCGTCCAGGAACGCGTCGTTCGTGACGATGCCGCGGTGGAACGGCAGGTTGGTATGGATCCCCTCTACCCGGAACTCGGCGAGCGCCCGTCGCGAGCGGGCGATGGCCGACGGGCGGTCCGGCCCCCACACGATGAGCTTGGCGAGCAGTGAGTCGTAGAAGGGCGGGACCTCGTAGCCGGGGTAGATGTGGGTGTCGACCCGCACGCCCGGCCCGCCGGGCAGCGTCAGCTCCTCGATGACGCCGGTCTGCGGCGAGAAGTTGTCGTTCGGGTCCTCGGCGTTGACGCGGAACTCGATGGCGTGCCCGCGCAGGGCCACCCGGCCCTGGTCGATGCTGAGCTTCTCGCCGGCCGCCAGCCGGATCTGCTCGGCGATGAGGTCGACGCCGGTGAGCATCTCGGTCACCGGGTGCTCGACCTGGATGCGGCAGTTGATCTCGATGAAGTAGAAGTTCCCATCGCGGTCGAGCAGGAACTCGAGTGTCCCGGCGCTCTCGTAGCCGGCGGCCAGCACCGAGCGGATGGCGAGGTCGCGCAGCCGCTCCCGGTTCGGCTCGGTCATCGCCGGAGAGGGTGCCTCCTCGATGATCTTCTGGTGGCGGCGCTGGACAGAGCAGTCCCGCTCGCCGAGGTGGATCCCGTTGCCGTGCTGGTCGATGAGGACCTGCACCTCGACGTGGCGCGACTCCTCGATCCACTTCTCGAAGTAGACGCTGTCGTCGCCGAAGGCGGCCTGAGACTCCGATCGCGCCAGCGGCAGCGAGGTCTCCATCTCGCGCGGGGAGCGGACGAGGCGCATCCCGCGGCCTCCTCCGCCAGCCGACGGCTTGAGGAGAACCGGGTAGCCCGCCTCCTCCGCCTGCTTCAGCGCGTCGTCCAGGTCGGTCACGATGCCGCGGCTGCCGGGCACGGTCGGCAGGCCGTTGGCGGCCAGCATGCGCCGCACCGCGTACTTGCTCGCGAACCGCTCGAGGACCTCGGCCCGCGGGCCGATGAAGTGGAGGTCGTGCGCGGCCACCACTTCGGCGAAGCCGGCATCCTCGGAGAGGAACCCGTAGCCCGGATGGATCGCGTCGCAGCCGGTGATGAGCGCGGCCGACACCACCGCCGGCTGGTTCAGGTAGCTCTTGCGGGCCTCCGCCGGGCCGATGCACACCGCCTCATCGGCCATCTGCACCGCCAGCGTGTCCCGATCGGCCTCGCTGTAGGCGACCACGGCCGGGATGCCGAGGTCGCGGCAGGCGCGCAGGATGCGCACCGCGATCTCGCCCCGGTTGGCGACGAGGATCTTCGTGAAGCTCATGAGGCCACCGGCGCCCCGGCCAGCGCCTCGACGCTGGCCGCCAGGGTCGCCATGTCGGTGACGGTCAGCGTCCGGGCCCCCGGGGCGATGCGCTTCACCATGCCGGCCAGTGCGGCGCCGGAACCGCACTCGATGAAGGTGTCGGCCCCGTCGTCGGCCATGCGCCGGACCGATGCCACCCATTCCACGGGGGAGCGCACCTGCTCGGCGAGCAGGTTGCGCAGCCGGGATGCGTCGCGCTCCGGCTCGGCGGTGACGTTCGAGACGACCGGGATGGCGGCGTCGTGCCAGGCCACGTCCGCGAAGGCCTCGGCCAGGCGGTCGCTCACCTCCGCCATGTGCGGGGAGTGGAACGCGCCGCTCACCTTCAGCGGGATGAAGCGCTTCGCGCCGGCGGCCCGCAGCGCCTCCTCGGCCGCGGCCAGCGCGTCACGATCCCCGCTGAGCACGACCTGGCCCGGGGCGTTGTCGTTCGCCACCACCAGGTCGGCGGGCGAGGCCACCACCTCGAGCGCCCGCTGCACGGCCTGGCGGTCGAGGCCGATGACCGCCGACATGCCGCCGTTCCCCGGCTGCGCCGCCATGAGCTCTCCCCGCCGCACCACGAGGCGCAGCGCATCCTCGAAGGCGAGCACCCCGGCGGCCACAAGGGCGGCGTACTCCCCTACCGAATGCCCGGCCACGAACGCCGGCTGCGGGTCGAGCCGATCGCGCAGGGCGGCGAGCGCGGCGATTGACGTGGTCAGCAGCGCCGGCTGCGTGTATCGGGTGTCATTGAGGCGCTCCTCCGGCCCGTTCGCGGCGAGGTCGCTCACCGACCAGCCAAGCGCGGCGTCGGCAGTCTCGAAGACGGCGCGGGCGGCGGGCACGCCATCGGCCAGGTCGCGGCCCATGCCGACCGCCTGCGACCCCTGCGGCGAGAAGAGGAGGGCGACGCTCATTCGGCCGGCTCCAGCTCGATGACGACCTGGCCGTACTCGACCGGCTCGCCGGCCTCGGCCACGAGGTGCCGGACCGTGCCGCGCCGCGGCGCGCGGACGTCGTGGCGCACGCCGAGCATGTCGACGTGCCCGAGCGCGTCGCCCTTGTCGACGGCGAGCCCCGGCCCGAGGCCGTCGGCGAAGCCGAAGTAGCCGACCGCCGGCGAGGTCACCCCGTGATTGGCCGGCACGGCCGGCGCCTTCGGTGCCGCGGCGCGACGCTGATGCGCGCTGTCGCTCGCCTCCTTGCCGGTCTCCTTCGCGGACGGCTGCGGCGTGGCGGCGACCCGGACCCGGAGCGCACCGTGGCGCACCTCGAGCTCGCCCAGCCCGTGTCGGGCGAGGCGCTCGGCGAGCTGCGGGACGATCTCGCGCGCGGCGAGCTCGACCTGGCCCAGGTCCTCCTCGGGGTCGCTCATGCGCCTCCTTCGCTGTCGTTCGTGTCGTCACCACTCGGCCAGACGTCGCTCCATCGTGGGCGCCTCGGCACGCCGGGGAGCCGCAGCAGTCGGCCGAGCCGGCGGCGCAGGGTGGCCTCCTCGGCCGGCTGGAGCGCCTCGACCGCGGTCTCGTTGACCACGCCGATGCCGCGCAGCCGAGCATAGCGGGTCGCCAGCAGGGCCTCCTCGTCGAGGCGGGTGACCCGCCCGAAGGCGGCCAGGATCGCCTCCCGGATGGCCTTCGCGGTCGCGTCGTGGTCCTCTTGGGCGCCGCCCTCCGGCTCGCGGATGATCCCGTCGATGACGCCGAGCTCGAGCTGGTCGGCAGCGGTCATCCGCATCGCGGCGGCGGCCTCGGGCGCCTTCTCCGGCGCGCGCCACAGGATCGAGGCGCAGCCCTCCGGCGAAATGACCGAGTAGACCGCGTTCTCGAGGGCGAGCACCTCGTCGCCTACGCCGATGGCCAGGGCCCCGCCCGAGCCGCCCTCGCCGACGATGACGACCACGATCGGCACCTCGAGCGCCGTCATGTGCTTGATGCTGGCCGCGATTGCTTCTGCCTGGCCGCGCTCCTCGGCCGCAGGGCCGGGGAAGGCGCCGGCCGTGTCGAGCAGGGTCACGACCGGCATGCCGAGCTTCTCGGCCAGCCGCATGAGGCGCTGCGCCTTGCGGAAGCCCTCGGGATGCGGCGAGCCAAAGTTGCGGAAGATGTTCGACTCGGTATCGCTCCCCTTCTGGTGGCCGATGACCATCACCGGCCGGCCCTCCAGCAGCGCCGGCCCACCGACGATGGCGGGATCGTCACGGAACGAGCGGTCGCCGTGGAGCTCGACGAAGTCGTCGAAGATCCGCGACACCAGGTCGAGCGTGCGCGGCCGCTGGGGGTGGCGCGCCAACTGGACGCGGCGCCAGGCCTCCTCGATGGCCTGCGGGGTGGGCGGGGCGGGGATCATCGCTCCTCCTCCTCCTCGCGCGGGCGAACCGGCTCACGCGGGGCGGACGGCGCCGGACCGGCACCGTTCGCGCCCTCCTGCTCGACGTCGATGCCGATCGTCTCGCTCACGGCCCCGCCCAGGCGCTCGGCGATGCCCGACAGGACGCCGATCGGGCCCCACGCCCGTTCGCCGGACTCAGGCCACGCCGCATCCGGCGCGGCCACGGGGAGGGCGCGGAGCAGGCGGCCGAGCGTGGCGCGCAGCTCGGCCCGCGGCACGACGAGGTCGACGAAGCCATGCTCGAGCAGGAACTCCGAGCGCTGGAAGCCCTCCGGCAGCTCCTCCCCCACCGTCCCGCTCGCCACGCGGGCGCCGGCGAAGCCGATGAGCGCGCCGGGCTCGGCGACGATGACGTCGCCCAGGCTGGCGAAGCTGGCCAGCACGCCGCCGGTGGTGGGGTCGGTCAGCACCGAGATGAACGGGATGCCGGCCACGTCCATGCGCGCCAGCGGCGCGGTCGTCTTCGCCAACTGGAGGAGCGAGAGCGTGCCCTCCTGCATCCGCGCCCCGCCCGACGCGGCGACGATGATGGCCGGGATCCGCTCGGCGAGGGCGCCCTCGAAGCAGCGGGCCACCTTCTCGCCGACGACGCTGCCCATGCTGCCGCCCATGAACCGGAAGTCGAACAGGCCGATGGCGACGGCCTGCCCCTCGATCCGCGCCGTCCCCCAGATCGCGGCCTCGCGCAGCCCGGTCTTGATCCGGCTGGCCTCGAGGCGGTCCGGGTAGGCCTGCTGGTCGTGGAATCCGAGCGGGTCGCCCGATGCCAGGCCCGCGTCGCGCTCCACGAAGCTGCCCTCGTCGACGAGGAGGTCGAGCCGCTCGCCGACGCTCATCCGGAAGTGGTGGCCGCACGTCGGGCAGACCCGGTCGTTGCGCTCGAGCTGCTTGTTGAAGATCTGCGAGTCGCAGGTCGGGCATTTCGTCCACGCGTCGGTGGGGGCGTCGCGACGACCGAGGGGAAACTTGATGCGCATGGTTCCGCCTACCGCTGCAGCAGCCGATGCGAGAGAGCCGGCGTGCGCCGCGAGGAGCGCCACACCGCGTAGGCCGTGACCGTCACGCCCACGGCGGCCGACGAGATGGCGCCGGCCGCGAGCAACCGCCCCGGCGTCACGCGGCGACGGCCGCCGTCGGCGGCCAGGCGGCGGCCGAGGTCCGCCTCGAAACGGCGGCTGGCGGGCAGCGGGCGCAGGACGTCGGCCAGCAGGTCGGCGACGCGCACGAGCGGGCGCAGCTCGGGCTCGACGGTTGGCCGCTCCCCGGCCAGCAGGGTCTGTACGGCCTCGTCGAGCCGCTCGGGCGTCGAACGGGTCGTCATGGGATACACCTCGTGGGGGCTCATCCTATGACAACACCGCGACGAACGATGCGTTACAGCCTGGCGCGCGGAGGGCTCAGGGGCGGAGGCGGGCCTCGAGGTCGCGCAGCGCGCGGTGCAGCAGGACCCGCGTCGCGCCGGGCGAGCGCCCCAGCACCTCGCCGATCTCCCGGGCGCTCAGCCCGTCGACGAAGCGCAGGAGGACGACCTGCCGCCGCTCCTCGGGGAGCTCCGCGAGCGCGCCGAGGACGCGCCGCATCTCCTCGGCGCGGGCCACCAGGCCGGCGGGATCGGCGTCGGGCGCGGGGCGGTCGAAGGCCTCGGGCAGCGGCTCGGTGCGGCGGCGGCGGCGCGTGCGGCGCGCGTTCGAGACGGTGTTGTGCGCGATCCGGAACAGCCAGGCTCGGAAGCTGGCGCCCTCGTCGCGGAATCCGGGGAGTGCGGCGAGGGCGGCCAGGAACGTGCGCTCGGTCGCGTCCTCCGCGTCGTGGTGGTCGCCGAGCGCGTAGAAGGCGTAGGCGTAGACGCGGTCCAGGTAGCGCCGGTAGAGGACGTCGAAGGCGGCGGGATCCGCCTGTGCGTCCTGCACCGCCGCCAGGTCGGCGTCGTGCTGCGCCAGGCGCCGCGCAGGCGCGCGCTCCGCACGTCCGCTCATGCCCCCGCCTCCACCGGCACGTCGCGCACGACGACGACCTCGCCCACGCTGAGGCCCAGCCGGCCGGCTGGCGTGTCGAGCAGGAGCGCGCCGTCGTCGCCGACGCCCGCCGCGACGCCCTCGACCGTTTCCTCCCCCACCTCGACCACGACCGCACGCCCATCCAGGACCGATGCCTCCCGCAGGCGCGCCACCGGCGATGCCCCGTCCTCGAGCGCGGCGATCTCGGCGTCCAGCCGATTCAGCAGCGCGGCGAGCAAGGCGACCCGGTCGACGGGCTCGCCGGCGAGCTCCGCCAGCGAGGTGGCCCGCCCGGCGATCTCGTCCGGCATCTCGGCGCGGGGCCAGTTCACGTTGATCCCCGTGCCGATGACCGCATCGGCCAGGCGGTCCTCGGCCAGCGTCGTCTCGAGCAGCAGCCCCGCCACCTTCAGCCCTTCGGGAGTGACGACGTCGTTCGGCCAGCGCACGCCCAGGCGGGCGTCGGGCACGAGCTCGGCGCACGCGTCACGCACCGCGAGCGCGGCCGCCAGGCCGAGGAGCCCGGCCCGCGCCGGCTCGAGACGCGGCCAGATCGCGACGCTGACCATGAGGTTGACGCCCGGCGGCGAGACCCAGGTCCGGCCACGCCTGCCTCGCCCGGCGTCCTGGTGCTCGGCGACGATCGCCAGCCCATCGGTCCCCGAGGCACGCAGGACCTCGCGGGCCCGGTCGTTCGTGGAGCCGATCGTGGCGTGCGCCTCGACGCCGTGCCCGATCCGGCGTGCGGGATCGGCGGCGCGCGTCCAGTCGGTGCTGGGCAACATCGGTCCATTATCGGTGCGAGCACCAAGCGCTACACTCGCCATCCCATGACCGAGCTCGCCACCTCGACCGCGTCCGAGCCGGCGGCGACCCGGGAGCGCGTCTTCTCCGGGATCCAGCCCTCCGGCGCGTCGCACCTGGGCAACTACCTCGGCGCGCAGGTCAACTACGTGGCGCTCCAGGACCAGTTCGAGGCGATCTACGGCATCGTCGACCTGCACGCCATGACCACCGTCCACGACGGCGAGGAGCTGCGCCGGCTCACCCACGACATGGTGCTCGACCTCCTCGCCGTGGGCCTCGACCCGGAGCGCTGCGCGATCATCCGCCAGTCGGACTTCCCGGAGCACTCCGAGCTGATGTGGATCTTCGACACGGTCGTGCCGGTCAGTTGGCTGGAACGCAACCCGACCTACAAGGAGGCCCGCGCCGAGGGCAAGGAGAACAGCAACGGGCTGCTCACCTACCCGGTCCTGCAGGCCGCCGACATCGTCATCTACAAGGCATCGCGCGTGCCGGTGGGCAAGGACCAGGCCGCTCACCTGGAGCTGTCGCGCGAGATCGTGCGCGCCTTCAACCGCCGCTACGGCGAAGTCTTCCCCGAGCCGCAGGCCGTCTTCACCGATGCGCCGGTCGTGCTCGGCATCGACGGCCAGCGCAAGATGAGCAAGAGCGCCGGGAACACCATCCCGATCTTCGCCGAGCCCGACGAGATCCACCGCCTGGTGATGAGCATGGTCACCGACCCGCAGCGCATCAAGCGCACCGACCCGGGGCG
>DATBIK010000040.1:0-3304 GCA_036556985.1 Candidatus Limnocylindria bacterium | reverse complement strand
CGCGCCGCTGCCGGTGTCGTAGCGCGCGACGAAGAGGTAGTCCTGCGCGAATTGCGTCGTCGTGGCCAGCGCCCCGGCAGCTTCGACCGTGATCTCCGGCACGACGACCGCCGCGGCCGCCTTTTGCCGATGCGCCGGCGTGACCGGGACGGCAGCCGAGGCCTGCGAGCCGGGTGCGCCTCCCGCACCGAGCAGGACGGCCGCGCCGAGCAGCGCAGCCGCCAGGCTTCGCGATCCCCTCTGGCGACGCATGGGCCCATTGTGGTCAATCGGCGCCGAGACCGCCATCGCACCTCCCGGAGTACGATGGGGCCATGAGCGACGCCTACATCCTGTCCGCCGCCCGGACGCCCATCGGCAAGTTCGGCGGCGGCCTCTCCACCGTCCCCGCCACCGAGCTTGGCGCCACCGCCATCCGCGCCGCGGTCGAGCGCGCCGGCATCGCGCCGGAGTCCGTCGACGAGGCGTTCATGGGCCAGGTCATCCAGGCCGGCGCCGGCCAGGCGCCCGCCCGCCAGGCGGCGCTGAAGGCGGGCCTGCCCGAGGGCGTCAGCGCCACGACCATCAACAAGGTGTGCGGCTCCGGCCTGAAGGCGGTCATGCTCGGCGCCGCCGCCATCCGCGCTGGTGACGCGAACGTCATCGTCGCGGGCGGCATGGAGAACATGAACCTGGGTCCGTACCTGCTGCCGGGGGCGCGGTCGGGGTATCGGCTCGGCAACCAGACCATCGTGGATTCCACGGTGCATGACGGGCTGTGGTGCTCGACCTGCGACGTGCACATGGGCATCCACGCCGAGCGCGTGGCCGCGAAGCACGACGTGACCCGCCAGGCGCAGGACGAGTTCGCGCTGCGGTCGCACCAACGCGCTCTCGCCGCCATGGAGGCCGGACGCTTCGCCGACGAGATCGTGCCGGTGACCGTCGCCGGCAAGAAGGGCGCGACCACGGTCGACACCGACGAGAACCCACGTGCCGACACTTCGCTCGAGGCCCTCGCGAGGCTGAACCCGGCATTCCAGCCCGACGGCGGCACCGTCACGGCCGGCAACGCGCCGGGCATCACCGATGGCGCGGCGGCCCTCGTGCTCGCGTCCGAAGAGGCGCTCAACGGCGCACAGCCCATGGCGCGCATCACCGGCTACGCCCAGGCCGATGTCGCCCCCGAATGGCTCTTCGAGGCGCCGATCGAGGGGGTGCGCCGCCTCATCGACAGGCTGGGGATCGCGCTCGACGACTTCGACCTGATCGAGATCAACGAGGCCTTCGCGGCCCAGGTGCTGGCCGATGGCAATGCCCTCGGCTTCGACTGGGACAGGGTCAACGTCAACGGTGGCGCGATCGCGCTGGGCCACCCCATCGGCGCATCCGGGGCGCGCGTCCTGACCACGCTTCTCTACGAGCTGCGGCGACGCGGCGGCCGGCGCGGGCTGGCGACGCTCTGCCTCGGCGGCGGAGGAGCGGTGGCCATGGCGATCGAGGCCGTCTGAGCCGACGCCAATCGGCACGGCTCTGGCATGACTTCCGGCAGGATCGGAGGTCGGGGATGAGCCGCATATAATCGGGCGAGCTCGCGCTTCGGCCTGCTTTCGCGCTCTCGGCGCGCGGAGGCGCCCGTGCGATCAGACACATGGAGGCAGAGCACGACCACGATGGTCACGACGAAATCAACCGTCGCGGAAGCGCCGAACATCTGGGCCGTGGCCCAGGCGCAGTTCGACCACGCCGCTGAGCTCCTCGACCTGGACCCGGGCTTGCGCCGGGTCCTTCGCGTTCCCAAGCGGGAGCTGACGGTCAACTTTCCGGTCACCATGGACGACGGACACGTGGAGGTCTTCACCGGCCACCGCGTCCAGCACAACCTCAGCCGCGGGCCCGCCAAGGGCGGCATCCGCTACCACCAGGACGTGACCCTCGACGAGGTCCGCGCGCTGGCGATGTGGATGACGTGGAAGTGCGCCGTGGTGAACATCCCGTACGGCGGCGGGACGGGCGGCGTCATCGTCGACCCCAAGAAGCTCAGCCAGCGGGAGCTCGAGGGGCTGACGCGGCGCTTCACGACCGAGATCAGCCCGATCATCGGTCCGGACCGCGACATCCCGGCGCCTGACGTGAACACGAACGCGCAGGTCATGGCCTGGATGATGGACACCTATTCCATGCACCACGGCTACACCATCCCGGGCGTGGTCACCGGCAAGCCGATCAGCATCGGCGGCTCGCTCGGCCGCAACGAGGCAACCGCCCGCGGCGCGGTCTTCACCCTGCAGCAGTGCTCGATCGCCCTGAAGGTCCCCCTGCCGGGCGCGACGGTGGCGATCCAGGGCTATGGCAACGCCGGGTCCATTGCCGCCACGCTGCTCGCCGACGAGGGATCGAAGATCATCGCGGTGAGCGACAGCAGCGGCGGCATCATCAACCGCGCCGGGCTCGATCCCGCCAAGGTGAACGCCTGGAAGAAGGAGCACGGCACGGTCGTCGGCTTCCCGGGCGCGGATGAGATCAGCAATGCCGACATCCTCGAGCTCGAGTGCGACATCCTCGTCCCCGCGGCGCTCGAGAACCAGATCACCCACGTGAACGCCGATCGGGTCAAGGCCAAGATCGTGGCCGAGGCCGCCAACGGGCCCACCACCCCGGAGGCCGATGCGATCCTCTACGACAAGGGCGTCTTCGTGATCCCGGACATCCTCTGCAACGCCGGCGGCGTGACCGTCAGCTACTTCGAGTGGGTCCAGGACATGCAGAGCTTCTTCTGGACCGAGGCGCGCATCAACGAGAGCCTCAAGGAGATCATGGACCGCGCCTTCAACGACGTGCACCGCATGAGCACGACCCGCGAGGTCGACATGCGGGCCGCGGCCTACATGGTCGCCGTCTCGCGCGTCGCCGAGGCGACGACCCTGCGCGGCCTGTACCCGTAGGCCGATCGCCCTCCTGGACCGATGGGAGCCCCGGGATCCGTCCCGGGGCTCCCCGCATGTGCGAATTCCCGCCAGATATGCCCACCAGGCGTGATAGGAGCCCAGATGGGGTCGCGTTCCGCCGGATATGCCTCCCAGGCGTACGGTCGTGCTGACGTGGGAGGACGCCGGACGGCCCGGGCTGCGTACCATGCCCCACAGGCATACGTGGCAGATTCGCCGCCGACCGTCGTGCTGCCGCGGCATCGGTCCTATGCTGTGTGGGTCTCGCTCATCCCGGAGGCACCCGATGCTCGATCACGAGGAGCGCTTCCTCTTCCGTGAGGAGATCCTGAACCTGGCCAACGCGCTCACCGACGCGGGGGCGCTCGACAACGTCG
>DATBIK010000039.1:0-3522 GCA_036556985.1 Candidatus Limnocylindria bacterium | reverse complement strand
GGGGCGGGGGAGCGCCGGCGACTCGATCGTGGCCTACTGCCTGGGCATCACCAAGGTCGACCCCATCGAGCACAAGCTCCTCTTCGAGCGCTTCATCAACGAGGCGCGCACGCTGCCGGACATCGACATCGACTTCGACGTCAACCGCCGCGAGGAGGTGATCCAGTACCTCTACCAGCGCTACGGCACCGACCACGCCGCCATGGTCTGCACGGTCATCACCTACCGAGCCCGATCCGCCGTGCGCGAGGTGGCCAAGGCGCTCGGCTTCCCGCTCGACGCCGTCGATCGCGTGGCGAAGGCGCTCGACACCCGCGACGCCTCCGACGTGGCCCGTGACCTGGCGCTGGACGGTTCCTTCGCCTGGCTCTTCGACGAGCTCGGCGTGGACATGGCCGATGTCGCCATCCCGCCCGGCCGCGACGGTCGGGGGGACGCGGCCCGCCTGCCCTCCGACTCGCCCTGGCACGCGTCGAACCGGCCGGTCGGACCCCTCGCGCTGCGTCCCGACCTGGCCGATGCCGAGGCGCGAGCCCGGGACGCGGCGGGGGACCGCGACGGGCGGCCGTACAGCGAATCGGGCTGGGTGCCGCCGCGTCGGCCCAGCGTGCTCGACACCTCGGTCGTGTCGGTGAAGCACGAGGGCTGGGAGCAGAAGCGCTACGCGCGAGCGGCGGGTCCGGCCGCCGACCTGCGGCTGCCCGATCCTCGCGACAACGGCACGCCCGGCCCCTCGAGCGCGCGGCCGGCCGTCGTGCGCGTGGACCCGGAGAGCGGCATGCCGGTCGAGGAGCGCCGCCGCCCCAGCGTCCTGCCGGACGCGCTGCCCGGCGGCGACCCTGGTGGCGGCGATGGCGGCGGCGACGCGAGTTCTCATATGCGCACCACCATCGCGCTAGACAGCCAATCAGGGCCTGGAAATGGGGTAAATCTGAGCTTCCAAACCGATTTCCGTGCTCGTTCGCCGACGAACCCGACTGGCATTCACATCTGGGAAGATTCGACCGCTATCGCAGCTGCCCACGCTCCGCCCCGCAACCGGTGGCAGTGGCTCCTTACCCTGTGCTCCGAGATCGACGGCTTCCCGCGCCACCTGGGGATCCACGTCGGCGGCATGCTCGTCACCCGCACCCCGCTCGTCGAGCTCGTGCCGGTCGAGCGCGCCACGATGCCCGGCCGCGTGGTCACGCAGTACGACAAGGAGGACATCGAGGCGCTCGGCCTCGTGAAGATCGACCTCCTCTCCCTGCGCACGCTGGGCGTGGTCTCCGAATGCCTCGACCGCATCGAGCGCGACACGGGGACGAGGATCGACCTCGACAGCCTCCCCCACGACGACCCCGACGTGTTCCGCACCATCCAGGCCGCCGACACGGTGGGCATGTTCCAGATCGAGTCCCGCGCCCAGATGCAGGCGCTGCCGAAGGCCCGCCCCGAGCGCTTCGAGGACCTCGTCGTCCAGGTCGCGATCATCCGCCCCGGCCCGGTCCAGGGCAACGCCGTCCACCCGTACCTGAGACGACGCGCCGGGCAGGAGGAGGTCACCTACCTCCACGACTCCCTCAGGCCGATTCTGGAGGACACCCTGGGCGTGATCCTCTACCAGGAGCAGGTCATGCAGGTGGCCATCGACGTCTGCGGCTACACGCCGTTGGAGGCGGACATCTTCCGCAAGGCGATGGGCAGCCACCGCTCCCACGCCAAGATGCAGGCCGAGCGCGGCCGCTTCGTGGGCGGCGCCATGCGCACCGGCCTCACCGAGGAGGCCGCCGACGAGCTCTTCGCGAAGTGCTCCGCCTTCGCCGAGTTCGGTTTCGCCCGCGCCCACGCGGCGGCCTTCGCCAAGATCACCTACGACACCGCCTGGCTGCGCCAGTACTACCCGACCCACTACTACGCCGGCGTGCTGAACAACCAGCCGATGGGCTTCTACTCGCCGGCGGTCGTGGTCGGCGACGCGAAGCGCCACGGCGTGAAGGTGCTGCCGGTGGACGTCAACGGGTCGTCGTGGGAGCACGACACCCGCCCGCTCCCCGACGGCACGTATGCCCTGCGCCTCGGCCTGCGCCAGGTGAAGGGGATCGACGAGGACGCGCGCGAGCGCCTCGAGCGCGAGCGCGCCATCGGTCCCTATGCCGGCGTGCGCGACTTCGTGGCCCGCACCGGGCTTGGCGAGCAGGTGGTGGAGCGGCTCATCGCCATCGGCGCCTTCGACTGGACCGATGCGCCGCGCCGCGAGCTCCTCTGGCAGCTCCGCACGACCATGGAGGATGCCAACCCCGCGCGTCCCGCGCTGGGCCTGACCGATGACGCCCAGCGCGCGCTGGGCGCCTCCCTCCCGCAGATGACCTTCGCCGAGAAGGTCGCCGCCGACTACCGGGAGCTGGGGCTGTCGCCCACCGCCCACGCCGTCGAGCTGTTCCGTGAGCGGCTCTCGGCGCGCGGCGTCATCCCGGTGGCCGACGCGGCTCGTCGGCGCGATCGGTCCAGGATCCGGCTGGCGGGCCTGGCAGTATCGGTCCAGCACCCGATGACGGCGAAGAACTTCGTCTTCATCGCGCTCGAGGACGAGACGGGGATGATCAACGTCACCCTGCGGCCGGACGTGTACCAGGAGAACCGGGCGATGCTGCACCGCCACCCGCTGCTCGTCGTGGACGGCATCCTCCAGGTCGAAGGGGCGGTGCTGAACGTCGTTGCCCGGCGGCTCCATCCGGTCGACGCAGTCATCGCCGAGGAGGAGCGCGAAACGCGGCTGCCCCTCGGAAAGCAGCAGCGCATGTTCCGCTGACGTCTTGACCGAGTGCCTTGCCGCGGCGCACGCTTGCGGCGAGGGTTCACATGGAGGCCGCCCGATGTCCGAGGGCCATGATCCCGACCAGGCGATCGGGACCGTCACGCATTACTTCAGCCACCTGTCGGTCGCGGCGGTGACGCTGACCGACACGCTGCGCGTCGGTGACAGGATCCACATCCACGGCCACACCACCGACCTGGAGCAGACCGTCGACTCGATGGAGGTCGACCACGCACGCGTCGAGAGCGCGGGTCCGGGCGACGACGTGGCGCTGCACGTCGACGACCACGTGCGCGACCACGATCGCATCTACCGCGAGGGCTGACGGCCATGCTGCGAGGGGAGCGCATCACACTGCGCCCGATCCGCGAGGCTGACCTCGACGCCTTCTACGCCGCCCACACGAACATCGCCAACCGCGGCGCCTTCTTCCCGCTGGGCGTCGCCTCGGAGTCGAAGCTGCGCCGCGACTTCGCCGAGACCGGCCTCTGGGAGCGCGAGGAGGGGACGCTCCTCATCATCACCCCTGCGGACGAGATGGCGGGGCATATCGAGTTCTTCAAGCCCGTCGGCTACTGGGACGCCTTTGAGCTGAGCTACCAGCTCTACGACGAGGCGTTCGCCGGGCGCGGCTACGTGAGCGAGGCGGTCCAGCTGCTCGTCGACTACCTGTTCGGGGCGAAAAAGCAGCACCGCATCCAGCTCGTCATCGTGCCGGAGAACGC